>JBIICO010000114.1:0-10279 GCA_044238855.1 Caulobacter sp.
GAGCGCTCGGGCCGGACCTACGTCCTGCGCCGCCCGCCGCCGCATCTGCGGGCCAACAGCAACGAGACGATGCGCCGCGAGGCGCGCGTGCTGGCCGCCATCGCCGGGACGCCGGTCCCGCACCCGGGCCTGATCGCGGCCTGTGGCGACGAGACAGTGATCGGCGCGGCCTTCTACCTGATGGAGCCGGTCGACGGCTTCAACCCGACCACCGGCCTGCCGCCGCTGCACGCCGGCTCGGAGGAGGTCCGCCACCGCATGGGCCTGGCCCTGGTCGAAGGCATCGCCGCCCTCGGCGCGCTGGACTACCGGGCGCTCGGCCTCGACGGCCTCGGCAAGCCGGACAACTACCTGGAACGCCAGGTCGAGCGCTGGAAGGGCCAGCTGGCCTCCTACGGAGAGTTCGCCGGCTGGACCGGTCCCCAGGAGATCCCCGGCGTCGACAAGGTGGCGGCCTGGCTGACCGCCCATCGCCCCGCCGACTTCCAGCCGGGCATCATCCATGGCGACTATCACCTGGCCAACGTCATGTACCGGTACGACTCGCCGGAGCTGGCCGCGATCGTCGACTGGGAGCTGACCACCATCGGCGACCCGCTGATCGACCTCGGCTGGCTGCTCGCCACCTGGCCGGAGACGAACAACGACGGGGCCGCCGACTCCATCTCGGTGAAGCCCTGGACCGGCTTCCCGGCCGCGGGCGAACTGGTCGAACACTATCGCCAGCGGACCACCCGCGACCTGTCGGCCATCGACTGGTACGCCGTGCTGGCCTGCTACAAGCTCGGCATCATCCTCGAGGGCACCCACGCCCGTGCCTGCGCGGGCAAGGCCCCGAAGGCCACCGGCGACCTCCTTCACGCAAAGACCATCGGCCTGTTCCAGCGCGCGCTGCGCTGGATCGGCTAAGCCGTCATCCCCGCGAAGGCGGGGGCCCAGTCAAAGAGAGAGCATCCCATGAACTTCGAACACACCGACAAGGTGAAGGACCTGATCGCCCGGATCGAAGCCTTCATGGACGAGCACATCTATCCCAACGAGCACGACTTCCACGACTTCGTGCACGACCCGGCCAACCTCTGGAAGGAATGGCCGAAGATGGACGAACTGAAGGCCATCGCGAAGGGCCAGGGTCTGTGGAACCTGTTCCTGCCGCACGAGTACGGCGAGTTCTCGCCCGGCCTGACCAACCTGGAATACGCCCCGCTGGCCGAGATCATGGGCCGCGTGCCGTGGTCGTCGCAGGTCTTCAACTGCTCGGCGCCGGACACCGGCAACATGGAAGTTCTGGCCCGCTACGGCACGCCCGAGCAGCAGGCCCGCTGGCTGACGCCGCTGCTGAACGGCGAGATCCGCTCGGCCTACGTCATGACCGAGCCGCAGGTCGCCTCCTCGGACGCCACCAACCTGGAACTGACGATCCTGCCGGACGGCGACGACTACGTGCTGAACGGCCGCAAGTGGTGGATCAGCGGCGCGCGCCATCCCAAGTGCGACCTGTTCCTGGTCATGGGCAAGACGCTGCTCGACAACCCGCGCCACTTGCAGCACTCGACCATCATCGTCCCGCGCGACACCCCGGGCGTGACCATCGTCCGCCACCAGACGGTGTTCGGCTCGATGAACTCCCCGGGCGGCGAGTCGGAGCTGCGCTTCGAGAACGTCCGCGTCCCGAAGACCAACCTGATCCTCGGCGAGGGCCGCGGCTTCGAGATCGCCCAGGGGCGGCTTGGCCCGGGCCGCATCCACCACTGCATGCGCTCGATCGGCCAGGCCCAGCGCTCGCTGGAGATCATGTCCCGCCGCGCCGAAAGCCGCGTCGCCTTCGGCAAGAAGCTCAGCGAGCAGGGCAGCATCCGCCAGGACGTCGCCCGCAGCTTCTGCGAGATCGAGATGGCCCGCCTGCTGACCCTCAAGGCGGCCGACCAGATGGACCGTTACGGCAACAAGGTCGCCAAGGACCTGATCGCCGCCATCAAGGTGGTCGCCCCGCAGATGGCCCAGACCGTCGCCGACCGCGCCATCCAGGTCCACGGCGGCATGGGCGTCAGCGACGACACCCAGGTCGCCTACTTCTTCACGCTGAACCGTTACCTGCGCCTCGCGGACGGTCCGGACGAGGTTCACATGAACCAGCTCGGGAAGTCCAAGATCCGCGAATACAACAGCCAGAACGCGCGCTGAGGGACCGGTGATGAAGGCGCTACGCTACTACGGGGCCCGCGACATCCGCTGCGAGGCGATGGACGATCCCTCGATCGAGGACGCCCGCGACGCGATCATCAAGGTCGACCGCTGCGCCATCTGCGGCAGCGACCTGCACATTTACCACGGCGAGGGCTTCAGCGAGGACCTCGGCTTCTGCGTCGGCCATGAGGCGGTCGGCGAGGTGGTGGAGGTCGGCCGCGGCGTCCATCGGCTGAAGGTCGGCGACAAGGTGATGATCTCGGCCGCAGTCGGCTGCGGCGCCTGCGCCTCGTGCCTGGCCGGCAACGTCATCCACTGCGAGAACGGCGCCTCGGGCTGCTATGGCCTCAGCAGCAAGCTGCAGGGCTGCCAGGCCGAGGCGGTGCGCGTGCCGGCCGCCGACTTCAATGCCGCCCGCATTCCGGAGGGCATCACCGCGGACCAGGCGCTGATGATGACCGACAGCCTGGCCACGGCCTGGTTCGGGGCCCGCAACGCCGACATCGACAACGGCAGGACGGTCGCGGTCGTCGGCCTGGGTCCCATCGGCCTGATGGCGGTGCAGAGCGCCTTCGTCATGGGCGCGGCCCGCGTCTACGCCATCGATCTGGTGCCGGAGCGCCGCGCGCTGGCCGCCGAGCTGGGCGCCATCGCGCTGGAGCCCGCCGACGCCGTCGAGATCATCCGTGAACAGACGAAGGGCAGGATGATCGAGTCGGTGGTCGAGGCCGTCGGCCACGACGCCACCATCGAGCTGTCCCTGCGCCTGGCGGCCAGGCGCGGCACGGTCTCGGTCATCGGGGTGAACCAGACCCGCAAGTTCGCCTTCCCCATGGCCCGCGCCTTCGCCGCCGGCCTGACCTTCCGGATCGGCACCTGTTCGGTGCCGGAGGAGTGGCCGGCGCTGATCCCGCTGATCCAGTCTGGCCGCCTGACGCCGGAGAAGTACATCAGCCACGTCCTGCCCTTGACCGACGGCGCGGAAGCCTACGCCATCTTCGACAAGCGGGCCGACGGCGCGCTGAAGATGGTGCTGGCGCCTTAGCCCCCTACACCGAGGGTCCCCGCGAAGGCGGGGAGCCAGGCGGTCTGAGGGGCTTCTCGGGCGGCGGCGGATCGGAAATTGAGCTTGGGTCCCCGCCTTCGCGGGGATGATCGGATGAGAGTGGAGTCCCAATGAAACGCGTTCAGGCGGACAGCCTCGAATCCATTACCGACTACCGCCTGATCGAGGTCGATCCGCCCGCGCCCGGTCCGGGCCAGGTGCTGGTCCGCGTCGCCGCTTGCGGCGTCGGCTACGTCGACGCGCTGGTCTCGCTCGGCCGCTACCAGGTCAAGCCGCCCCTGCCCCACACGCCCGGGCAGGAGACCGGCGGGACCATCGAGGCGGTCGGCGAGGGCGTCACCGGGCTCGCCGTCGGCGACCGGGTCATGGCCCACGCCCTCGGCGGCTTCCAGGAACTGGCGCTGGCCGACGCCCGCGCGGTGGTGAAGATCCCGGACGCCATGACCTTCGCCCAGGCGGCCGGCTTTCGGATCAACTACATCACCGCCCTGCACGGCCTGAAAGACCGCGCCGACGTCCAGCCGGGCGAGCGGGTGCTGGTGCTCGGCGCCGCCGGCGGCGTGGGCGTGGCCGCCATCCAGGTCGCCAAGGCCATGGGCGCGACCGTCATCGCCGCCGCCTCGACGCCGGAGAAGCGCGCCTTCGCCCTGGAGCAGGGCGCGGACGACGTCATCGACACCGCGCCCGAGGGCTGGCGCGACCGGCTGAAGACGCTGTGCGACGGCAAGGGTCCGGACGTGGTCTTCGACCCGGTCTGCGGCCCGCTGTTCGAGCTGGCCTTCCGCTCGCTCGGCTGGCGCGGCCGGCACCTGGTGGTCGGCTTCGTCGGCGGCCCGATCCCGGCCCTGCCCGCCAACCTGACCCTGATGAAGGGCGCTGCGCTGTCAGGCGTCGACGTCCGTCAGTTCATGCTGTTCGAGGCGACCCGCGCCGCTCAACACCTGACTGAACTGCTCGACTGGGTCGCGGAGGGCAGGCTGGTCCCGCCGGTCGGCCGCGCCTTCCCGCTCGAAGCCTACGCCGAGGCGCTGGAGTTCGCGCTGACCGGCCAGGGGCTCGGAAAGACGGTGCTGGAGATCGCCACACGCTGAGATTGCCGCTGGCGTGGCCCCCGATTCGCCGACACTCTCTTCGCCGTCGAGGCGGGAACAGCTCACATGAGGATAGACGCACGCCTGTTGTCGGCGCTGGCGGCGGTGTCCGCTCTGGCCGCCTGCGCCACCGCGACCGACAAACCCACGCCGCCGGAGCCCGCCGGGCAACCGCCGTTGGCGGCGGAAGCGCCGGATCGCGCCGGCTGCCCGGTCGTCACGTTCGCGAACTTCACCCCGGAGCGCCGCGCGGCCGCGGACGCGGCGCTGGCCGAAACCTGCCGGATTATCCACTCGGAGGCCTTCAGAGCCGAGGTGCGGCGAAAGACCGACTGGTTTTCCGGCTGCCACGGCTGGCCCGTCGCCCAGGGCCGGAGCACCACAGCGGAAGCCGCCCTGTCGGTCTATCCGTCTCGCATCCTCGACTTTGAGCTGAAGGTCGGCAAGACCGGCGGTGCGGCGATCACCGACCTGGCCGCACGTTCGGTCACCGTAATTCCCTCTCGCTTCGACGACTGGATTTCAGGCGTCCCCACGAAGCAGCGCGCTCTGGTCACGACCCTGGCGCATGAGATGACGCACATGATTCCCAAGGCCGGCACGCGCTACACCTACGAGTTCAGCGATCGGGGCAACAACGCCCTCCGCTGCCCGAAGGCCCGGCTCGTCAGCTATGGCGTCGGCAGGATCGTCGGCGACCTCTGGCTGGCCGAGCAGCCCGCGACCTGACGCGCCCTAGCGGAACAGCTGCAGCAACATCGAGGGCGCCCGGTTGGCGATGCCCAGCGCCATGATCGCCAGCTGCTGCTGCACCTGCAGCGCCTGAAGCCGCGCGCTTTCCTTGGCCAGGTCGGCGTCGACCAGGCGGCCGATGCTGGCCTCCAGCGTGTCCTGCTGCTTGCCGATGAAGGTCAGATGGGTGTCGAGCGCCTTGCCGCCGGTGCCGAACTTCGCCGCCGCCGCGTTCACCGCCTTGATGGCGTTGTCGATGTCGGTGAGGTTGGCCGCCGTCACCGTCGCGGTGAGGCTCGCCAGCGTGCCGGAGATGGCTCCCCCGGTCGTCGAAAGGTCGACGTGGCCGACGTCGATGAAGTCGGTCGCCTTGGCGTTGGCCAGCGCCTTCACCACCCCGCCGGAGCCGGACGAGATCAGGCTGACGCCGTTGAACTCGGCGCTGCGGGCCGCCAGGTCGATCTGCTTGCGCAGGGCGACGTAGTCCTCGCTCAGCGCCGCGCGGTCGTTGGTGGTCAGGGTCGGATCGGACGCGGCGAGCGCCTTCTCCTTCATCTGGTTGAGCAGGTCGCTGATCGTCTCGGCGCCATTGATCGCCACGTCGACCACGGACTGCCCGCGCTGCAGCGAGCTCTTCACAGCGTCGAGCGATTTCATGTCGGCGCGCTGGTTCTGGGCGATGGCCCATATGGCGCCGTTGTCCTTGGGGCTGCTGATCTTGAGGCCGGTGGAGATCCGCCGCTGCACGGTGAACAGCTCGGCGTTGATCGCATTGAGGCTCTGCAGCGCGATCATCGCGCCGACGTTCGTATTGATGCTGTTCATCGGCATCGACGACAGGGCCCGCGTTCGGAGGTTCGACCACTTCCGCGGCCGCGAGGCGTTTTGCCCCGCTCTCAACCTCGCCGAGCGGCGTTATGAAAAGGTTAGCCCGCCTTGCGCGGCGCGACGCGGATGTTCGCCTCGTCCGGCGCACCGACCCCGCCGGGGCACGCCGCCGGACGGTACTTCAGATCGTAGCAGACCCGGATATCCTGCAGGTAGTTGCCGCTGACCACCCGCAGATAGACACCCTCGCGCGGAATCTTCGGGTTCGCGGCGACGAAGCGGTCGCGGATTTGCTTGCCGGTCATCGTCGGCGCGGTCAGATCCGGCGCGTCGATCGCCGTCCAAAGCTTGGCCGCTTGCCTGTAGTAGGCCTTTGGGTCGGACCAGCCGCAGGTGCCATGCGCCGCCCACTCGTGCTGCAGCATCTCGGCCGAGGGAATCATGCAGACGTACTTGCGCACCGTCGCCGTATCGAGCGGCCGGGCCGGGCCGCAGAACCGCGGGTGGCGCTTGCCCGCGCCGTTCGGCCACAGACCGTGCAACACGAAGCCGAAGTCGTTCTGCTCGCACTGGAAGGCGTATGCCGCGTCGCCAGTCCGCTCGCGGCACCACTCCGGCGACCAGGTGATCGCCAGCATATAGAAGGCGGTCGGAACGTCGCTGACCACCTCGGCGGCGGGCGGGGTCAGTTCGGGCGCGGGCGCCACCTCGGCGGGCACGCGGCAGACGCCGGCCGGCGAAGGCGCGGGTTGCGCCGCGCCGACGCCCAGCACGGCGGCCAGAGCGGTGACGGTGAAGATGCGAAGACGGTTCATGCTGTCAGTCCCCTGCCCGGGCGTCCCGGACCCGAACTAGTCCTGCTTGTCTGACCGCCGCCTGAACGGCTTGCGGCCCATCGGCTTCTTCTCGCCCTTGGCCTTGGCGGTGATCTCCCTGAGCTTCACCGCCTGCATCATGGAGAGCGCCTGGCCGGCCGCGCCCTTCTCGGGATCTCCGAAGGCGCGGCCGTAGGTCTTGAGGCGATCCTCGACGGAGCCGAGGAAATCGCCTTCCCATTCGCTGAGTTCGATACCGGCCTTGTCGGCCGTGCGGCGGGCGCGCTTCAGGGCGTTCAGCGCGGCCCGCTTGGCCTGCGCTTTCAGATCTGGCGCGCCGCGCTTCAAACTTCCCCGATCGCCGACATGTAGAGGTCGATCAGCGCCTCTTCTTCCTGGCGCTTGGCGCGGTCCGTCTTCCGGATGCGCACAACCTTGCGGATGATCTTGACGTCGAAGCCGTTGCCCTTGGCCTCGGCGTAGACTTCCTTGAGGTCGGCCATGACCGCCGCCTTGTCCTCTTCCAGGCGCTCGATCCGCTCCAGAATGGCCTTGAGCTGGCCCTGGGCGGTGGAGTTGAGGACTTCGATGGAGGCGTCGTCGGCCATGGGGTGAGGCTCTCACAGGTCGGAATGATCGGGAAGCGCGATGGTCTAGACCGTCGCCGGTTCCGCCTCAAGCAGTCCGTGAGCGACCAGCGTCGGCCAAAGGGTCGCGGGGTCGGTGAAGTGATGCACGTGGAAGCCCAGCGCCCGCGCCGCTTCGATGTTGGCGGCCGAGTCGTCGACGAACAGCAGGTCCCGCGGCTCAAGGCCCGTGCGCTCCAGCGCCACGCGATAGATCGCCGGGTCCGGCTTGATCAGCTGTTCCTCGGCGGAGACCACGGCCGCGCGGATATGGCGGAAGGCCGGGCTCATCGCCTGCACCCCGGGCCAGGCGTGATGGGACATGTTGGTCAGGGCGAACTGCGGCACGCCGCGCGCCGCCAGCGCTTCCATCGCCGTTTCCGTCTCGCCGATGACGCCGTCGAACATCTCGTCCCAGCGGTCCCACCAGGCGCGGATCTCGGTCTCATGCCGGGGATGCTCGGCGACCAGCCGGGCGGTGTTGCTCTCGGGGGTCTGGGTCCCCCGGTCCGTCTCCAGGTGCCAGCCCATGGTGCAGACAGACGAAAGGAACCGGTCGCAAGCGGCCGGCTCCTGGAAGATCTTTTCGTAGAGACGTCGCGGACTCCAGTCCACGATCACGTTGCCGACGTCCCAGAGAACGGCCCTGGGAGCGAGCACGCTGCTTAGCCTTGCTTGGCCTTGAAGCGCGGATCGGTCTTGTTGATCACGTACAGGACGCCCTTGCGACGCACGAGCTTGCAGTCGCGGTGACGGCTCTTCAGCGACTTCAGCGAGCTTCTGACCTTCATGACCCTAGTCTACCGTTTGGCGGGCGGAGGCGGGCGCGAAGATAAAGCGCCGGCCGGACCCGGTTGTTTCCAGAGCGGGCGGCTATACGAGGACGATGGCGAAGAGTCAACGCCCGCAAGCCTTTGAGCGCGCTTCGGCTTACCGCGATTTCACGTGGCGGGCGCGAGGCGTTGAGCTACCCCCGGTCTTCGAAGCCGGATTCTCCCATGATCGCAGCCCTGTTCCTCGCCGCCGCCCAGACGGCCGCGCCCGTTTCACCTCCCGCCGCCTGCGAGGACAGGCTGGTGCCCTATGGCGTGGAGGCCGGCCAGGACTGGTCGCTGACCCTCGCCGCGCCGGGCGGGGGAAGCCTGGACTATGTCGGCGCCGAGCACCTGCGCGACCCGGCCCACCCGCAGTTCGCGGCCATCGACGCCGCCTATGCCGCCGCCCGGCCGACGGTCGTCTTCTACGAGGGGCCGGACCGTGGCGTCGGCGCGGACGGCCCGGACACTATCCGCACGCGGGGAGAGGCCGCCTACGTCCGCTTCCTGGCCCGGCAAGGGCAAGCGGCGGTCCGGTCGCTGGAGCCGCCGCCCGCCGAACAGATGAAGCATCTGATCGGCCGCTTCGGCGGCGAAAATGTCGCTCTCTTCTTCTTCGTGCGGGAGGCCGTGCGCATCCGCGATCGCGAAGGCCTGTCGGGCAAGGCCCTGGACCAGGCCGTCTCCAGCCTGCTGACGAAAGCATCGGCCATGGGCCTGATGCCGACCGGAACCACGGCGGACCTCGGCTGGCTCGACGCCGCCTATGCCCGCAACTTCCCCGGCCCGCCCGACTGGCGTCAGGCGAAGACGGAATGGTTCGACCCGATGCGCGAAGACCTTTTCACCAACGCCATCAACCGGGCGGACAGCGAATTCCGGAACGTCTGGATGTATCGCCAGCTGACCGCCGCGGTATTGAGC
This sequence comes from Caulobacter sp., assembly GCA_044238855.1. Lineage (GTDB taxonomy): Bacteria > Pseudomonadota > Alphaproteobacteria > Caulobacterales > Caulobacteraceae > Caulobacter. The sequence continues at coordinate 9,085 of JBIICO010000114.1, forward strand.
GGTGACCGTGTTTTCGCCGTGGTCGGCCGTAACCATGTGCCGCGACAGGCTCCCGCCCTGCGTTGCGCGCTGGGCGGGACCGCTTCCCGTTAAGCCTTCTGTCGGGCTTGTGATTGAGTCGGCCGCCCGGCCGCAGCTAGGTTGCCGCCATGGATCGTCGCTCTTTCATCGTTCTGACCCTGGCCGGCTGCGCGGATCCGCAGCTGACGCCGCAGCTGGCCGGCGGCCCATCGCGCCCCCCCGTGGGCCCGACGCCGGTCTCAACCACGCCGGTCGCCGACTCGGGCGACCCGGGCTTCGACGCCTGGATGCGCGGCTTCTACCAGCGCGCCCGCAACGCCGGCGTCCCGGCCCAGGTTCTGGACCGAGAGCTGGCCGGCCTGACGCCGGACGACGGGGTCACCGCCTCGGACGGCCGCCAGCCGGAATTCTCCAAGCCGATCGGCGACTATGTGAAGGGCGTCACCGCCGGCGACCGCATTCCGCTGGGCCGCCGCTATCGCGACAGCCTGCCGTACCTCGGCCAAATCGAGGACCGCTACGGCGCGCCGCGTGACATCATCCTCGCGATCTGGGCGCTGGAGTCGGCGTTCGGCAAGATCCAGGGCGACAAGGACGTGGTCCGCTCGCTGGCCACTCTCTCCTGGCACGGCCGTCGCCGCGACTGGGCGGAGGGCGAGCTGATCGCCGCCCTGAAGATCATCGGCTCGGGCGAGGCCACCCGCGCGCGCCTGAAGGGCAGCTGGGCGGGCGCCATGGGCCAGACGCAGTTCCTGCCCTCGGTCTATCTCTCGACGGCCGTGGACGGCGACGGCGACGGGGCGCGCGACATCTGGGGTTCGACGGCCGACGCGCTCTATTCGACCGGCAACTACATGGCCAAGGCCAACTGGCGTCGCGGCGAAAGCTGGCACAAGGAAGTGGTGGTCCCGGCCGGCTTCGATTTCTCGGTGGTCGAGGGGCCGAAGAAGACGCCGGACGAATGGGCCGCCGAGGGCGTCCGCCGCGCGGACGGCCTGCCGTTCAGCGCCGCCGACCGCGCCGCCCCGACCACCCTGATCGCCCCGGCGGGCGCGGGCGGGCCGCTGTTCCTGACCTTCCCCAACCACATGGCGATCCGCCGCTACAACAACTCGACCTCTTACGCGCTGGGCGTCGGCACGCTGGCGGAAGCCTTCAGCGGCGGCGGCCAGCT
>JBIICO010000320.1:0-2865 GCA_044238855.1 Caulobacter sp.
TGGTGCTCAAGCTGTCGCTGTCCGACAGCGCCCTGGCGATCCCGCCCTATGCGCCGCAGCTCGACTGGTCGGCCGGCGTCGAGGGCGTGAAGGCGTTCTTCGCCGCCCTCGACCTCGAGATGTACGCCCGGCTGACCAGCGACCGGTTCTACTTCGACGCCTATATTTCCAGCCTCCGGTTCGCCGCGACCGGCACCCTGCTGGCGCTGCTGGTCGGCTATCCGATGGCCTACGGCATGGCCAAGTGCAGCCCGAAAATTCGCGGCACGCTGGTGATGCTGGTGATCCTGCCGTTCTGGACCAGCTTCCTGATCCGGGTCTACGCCTGGGTCGGGATCCTGAAGCCCGAGGGGCTGCTGAACGCCTTCCTCGGCCTCCTGGGGCTGGAGCCGCATACGCTGCTCTACACGCCGGCCGCGGTGCAGATCGGCCTGGTCTACAGCTACCTGCCGTTCATGGTGCTGCCGCTCTACGCGGCGCTGGAGCGGCAGGATCACACGCTGCTCGAGGCCGCCGCCGACCTCGGCTCGCCGCCGTGGAAAAGCTTCTGGCAGATCACCTGGCCGCTCTCGATTCCGGGCGTCGTGGCCGGCTGCCTGCTGTGCTTCATCCCGATGGTCGGCGAGTTCGTGATCCCCGACCTGCTCGGCGGCCCCGGCTCGCTGATGATCGGCCGCTCGATCTGGATGGAGTTCTTCGCCAACCGCGACTGGCCGTTCGCCAGCGCCGTGGCGATCATCCTGCTGATCACCCTGGTCGTCCCGATGGTGCTCTACCAGCGCCAGCAGGCCCGAGCCCTGGAGGCCGGGCGATGAAGCGCGGCCCTTCCTGGTTCAACCTGACCTCGGTGACGCTCGGCTTCGCCTTCCTGTACCTGCCGATCGTGCTGCTGGTGCTGTGGTCGTTCAACGCCAGCAAGCTGGTGACGGTCTGGGGCGGGTTCTCCACCAAATGGTACGCGGCGCTGCTGCAGGACGACCAGTTGCTGGGCGCCGCCTGGATCACCGTCCGCGTCGGCCTGCTGTCGGCGACGGCGGCGACCGTGCTGGGCACGCTGGCCGCCATCGCCCTGGTGCGCGGCGGCCGATTCCGGGGACGGACGATGTTCTCCGGCATGGTCTACGCGCCGCTGGTCATGCCCGAGGTGATCATGGGCCTGGCGCTGCTGCTGCTGTTCGTGGCGGTCGGTTTCGGGCGCGGCTTCTGGACGGTGGTGCTGGCCCACACGACGTTCACCCTGTCCTATGTGGCGGTGGTGGTGCACTCGCGGCTTGTGACCTTCGACCGCTCGCTCGAGGAGGCCGCGCAGGACCTCGGCTGCACGCCGGCGCGCTCGTTCCTGCAGGTGACGCTGCCCAACATCTTCCCGGCCGTGCTCGCAGGCTGGATGCTGGCCTTCACCCTGTCGCTGGACGACCTGGTCATCGCCAGCTTCACCAGCGGCCCGGGCGCCACGACCCTGCCGATGCGGATCTACAGTCAGGTCCGGCTGGGCGTCACGCCGGAGATCAACGCGGTCTGCACCCTGCTGATCGCGGTGGTGGCGACGGGGATCATCATCTGGTCGATCGCCAACAAGTGGCGGGCTGGCGCGGCGGCGCGGGCTGCGGCATAAGCCGCGTTCGCAGTTTGCGAACAACCAAGGGCCGGCTTAGCTCAGCGGTAGAGCAGCGGTTTTGTAAACCGAAGGTCGCGGGTTCAATCCCTGCAGCCGGCACCAACGCCCGCCCCCTAGGCCGCCCTGGAGGTCATCATCCAGATAATGGCGTCGATGTCGGCGACGAGGCGTTTGATGAAGTGGGGCATGGTGGGGTTCTCCCCTTAGTGTCCGAACTGCCGCGTTAACGAGTCGGTCACGATTCGGGTTCCGGCTTCGACGAACAATGGTCTTCCGAAGGTTCCCGTTTCCGTGAGCGCCACGCCCATCCGCATCTTCATCGACGCAGACGCGTGCCCCGTGAAGGACGAGACCTACAAGGTCGCGGCGCGGTACGGGCTGAAGACGTTCGTGGTGTCCAACAGCTTCATGCAGATCCCCGTCTCGCCGCTGATCGAGCGGGTGATCGTCGACGCCGGGCCCGACGTGGCCGACGACTGGATCGCCGAACAGTGCGCGCCGGGCGACGTCGTGGTGACCAACGACATCCCGCTGGCCGACCGGGTGCTGAAGGCCGGCACGGCGGCGATCAAGCCCAACGGCCAGCCGTTCACAGCCGACTCGATCGGCTCGGCCCTGGCCCAACGGTCGATCATGGAGCACATCCGCTCGACCGGAGAGATCACCGGCGGCCCTCGCCCCTTCGACCGCAACGACCGGTCCCGCTTCCTGCAGGCGCTCGACGAGGCGATCCAGAAGAGCCGTCGCGCGAGACGGTAGACGGGTCACATACCCACGCTATGCTCGCCGTTCGGGGGATTATCCCATCAACCCACGATTCCAGGCGGCGGGGCCGTCATTGATCGACCTGCAGGGGGCTGAACTTCATGGAACTCATGTTTGCACCGCTGAAGAAGTACGCGGACTTCCAGGGCCGCGCGCGGCGCTCGGAATACTGGCTGTTCTATCTCTTCCAGATCATCGTCTACGTCATCCTGATGGTGCTGATCGGCGTGACCGGCGGCTTCAACGATGCGGAAGGCGCGGGCATGTTCGGCTCGGTGTTCGGGATCCTCTACATCCTGTTCGCGCTCGGCCTGCTGGTCCCGAACCTCGCGGTGACCGTGCGGCGTCTGCACGACACCGATCGTTCCGGCTGGTGGATCTTCATCAGCCTCGTGCCGTTCATCGGCGGCATCTGGCTGCTGGTGCTGACCGTGCTCGACGGCACGCCGGGGACCAACAAGTTCGGCCCGGACCCCAAGGGC
>JBIICO010000115.1:0-10259 GCA_044238855.1 Caulobacter sp.
CAGGACAAGAGCTTCTACTTCCTGGAAATGAACACCCGCCTGCAGGTCGAGCACCCGGTCACCGAGCTGATCACGGGCCTGGACCTGGTCGAGCAGATGCTGCGCAGCGCGGCCGGCGAGACCATGGCGTTCAAGCAGGACGACCTGAAGATCAACGGCTGGGCCATCGAGAGCCGGATCTACGCCGAGGACCCCTACCGCAAGTTCCTGCCGTCGATCGGCCGCCTGGTGCGCTACGAGCCGCCGGTCGAGGGCGAGAACGCGGGCGGCTACACCGTGCGCAACGACGCCGGCGTCCGCGAGGGCGACGAGATCTCGATGTACTACGACCCGATGATCTCCAAGCTGTGCAGCTGGGCGCCGACGCGCCTGGAGGCCGTCGACGGCATGGGCCGGGCGCTGGAGGACTTCCACATCGAGGGCCTGGGCCAGAACATCCCGTTCCTGGCCGCCGTCATGGACCAGGAGCGGTTCCGCTCTGGCAAGCTGTCGACCAGCTACATCGCCGACGAGTTCCCCGAGGGCTTCAGCGGCACGACGCCGACGCCGCGGCAGGTCGACATCCTGACCGCCGCCGGCGTGGCCATGCACCGCATCCAGGCGACCCGCAACGGCGCGCCGGGCCGCCGCGACTGGACCGTCTTTGTCGGTCACGACAGCCGCGCCGTCTCCGTCGACCAGAGCGGCGACGTGCTGTCGATCGCCATCATCGGCGAGGACCGCACCCTGACGCTCGAGACCGTCGACTGGCGTCCAGGCAAGGCCCAGTTCCGCGGCGTGCTGAACGGCCAGGCCTTCACCGTCAACGTGGCCCCGGCCGCCGAGGGCTTCGTGATCCGCCACCGCGCGGCCAAGCAGAAGGTGCTGGTGCTGACCGCGCGCTCGGCCGAGCTGCACGGCAAGCTGCCCGAGAAGCAGCCGGCCGACACCAGCAAGATGATCATCTCGCCGATGCCCGGCCTGATCGTCAGCATGGACGTCGAGGTCGGCCAGACCGTGCGCGAGGGCGAGGTCGTCTGCGTGATCGAGGCGATGAAGATGCAGAACATCATCCGCGCCGAGAAGGAAGCCGTCGTGAAGAGCGTCTCCGCCAAGGGCGGCGACAGCGTCGCGGCCGACGAGGTGCTGGTCGAGTTCGCCTAGGACCACTAGGCTCGCCCCTCGAATCCGGGGGGATGATTTCATGGACAACGCGATCCAGGGCCTGTTCAGCTTTCGCGGCCGCATGAGCCGGTCGGAATTCTGGCTGCTGTCCATCGGCATCGGGGTGCTCATCTGGGGCGTCCTGATGGCGGGATCGATGCTGGTGCTGGCCTTCGTCGGCCCCGAGGTCGCCGCGGTTCTGGCCCCCGTCCGCGGGGTTGCCCAGCTGATCCTGCAGCTGCTGAGCATCTGGCCGACGCTCGCCATCATGACCAAACGCGGCCACGACCGGAACTATCCGGCGGCGATGTCGATCGGCCTCTGGGTCGCCATGTACGCTCTCTTCCTCATTTCGGGCGCGGTCGGCGTGGCGACCGGAAACCCGACCGCCGCGGGCCTGATCGCGATCCTGGGCCTGCTCATCGGGCTCTACATCGTGATCGACTACGGTTTCTTCCCGGGCTCCCGGGGCCGAAACAGGTACGACGCCGGCGGCCCGAGCCGCTCCGTCGAGCGCGAGGCGACCGCGAGCCTGTTCGACTGATCGGTGTAGCCCTCGCGCCACAGGCGAGCGGGTTCCGTTCGGCGAGCGGCGTTTCGTCATGAACCCGAAGGGCGGAACAGCGTTAATGTTCCGGGACTACGGGGCATCAGGCGCATGGACGCGTTCAACCTGTATCGATTCAGCGGCCGGAGCGGCCGCATGACGTTCGCGCTGACGCAGATCGGCGTGTTCACCGCCGGCTATATGCTGACCTTCCTGCTCATCGTGCTGACCGGCGCCGGGGACGAGTCCGGGCGCGGGGTCACGCCGTGGGGCCAGACCTGGTGGATGCTCGCGGGCGCCGTCGTCGCCGTCAACCTGCTGTGGATCAGCCTGGCGGCCGCCGTTCGGCGCTGCCACGACCGGAACCTGAGCGGCTGGATGCTGCTGTTCGTGATGCCGCCGCTGCTGGGTCAACTGTGGCTGGTGCTGAGCCTGGTCACCGGGCCGGGCACCGAGGGGCGCAACCGGCATGGGCGCCGCAAGCCGACGTTCGCGCCCTCCCCGCCCGCCGCGCTTCCGGATTCCGCCGTCGTGGCCTAGATAAGGCCTTAGGACCACGGACTCGGAGCCCCCAACAGCATGAGCGGCCAGATCGACTGGATGGAGCTGTTCTTCTCCTCCACGGGACGCGTCGCGCGCGGGCCGTTCCTCATCGCGGCCGCCGTGCTGATCGCCATCGCGGCCCTGTACGAGGGCGGCGCGGCCGACCGGCCCACCCTGCACTGGCTGACCGGCTGGTTCGTCTATCCGGGGCTGCTGTTCTCCGCCTGCTGCGTGCTGAGCAAGCGGCTGCACGACCGGGGCCGGTCCGGCTGGCTGGCGGCCATCGTGGTGCTGGCGTTGATCGTGGCCTGGCCCGTGCCCGTCGGCTTCATCGACTTCATCGCCTGCGTCGTGATCCTGTGGGCCGTCGTCGAATTGGGCGTCATGCCCGGCGAACAGGGCGCCAACCGCTTCGGCGCCAATCCAACCCGTCCCGCCCAGGCCTAATCTCGCGTTCAGGAGTTTCCATGCGCATCGCCCTCGCCGCCGTTCTCGCCCTCGCTGTCACCGCCCCGGCCTTCGCCGCCGACGTTCCCGAGGGCGCCCAGCCCGCCGTCGACGCCGTCAAGATGCTGATCAAGGGCAAGACCAGCAACATCCGCAAGCTGAAGGTCACCGCCAGCGGCGACGTGTGTGGCCTGGCCCGCGGCACCGGCGACGACAAGGAGTTCTACTGGACCAAGGCCACCGGCGTGGTCTGGCTCAACGAGGACGCCGCCCAGCAAAACAGCGACTTCGTCTACAGCGCCCCCGGCATGGAACGCTCCACCGAGCGCGCGCCTTACAACGCCTGGAAGGCCTGCCAGAAAGGCTAGCCATTGGGGACAGCTTTTGGTGTGCCCGCAGGGGACATCATCAGCTGTCCTCGCAAAGCTGTCTGACGCCGTTGAGGGGACAGGTCATCATGTCCCAAGGGACACGAAGACCTGTCCCCGGCGTTGTCCCCGTCAGCAGGGCGGCTCCTCCTCCACCACCTTGCCGAACACCTGCTCGAACGCGGCCTTCAGGGCGGCGTCGGCCTCGTCCATGGTCACCGGCAGGCCGAGGTCCACCAGGCTGGTGACGCCGTGCTCGGTGACGCCGCAGGGGACGATGCCGCTGAAGTGTTCCAGGTCCGGCTCCACGTTCAGGCTGACGCCGTGGAAGCTGACCCAGCGGCGCAGCTTGACCCCGACGGCGGCGATCTTGTCCTCGCGCGACCAGCCCGGCCCCTTGCGCTCCACCCAGACGCCGACCCGGCCCTCGCGCGGCTCGCCCTTGACGTTGAAGGCGGCCAGCGCCTCGATAACCCAGGCCTCCAGCGCCGCGACGAAGGCGCGCACGTCCCGCGCCCGCTTCGTCAGGTCCAGCATGACGTAGGCCACCCGCTGGCCGGGGCCGTGATAGGTGAACTGCCCGCCCCGGCCGCTCTCGAAGACGGGGAATCGGTCCGAATCAACCAGGTCCGCGGGCTTGGCCGAAACGCCGGCCGTGTAGAGCGGCGGGTGCTCCAGCAGCCAGACCAGTTCCCCGGCCGTCCCCTCGGCGATGGCCGCGGCGCGCGCCTCCATCGCCGCAACGGCTTGCGGATAAGGGACCGGCGCGCGGGACACCGCCCATTGCGCCGGCAATCCGTCCTGGCGGGCGAATTTCAACGTGGTGAACGATCGGTTTAACGGCTGGTCAAGCATGACGACCCCAATGTGGCGTGTCGGTGCGATTTTCGCGAGGGGCAGCGTTTCCGTGAGTCAGGTCAAGGCGGTCAACGTCGATATCGCCGTGTTGCTCGGGCGCTCCACGCTGCCGATGCAGCAACTTCTGCGCATGGGCCGTGGCGCGGTCATTCCGCTGGACGCCAAGATCAACGACGAGGTCTGGATCCTGGCCAACAACCACCCCATCGCGCGCGGTGAGATCCAGATCAACGACGACCGCATCAGCATCGCCGTGACCGGCCCCGCCGACGTCTACGACTTCATGGCCGGCGGCAGCGCCTCCGGCGCGTCCGTGCGTTGACGGCGGCCTGAAGACCGCTTTCACGCCGGCAGCCCCCGGCTTGGCGCCTCCGTCGAGGGCGTGCTAGCACGTCGTCAGGGGGACTATTCATGTACATATTGCCGGCTCTCATGAGCCTCGGCCTGCTGCTGCAGGGCGAACCCGCGGCCGCGACGGCGACCGCCGGGCCCTCCGCGCCGACACCCGTCGCCGCGCCAGCCGCCCCGATCGCGGCCACACCGGGCAAGGTGCGACTGGCCAAGGGGACCGAGCTCGAGATCGAGCTGGTCAACGGCATCAGCTCCGCCACCAGCAAGCTTGGTGAGCGCTTCGCCATCCGGCTGGCCTCGCCGATCGTCGTCGACGGCGTGGCCGTGCTGCCTGCGGGCGCGCTGGGCGAAGGCGAGATTATCGACGCCCGTGGCGCCGGCCACAGCGGCCGGCAGGGCAAGCTTGTCGTCTCGGCCCGGTTCCTGGACCTGAACGGCCGGCAGACCCGCGTGCGCGGCATGACGCTGCTGCTGGCCGGCAAGAGCCGCGTGGACCTGGCGACCGCGATGCTGATGGTGCCCTACGTCGGCCTGGCCACGATCTTCGTCCGCGGTGGCGATATCGACATTCCGGCCGGCACACGAGCGATCGTGAAGCTGGGCGAAGACATGGAAATCGACGCCGTTCCGGCGACGACCGTACCCCAGGGGGAAGTACAATGAGGAAGTTCACCATCGTCGCGACGGGCCTGGCCCTGTCGCTGTCGCTCGGCGCCGCCGCCTTCGCGCAGGACGTCGCCGTACCCGCGCCGGCGCCCGCGGAAGCCCCGGCTCCGGCTGAAGCGCCGGTCCCGGCCGAGCCCGCCGCTCCAGCCGAAACCCCGGCCGCGCCGGACGCCGCCGCGGCTCCGACGCCGGCGGCCGCCGCGTCCGAGAAGGGGAAGATCGTCTTCTTCCGCCCGGGTCGCCTGCCCGGCGCCGTCTACACCTACCACGTCGTCGAAACCGGCGAGGACGGCAAGTCGACCAAGGAAAACGAGCGCCTGGGCAGCCTGCCCAACGGCGGCGCCTTCGAACTCGAAGTCGAGGCCGGCGTGCACAACTTCAACATTCGCGGCCCGATGGCCGACAACCGCGCCGAGGACCGCCTGCGGATGGAGGTCGAGGAAGGCGAGACCTACTACGTCGAGATGACCTTCCGCATGGGCGTGATCACCAGCGGCTTCGCCCTGGTGCCCGCCGACGAGGCCCGCTTCACGACCTCGAAGGCGAAGATCGGCAAGGGCAAGAAGGACTAGGGCCGGGGCGGCGCATCGCCGAACGGCCGGAGGGCGCGCACCGTTGGGGGCGCGCCCTTTTTCCAGAGCTCAGGGAAGCGGCGGAACCAAGGCGTCGATGCCGGCGCAGAGGCGGACTCGCGGCCATGAAGCCCGGGTCCGCGCTTACGCGAGGATGACGGGGGAAATCGCAAGAGCCGCGCGGCCCGCTCACCACGCGCGCCCCGCTCTCCCTCGCCGCGTTGCCGGGAGGAGGCGCACACAAAAAAGGGAGGCCTTCCCGTCCCTAGAGCGGGATGTTGTCGTGCTTCTTCGCGGGGTTGGTCAGTTCCTTGCCGCGGAGCGACTTGAGGGCGCGGACGATGCGGCGGCGGGTGCCGTGGGGCATGATCACGTCGTCGATGTAGCCACGCGAGGCCGCCACGAACGGGTTGGCGAAGCGCTCCTTGTACTCCGCCTCGCGCTCGGCGAGCTTGGCCGGGTCGTTCATCTCGGCGCGGAAGATGATCTCCACCGCCCCCTTGGCGCCCATGACCGCGATCTCGGCGGTCGGCCAAGCGTAGTTGACGTCGCCACGCAGGTGCTTGGAGCTCATGACGTCGTAGGCGCCGCCGTAGGCCTTCCGGGTGATCAGCGTGACCTTGGGCACCGTGGCCTCGGCGTAGGCGAACAGCAGCTTGGCGCCGTGTTTGATCAGCGCGCCGTACTCCTGCTTGGTGCCCGGCATGAAGCCCGGGACGTCGACCAGGGTGACGATCGGGATATTGAAGGCGTCGCAGAAGCGCACGAAGCGCGCGGCCTTGCGGCTCGAGTCGATGTCCAGCACGCCGGCGAGGACCTGCGGCTGGTTGGCGACGATGCCGACCGTCTCGCCATCCATGCGGGCGAAGCCGCAGATGATGTTCTTGGCCCAATCCGAGGAAATCTCGAAGAAATCCGCCTCGTCGACGACCTTCAGGATCAGCTCCTTCATGTCGTAGGGCTTGTTCGGGTTGGCCGGGACCAGGGTGTCGAGGCTGGGCTCGTTGCGGTCGGCCTCGTCGAAGCTGTCGCGGATCGGCGACTTGCAGCGGTTCGAGGACGGCAGGAAGTCGACCAGGCGGCGGACCTGGGTCAGGGCCTCCAGATCGTTCTCGAACGCGCCCTCCGCCACGCCCGACTTGCCGGCGTGCACGCGAGCGCCGCCCAGCTCCTCGGCGGTGACGATCTCGTTGGTCACGGTCTTCACGACGTCCGGACCGGTCACGAACATGTAGCTCGTGTCCTTCACCATGAAGATGAAGTCGGTCATCGCGGGCGAATAGACGTCGCCGCCGGCGCACGGGCCCATGATGACGCTGATCTGCGGCACCACGCCCGAGGCGAGCACGTTCTCGAGGAAGATGTCCGCGTAGCCGGCGAGGCTGTCGACGCCCTCCTGGATGCGGGCGCCGCCGGCGTCGAACAGGCCGATGATCGGCGCGCCGACCTTCATCGCCTGGCGCTGGACCTTGACGATCTTCTGGGCGTGGGCGCCGCTGAGCGAGCCGCCGAACACCGTGAAGTCCTTGGAGAAGACGTAAACGACCTTGCCGTTGATCGTGCCCCAGCCGGTGACGACGCCGTCGCCGGGGACGCGCTGCTCCTGCATGCCGAAGTCGTGGCTGCGGTGCTCGACGAACATGTCGAACTCCTCGAAGCTGCCTTCGTCGAGGAGGAGGTCGATCCGCTCGCGCGCCGTCAGCTTGCCCTTGGCATGCTGCGAAGCCACACGCTTCTCGCCGCCGCCGGCCCGCGCCTGATCGCGCCGCTTCTCGAGCTCTTCCAGGATGTGGTGCACGCCAGGTTCCCCTTCACAAAGCTGCGCACGGGTTAATCCGGTGACGGGGGCGTGACAAGGCGTTGATTTGGCTGACGTGGCGTGAGGTTGACGCTACGGAAATCTCACCAACCTCCTCCGGCGCCGTCCCGGACGGCCGCGGGCCGATCCGGGACGGCGCCGGAGGAGTTACCGCAGCGCCGCGAACCACCTGTCCAGCAGCAGCGCCTCCTCCAGCCGGGCGGCGGTGCGGTCGGCGGCTTCGTAGTCGACGCCCCAGCGTTCTTCCTGCCAGGCCTCGTCGAGGCGGGCGAGGTCGTGGGCGCCCTGCCCGTCCAGGCGGCCGCGCTGGACCGCGAAGGCGAGCACGGCCGAGCCGAACAGGCCGGCGGCTTGGGCGAGGCCCGTCAGCGCGAAATGATCGCCCTCCAACGCCAGGGCGCGGGCCAGCGACGCCTGCGGCTGGGCCCGATGCAGGATGCCGCCGGTGGTCTCCAGCGTCAGGCCGAGCTGCTCGTCCGCCCAGGCCAGCAGCGGATCCCAGGCCCTGGCCTGGGCCTCGACCAGGCCCGAGGGCGACTCGGCGCGGTAGCAGACCAGGTCCGAGCCGGCGTAGCGGGACACCTCGTCGGCGACCTCCTCGCGGACCGTGACGACGCGGTCGATAGCGGTGGCGGCCAGACGCATGGCCGGCATGCGGACGGTGTCGATCTCCTCGCCCTGGGCTTCCCAGTCGGCGGCGACGACATCCGCGAGCGCCTGCGTCGGCAGGACCAGCCTGTGGCCGGCCGGGGTCCTGGGCGTGCGGCCGTCGAGCAGGACGGCGAAGCCGCCTTCGGCCTCGCCGGTGGTCACGGCCTTGTAGAACCGCCTGGGACGCTGGACGCCGTCGTTCTTCGCGCTCACTGTCTTCCTCGATCTTCCGCCGGCGCGACGGAGGCGCGGGCCGGCGGCGTTCAAGTGACCGAACGGCTCCTCAGTTTCAAGGACGCGCAGTGGCTTACCCCTCCGACACGCTATCCGCCGCCATCGCCGTGACCCGCTTCGGGCTGGGCGCGCGGCCCGGCGAGATCGCCGACGTGGCGCGCGATCCGCGCGGCTGGCTGCTGGACCAGATCCGGCCGGCCGGCGCCGACCAGCCGCAGGCCGGCGCCGACACCGCCGCCGACCGGCTGGCCGCCTTCCGGGAGTACCAGCAGGGCCGCCCGCGCCGCCGCCGCAACGCCGACGGGACCATGGCCGACGCCGACAAGGTCCAGGCCGCCGAGGACTTCCGCCAGGCCTATCGCCGGATGGTCCGCGACGGGACCGCGATGGATTTTCTGGCCAGGGCCCAGCTGGGGGCGACCACCCACGCGGGCTTCCGCGAGCGTTGGACGCTGTTCTGGTGCAACCACTTCACGGTGTCCGGGCTGAAAGTCCTGACCTCGACCGTGGTCGGGCCGTTCGAGCAGGAGGCGATCCGGCCGAACGTGTTCGGGCGGTTCGAGGACCTGCTGAAGGCCTCCACCGCCCATCCGGGCATGCTGATCTATCTCGACCAGGAGACCTCGATCGGCCCGAGCAGCGAGGCGGCGGCCGTGCTGGCGCGGCGGCGGGCGATGTCAAAACGGCCGGTGGGGCTGAACGAGAACCTGGCGCGGGAAATCCTGGAGCTGCACACCGTCGGGGTCGGCGGCGGCTATGCCCAGGCCGACGTCACCGAGTTCGCGCGGGCCTTGACCGGCTGGAGCGTCGGCGCCTTCCGGGACGGCGAGGAGCAGTGGGGCCGGTTCGTGTTCCGCACCGCCGCCCACGAGCCGGGCGCGCGGACGGTGATGGGAAAGACCTATCCGGCCGGCGAGGCGGAACAGGCGGCGGCGGTCCTGACGGATCTGGCCGCCCATCCGGCCACCGCGCGGCACCTGTCGCGCAAGATCGCCGCGCACTTCGTGGCCGACGAGCCGCCGCCGGCGCTGACGGCGCGGCTGGAGAAGGCCTGGCTAGGCAGCGGCGGCGACCTGTCCGTCGTGGCCAGAGCGCTGGTCGAGGCGCCCGAGGCCTGGGCGCCCGCCCCGGCCAAGCTGAAGACACCCTACGAATTCCTGATCTCCAGCTGGCGGAGCGTCGGCGGCAAGCCCGGCGCGCCGCAGCATCTGACCGGGCCGCTGCTGGGCCTGGGCCAGCGGGCGTTCGCCGCGCCCTCGCCCAAGGGCTGGTCCGACGAGGCGATCACCTGGGCCGCGCCTGACGCGATCGTGAAGCGGATGAGCTGGTCCGAGGACTTCGCGGCCGCGACGGCCGGCGAACTCGACACCAACGCCGTCGCCGAGGGGGCGCTGGGCGCGCGCCTGACGCCCGCCGTGAAAACCGCCGTGGCTCGCGCCGAGTCGCGCGAGGAGGCCCTGGCCATTCTGTTGATGTCTCCGGAGTTCCAGCGCCGATGACCGTATCGACCACACGCCGCGGCCTGCTGGCCGCCGCCGGGGGCCTGGGCCTGTCCATCGGGCTGATGGGCCGCGCCCACGCCGAGGGCGACCTGGCGAAGAAGAAGCTGATCGTCGTCGTCGCGCGCGGCGGGATGGACGGGCTGTCCGTCGCGCCGCCGGTCGGGGACGCGGACTACGAGGGTCTGCGCCGGAGCATCGCGGTGTCGCCCGACGCGGCGCTGAAGCTGGACGGGACGTTCGGCCTGCACCCGTCGCTGGCGGGGGTGCACGGGCTGGCGCTCAAGGGCCAGGCGCGGATCGCGCCGGCCGTGGCGAGCCCCGACCGGCAGCGCTCGCACTTCGAGGCCCAGGACGTGCTGGAGAGCGGCGGCGCGGTGGCCTACGGCGCGCAGTCGGGTTTCCTGAACCGCACGCTGGCGGCGACCAACGGCCGGCCGGTCAAGGCGCTGTCGGTGGGCGCGACGGCGCCGCTGATCCTGCGCGGCAAGATCTCGACCGGGTCGTGGTCGCCGGGCCTGGGCGCGGGCAACAGTCCTCGCCTGCCCGCGATCCTGGGCG
>JBIICO010000018.1:0-34583 GCA_044238855.1 Caulobacter sp.
ATGGTCCAGCCGCGGATTTCGCGCACGGTGCGGATGTCGATGCAGAACTCCTGATCGCCGATCTCGAACGAGATGAGCTCCAGTGTCTCGGCGGGGTCTTCGACGATCTCGGTCATGGTCGCCTCTAGAACTCCGCCCAGTCCTGGCCGACCGCCGCCGCCGGAGCGGCCGCGTGGCCGTTGCGGGCATAGGCGGCCAGACGCGAGCGGGCGGCATGGACGGGGTTGTCGTCCTCGTGCACCGGAGCCGGAGACGAGGCGGCGAGGCGGACCGGAGCGCGGTAGGCCGCCGGCTGGTCGCCCACCCGGAAGCGGCCGACCAGGCTGCCGAGTTCGTTGGCTTCCGACTTCAGCGAACGGGCGGCGGCGGTCGATTGCTCGACCATGGCGGCGTTCTGCTGGGTCATCTGGTCCATCTGGTTGACGGCGGTGTTCACCTGGCCGAGGCCCGTGGCCTGTTCCTGGGCCGAGGCGCTGATCTCCTTCACCAGGCCGTGGATTTCGGCGACCCGGGTGACGATGGCCACCAGGGCCTCACCTGTCTGGCCGACCATCTGGACGCCCTGGGCGACCTGCTGGCTGGAGGCCGAGATCAGCGTCTTGATCTCCTTGGCGGCTTCGGCAGAGCGCTGGGCGAGCGCCCGGACCTCCGAGGCCACCACCGCGAACCCGCGGCCGGCGTCGCCGGCGCGGGCGGCCTCGACCCCGGCGTTCAGGGCCAGGAGGTTGGTCTGGAAGGCGATCTCGTCGATCACGCCGATGATCTGGCTGATCTGCTTGGACGAGTTCTCGATCTCGCCCATGGCTGCGACCGCGTTGCGGACCACCTCGCCCGACCGTTCGGCGTCCTCACGGGCCGTGGTCACGGTGTCGGAGGCCTGCTTGGCGCCCTCGGCCGTCTTGCGGACGGTGGCCGTGATCTCGTCCAGCGCGGCGGAGGTTTCCTCCAGGCTGGCGGCCTGCTGCTCGGTGCGCTTCGACAGGTCGTCGGAGGCGCCGGAGATCTCGTTGGAACCGGCCGTGATCGCGCCGGTGGCCTCGCTGATCGAACCCATCGCCGCGCGCAGGCTGCCGACCGCCTCGTTGAAGTCGTCCTTCAGCTGGCGGTAGGCGCCGGCCAGCTCGGCGTCGATGCGGGCGGTCAGATCGCCCTTCGCCAGCCGGCCGAGGCCTTCGGCGATGCTGCTGACCACCAGTTGCTGTTCTTCTTCGCTGCCGCGCCGGCGGTCGTTCTCCTCGCGCTCCAGCTCGATGGCGGTGATGTCGGTGGCGAACTTGATGACCTTGTACGGCCTGCCGTCAGGCCCGATCACCGGGTTGTAGGAGGCCTGGATCCAGATCTCGCGACCGCCCTTGCCGATCCGCTTGTACTTGCTGGCGAAGAACTCGCCTTTGTTCAGCTGGCGCCAGAAGTCGCGGTATTCCTGGGACTGGGCGTACTCCGGCGGGCAGAACATGCTGTGATGCTTGCCCTCGATCTCCGAGAGCGAATAGCCGAGGGTCGCCAGGAAATTCTGGTTGGCGACGATGACCGTTCCGTCGAGATTGAACTCGATGACCGCCTGCGAGCGATCCATGGCGGCCACCTTGGCCTCCAGGTCCCGGAGGCGCTCGGCGTCCCTGGCTTCGTCGCCTTTGCGGCGGCTACCGAACAGATTCATCGCAGCTTCCCTTCCCCAAAAACCGCGGCCCTTCCAGATACACGCTATACGTGTATGTCGCGATGGTTGCTCCCCAGTTGGTTAACAAAGGCAGAACGAAGCCAGCGGCGCGACGAAGAGTCGTCCGGGGCGCTCCCCCAGACGGATGATTGCGGGCGGAGGGAGGCCGTGTCCTATTGCCCGGCAAGAACATGTCGTGGGGTGGAGCATGCGTATCCTGGGTCTTCTCGGCCTCGTGCTGGGGCTTGCCGCGGCCACGCCGACCGTGGCCGCGCCGGCGGCCAACCCCGAGCTTGTGGCCCGCGACTACGTCAGCGACGGCGGCCAGCCCCGGTCCGAGCAGCTGCGCATCGGCGAGTTCGACCTGAAGGTCCACATCAGCGGGGGCGTCGCCTACAGCGTCGCGACGGTGCATTTCGACAATCCGTCCGCGCGCAACGTCGAAGGCGACTTCACCCTGGACCTGCCCGTCGGCTCGACCGTCACCGGCTACGCGCTGGACATCAACGGCGTCATGGTCGACGGCGTGCTGGTCGCCGAGCGCGAGGCCAGGCTGGCCTACGAGGCGCAGGTGCGGCGGGGCATCGATCCGGGGCTGGCGACCGTTGACCGGGCCGGAGCCTTCCGCACACGCGTTTTCCCGATCATGGCCGGCAAGGGCCGCACCATCCGCATCGCTTTCGTCACCGCGCTGAGCGCCGACACACCGTTCGTGCTGCCGCTGGAGACCGGGAAGGCCGTCGGATCGCTGAGCATCTCGGTGACCGGCGACGACCTGGCGGCGGTGCCGGCGATCACCGGACCGGCGGGGCTGAAGGTCCAGGCCGGCGGCGCGGCCGCGACCGCGCGCGACATCAAGCTGAGCGGGGCCCTGACCATCGGGCCGGTGAAGCGCGCCGCGGCCATCCTGACCAGCCGCCATCACGACGGCGACGCCTTCTTCGAGATCGACGACACCGTGCGGACCGTGACCGGCGGCCTGCCGACCGAGCATGTGCGGGTCTACTGGGACCGGTCGCTGTCGCGCCGCGACGATGACGTGAAGGCCGAACGAGCGCTGCTGGAAGCCTGGCTGCGCAGGGCGAAGCCGAAGAGTATCGAGATCGTCCAGTTCAACGCGGGCGGCACGACGCGCGACTACCTGGACGAAGGCGACGTGGTCGCGGCGATGTCGGCCTTGGTCGACGGCGTCGACTATGCCGGCGCCAGCTCCTGGAAGACCGCGACGAGCCGGCCCGACCTCACGCCCGCCGACGCCTGTGTCGTCGTCTCCGACGGAGTCTTCAACGTCGACGGCTATGGCCCGGGAACGCTGGACTGTCCGGTGTTCACCGTGTCCAGCGCGGCCGACGCCAACCGCGCCTGGCTGCGCGCCATGGCCGCCCGAGCCGGCGGCGAGCACCTGGACCTGACCACAGCGCCCGTCGAACAGCTGGTCGAGCGCCTGACGCGGGAGGCGCCGCGGGTGGTCGCGGTCGAGACCGCCGACGGCAAGCCGGTCGACTATGTGCTGCTTCCCGCCTCCGCCGGTCGAATCCGGCTGGTTGGACGACTGCCGGGCGACGGCCCGCTGACCGTGAAACTGGCGAGCGCCGGGGAGCGCAGCCGGACCTATACGCCGGCGGCCGGAGAGCCGCGCCGGCACGACGGCCTGGGCGTGCTGTGGGCCCGTGAGCGGCTGGGCGAACTGAACGCCACCGACCGGCCCGATCCCGAGGCCAGCCTGGCCTTCGCGCGGCGCTTCGGCATCGCCAGCCCCGAGGCCTCGTTCATCGTGCTCGAGCGCACCGGCGACTACGTCGAGGCCAAGATCGAACCGCCCGCTTCGCTCGGCAAGGAAGTCGGCGAGGCCTATCGCGCCGCGATGGCCGACATCGAGCGCGCCGAACGCAAGAAGAAGGACGAGCGCATCGACGATGTTCTCGACCTGTGGGTCGCCCAGAAGGCCTGGTGGAGCACCACCTTCGAGCCGCGCGCCAGGGCGAAAGGCTGGAACGACGAGAGCGACGTGAGCTCCGTGGTCGTGACGGCCCGGCGTCGGGGCGGCGGCGAACCGTCAGCACCGCCCCCACCACCACCGCCGCCACCGCCGCCGCCGCCGGTTATGGCCGCGCCGATGATGGAAGCCGCGCCCCCGCCGGGCAATGTCGCCGCCGACGCGCTGCCCACAGCCCTCGCCCGCCCGACTCCGCCCGCTCCGGCGGCGACCTCCGGCCGGACGATGTCGGTCGAGATCGAGCCGTGGAACCCCGACCGGCCCTATCTCGTGGCGTTGAAGACCGCCAAGGCCGGCGACTGGCAGCGGGTCTTCGACAAGCAGGCCACGGAGCACGGCGCCTTGCCCGCCTTCTGGCTCGACGTGGCGGAATACCTGTTCCGCGAGGGACGGGTCGAGGAGGCCCGCGCCGCCGCCCTGACCGCGCTGGAGCTGCCGATCGCCGACAGCACGACGCTGGCCATCGTGGCCGACCGCATGAGCCGCTACGGCGACGACGGCCGCGCCGTGTGGCTGCGCGAGCGGATGCTGTTCCTCGAGCCCGACCGGCCCCAGCCCCGCCGCGATCTGGCCCTGGCCCTGATCGACAAGGCCGAACGCAAGGGCGCGACGCCGGCCGAGGCCAAGGCCGACTACCAGCGGGCGCTCGAGCTGCTGACCGAGGTCGTCTCCACGCCCTGGCGCAACGCCTACGACGGGGTCGAGGTCATCTCGCTGATGGAGGCCAACCGGATCATTCCGAAGCTGGCCGCCCTGGGCGTGACCGAGATCCCGCTCGACAGCCGGTTGGTGGCGGTGCTCGACGTCGACCTGCGGGTCGTGATGGAGTGGAACACCGACATCACCGACATGGACCTGTGGATCGACGAGCCGAACGGCGAACGCGCGATCTACAACAACCCGGACACGGCGATGGGCGGGCGGCTGTCCAACGACATGACCGCCGGCTACGGCCCCGAGGAGTACCTGCTGCGGCGGGCCCCGAAGGGCGACTTCGAGATCCGCGCCAACGTCTACGCCAGCGACCGGCTGAACCCCAACGGACCGACCGTGATCAAGGTGCGCATCTTCCGCGCCTGGGCCCGGCCCGACGAGCAGGGCGAGACGCTGGAGATCGAGCTGAAGCCGGGCGAGAGCGGCGGCCGCTACCTGGGCAAGGTCACCGTCGGCGCGCGGCCGAAGTAGCCCGCCGAGGAGTCAGGGGGACCGCCGGTCCCCCTGATCCATCGTTGGGCCCGCTCAGGTGAACAGGAAGTCGTCGACCGTGACCCTCGACAGGGTGAAGCCCTCCAGGAAGAGGTCGGCGTCCGGGTCGCCCCAGGTGATCCGCACCCCCGTCGTCGTCTGCTGGAAGAACAGGTCGCCGATATCGTCGACGCCGGCGATGCCGCTGAACTCGACGTGGTCGACGTTGTTCCTGAAGTCCGTGACCGTGTCCTTGCCGCCCAGCGCGCCGATCACGAACACGTCCGCGTCGGCCCCGCCGCTCAGGCTGTCGTCGCCCTCGCCGCCTTCCAGCCGGTCCGCGCCCTTGCCGCCGAACAGCGAGTCCGTGCCGGCCTGACCCAGCAGGGTGTCGTCGCCCAGGCCGCCCGAGAGAGTGTCCGTCCCCTCGAAGCCGGTGAGGATGTTGTTGAACTCGTCGCCGGTCAGGGTGTCGTCGAGGATCGAGCCGCCGAGGTTCTCGAAGTTCAGGATCCTGCCCGTCCCACCCCAGCCGTCGTTGAGGATCTTGCCCGAGTTCAGGCTGACGACCACGCCGCTGGTGGCGATGTCCTGCTCGGCGATGCCGTCGCCGTTCGAGTCGATCAGCCGCACGCCGCCGAACTGGACGATGGTGTCGACGCCGTCACCGCCGTCCGCCGTCCTGGCCGCGTCGTTGAAGTAGAAGTCGTCGTCGCCGGCGTAGCCGTAACCCTTGTCGCCCTTGCCGACGTAGAGAAGGTTGTGGTCGTCGTCGCCGTGGAAGACGTCGGCGAAGATCGTGCCGGCGCCCAGCCCCTCGATCGAGGTCATGGTCTCGGCGTTGCCGTAGCCGTCGTTGCTGACGGTCTGGGTGCGCAGGTCGGCGATCACACCCTGGGTGGCGTCCATCGCGAAGAAGCTCACACGGTCGCCGCCGTCGTAGACGTCCACGCCGCTGTTGCCGCGCAGCAGGTCGTCGCCCGCGTCGCCGAACAGCTGGTCGTCGCCCGCGTCGCCGACGATCTGCAGGTCGTCGCCGTCGCCGCCGCGGACGATGTCGTTGCCGCCCCCGCCGCGCAGGATGTCCACGCCGCCCAGGCCCTCGAGCAGGTTGTCGGCCAGATCGCCGATGATCTGGTCGTCGAAGTCGGTGCCGACCACGTTCTCGACGTTGAACACCTGGCCGGCGTTGCCCCAGCCGTCGAGAATGGTGTGGGTGTTCAGGTTGACCGCCACGCCCTCGGTCATCTCCTCGGTCTCGGCGATGCCGTCGGCGTTGGTGTCGACGTACCGGAGCATGCCCCAGCCGGTGATGCTGTCGACGCCGTCACCGCCGTCCAGATACGTCGGCGCGTCGTAGACCTGGAAGGTGTCGTCGCCGCCAAAGGTCTCGATCCAGTCGCCGCCGCCGACCAGGAAGAAGTTGGCGTTGTCGTCGCCGTAGAAGGTGTCGGCGAAGATGGTGCCTAGGCCCAGGCCTTCGATGCCGGTGAAGGTCTCGACATTGCCGAAGCCGTCGATCGCCACGCCGGTGCGCAGGTCGGCGTAGGCCGCCTGGGTGGCGTTGACGTCGGCGAAGCTGATGCGGTCGTTCAGGCCGCCGCCGCCGTCGTAGCTGTCAACGCCTTCGCCGCCGCGGAAGAAGTCGTCGCCATCGCCGCCGATCAGGGTGTCGTCGCCGAGTCCGCCGCGCAGGACGTCGTCGCCGTCGCCGCCGTCGAGGGTGTCCACCTCGCCCGCGCCGAGCAGGGTGTCGTTGCCTTCAAGGCCATAGAGGGTGTCGGGATCGAATGTGCCGACGAGCTGATCGTCGCCGGCGGTTCCGGTGATTACGGGCATATTGCTCTCCTGTTGGAAGACAGGAACGCCGGCAGCCTCCAACCAGAACAGCGTTCGGCGAGAACCGTAAGCAAAGGCGCGACGGGATTTCCACCCCGCCGCGCATCACCAAGCCGTGTCGTTAAGTTACTGTTTTTGCTTAACCGACGCCCGTCCCCCGCGCGTCGTCCTCGCGCTCGTCGCGACGGCCTTGCGCGGCGAGCGCAATGGAAAAGGGCGCGGATCGCTCCGCGCCCTTCCTGTCGTTTCCCGTGTTCATGGGTCGTCGGAACAAGTCCGAGGATGACGAACGTCGGTGGCGGCTAGAACTCTTCCCAGTCCTGTGACGGCGCGGCGGCGGCGCCGCCTCGGCCGAAGCTGGCCAGGCGGGCGCGGGCGGCGTGGACGGGGTTGTCCAGGTCCGGGATCTCGCGGGCGGGCGCCGGAGCCGGCGGCACGGCGGCCAGCGGCGCGGCGTAGCTGGGCGCCGCGCGCGGGGCCTGCGCCGCCGAGTAGGCGCGTGTTTCCGGCGGACGGGTGCGTGCGCCGGCGTCGAAGCGACCGACCAGGCTGGACAGGCGACCGGCCTCGCCGCGCAGGGCGCGGGCGGCGGCCGTCGACTGCTCGACCATGGCGGCGTTCTGCTGGGTCATCTGGTCCATCTGGTTGACGGCGGTGTTCACCTCGCCCAGCGCCGTGGCCTGTTCCTGGGCCGAGGCGCTGATCTCGCCGACCAGGCCGTGAATCTCCGCGACCTTCTCGACGATGGCGCCCAGCGCCTTGCCGGTCTGGCCGACCAGGTTCACACCGGTCTTCACCTGGTCGCCCGAGGTGGAGATCAGGCTCTTGATCTCCTTGGCGGCCTGGGCGGAGCGCTGGGCCAGCGCCCGGACTTCCGAGGCCACCACCGCGAAGCCGCGGCCGGCGTCGCCGGCGCGGGCCGCCTCGACCCCGGCGTTCAGGGCCAGAAGGTTGGTCTGGAAGGCGATCTCGTCGATCACGCCGATGATCTGGCTGATTTCGGTAGAGGACTTCTCGATCTCGCCCATCGCGGCCACGGCGCCGCTGACCACGTCGCCCGAGCGCACGGCTTCCTGGCGGGCGGTGGTGACCACGGCCGAGGCCTGCTGCGCGCCGTCCGCCGTGCGGCGAACGGTGGCGGTGATCTGGTCCAGGGCGGCGGCGGTCTCCTCGAGGCTGGCGGCCTGCTGCTCGGTACGCTTGGAGAGGTCGTCAGAGGCGCCGGAGATCTCGTGGGAGCCGGCGTCGATCGCGCCCGTGGCGTCGGCGATCGAGGCCATGGCCTCGCGCAGGCTGCCGACGGCGGCGTTGAAGTCTTCCTTCAGCTGGCGGTAGGCGCCGGCGAAGTCGGCGTCGATCGATGCGGTCAGGTCGCCACGGGCCAGGCGGCCCAGCTGTTCGGCGACCGCGCCGACGACCATCGCCTGCTCTTCCTCGTTGGCCTTGCGGCGGGCGTCGTTCTCCGCCCGCTCGTTCTCGGCGGCGGTGATGTCGCTGGCGAACTTGATGACCTTGTACGGCTTGCCGTCGAGGCCCATCACCGGGTTGTAGGAGGCCTGGATCCAGACCGGGCGGCCACCCTTGCCGAGGCGCAGGTACTTGTCGCTGTTGAACTCGCCGTTGTTCAGCGCCCTCCAGAAATCGCGATAAGCCTGCGTCTCCACATAGGCGGGCTCGCAGAACATGCGGTGGTGCCGGCCCTCGATCTCGGCCAGCGTGTAGCCGAGGGTCGCCAGGAAGTTCGGGTTGGCGCTAATCACCGTGCCGTCGAGCTTGAACTCGATGATCGCCTGCGAGCGCTCCATGGCGGCCACCTTGGCCTCCAGTTCGCGCACGCGCTCGGCGTCCCTGGCCGCGGCCTTGCGTCCGGCACCGAAGATACCCGCCATCGAATTGTCTCCCCGTCGGTGCGGCATACGTCGTTGCATGCACGCCCAGGCGCACCTCTCCTGAACGATGCTCAGTTGGTGACGCGGGAAGGTTAAGAATGTCGCAAACCCGCGGTCACCGACTACACCCGTTTCGGGTATTCTTCCTTACGGTTCAAGATCTTCACAAACCTGAGCGTGTAACGCGGATGGCGCGTGATCAAATACTACCGGGACGCTCAATCGAACGCGCGCGCAGGAAGACTGCTGATCTTGCGCGCGTCGCGAGAGTTCAGGCCGCCGCTTCCGCTTCACGGGCATGGACCATTTCGAGTAGTCGCTCCATGCAGCTGTCGCGAACCCGGTCTTCGTGCAAATGCACGACGAGATCGGACAGATAGTCGATGTTGCGGCCCGACAGGCCGCTGGCGCCGGCGATCAGGTCGGCCTGCTGCTCCAGCGTCAGGGCGCCGGCCCACTGCGGATGGTCCGTGTCCGACAGGAAGACCAGCGAGCCGACCTCGCCGGCGCCCTCGATCTTCACCGGGCGCCAAGCCTCGAAGTAGGTCTCCGTCGGCTGCTCGCGCTCGCGCAGGTAGGCGTAAACCTCGTCCCAGTCCTTCGCCGCTACGCGGTAGGCCGCACCGCGTGTCGAGCCGCCGGGGGCGAGGCCGAGCACCAGGCCCGGCCGCTCGTAGGTCCCTCGATGATGCACCGAATAGATACAGAAAGCGCGCCGCCGGCCGTGGAGAAGCGCGCGCCGCCGTTCTACAAACGGGAACCCGGGCCGCCACATGAGCGATCCATATCCGAATACCCAGCGGTCCTGAGCCGCCTCCGCGTCCATACTTCCGTCGATCTCTGATCAGAGGGCCCTTGAGAATGACCCTGCCCGAAGGCGAGCGCCCCGGCAAACCCCGCAAGGTGAAGCGGCGCGGACTTTTCCTGCCATGGTTTCTAGCGTTGCTGCTCGTGGTCGGCTGGAGCGTCGGCTGGTTCTGGCTGAAGGGTAAGGCGATCCAGGAGATGGACGCCGCCGTCGCCGAACTGAATACCCAGGGCTATGAGGTGGCGTGGCGGAAGCGCGACTTCTCCGGCTTTCCGTTCCGGCTCGACGTCAGGCTGGAAGGCGCGCGGATCGCCGAGCCGTCGGGCTGGGCGGTGGCCGCGCCGGTGATCAAGGCCGAGACGACGGTGATCAAGTTCGGCCACTGGGTGATCGTGGCCGACGACGGCATCACCCTGACCCGGCCGGACGGCGGGCCGGTGAGCATCCGGGCCCAAGCCCTGCGCGCCAGCCTGTCCGGGCTGAACGAGCACCCGCCGCGCCTGTCGGTCGAAGGGGTCGGCCTCGCCTTCGAGACCGCGCCGGGGGCGAAGGATTACTGGATAAGGTCCGCCGACAGGCTGGAGATGCATCTGCGCCAGAACCCCGACAACATCGAGCAGGGGGCGATGCTGTTCAAGGTCGACGGCGCCCGGCTGAACCTGGAAGGGCTGCCCGCGCGGATCGTGCAGGGCAAGCCGGCCTCGGTGATGTGGGACCTGACGCTGTCGAAGATGAACGCCTTCAAGGGGCGCGACTGGGCCGATGCTGTGCGCGACTGGCAGGCGGCCGGGGGCCGGATCATGGTCACTCGCGCCGAGGTGCGCGGCGGCGACGCCGTGCTGTCCGGCCAGGGCGGCCCGCTGACCGTCGACGCCGACGGCCGGCTGCGGGGAACGCTGAAGGCCGACCTGCGCGGCTCCGACGACTCGCCGGCGTTCGGCGGCCAGGTGGTGCTGAAGGACGGCAAGGCGGTGATCGGCCCGCTGCCGATCGGGCCGTCGCCCCGGCTGTACTGACGATAGTTACAGGCGCAATTTTCTTCCCCCGCGCGTCCGGTATTGCCCTCTTCACCGCAATGCCATAGGCACCGCGTCTCGCCTTTGGGGATGAAAATGGGCCGCGACGCGCCGCCTTTGCCGCAGAGTCTCGACGACGTCCGCAAGCGTATCGACGCCGTGGACGCCGAGCTTCTGCGTCTGCTCGGCGAGCGGGCGTCGCTGGCCGGCCAGGTGGCCGTGGCAAAGCGCGCGGCCGGCGACGGCGACAAGTTCGGCCTGCGTCCGGCCCGCGAGGCGCAGATCGTCCGCAAGCAGCTGGCGGCCAGGAACCCGGCCGCCTCCAACGCCCTGGTCGTCCGCGTCTGGCGCGAGATCATGGCCGACAGCCTGGCCCAGCAGGGTCCGTTCCACCTGTCCGTCTGGGGCGGCAAGCTGGAAGCCCGGGCCGTCGAGCTGGCCCGCCTGCGCTTCGGCGCCGCGCCGAAGCTGGCCATGGCGGCGAAGCCCGAAGACGCCCTGGCAGCCGCCAAGACGCCCGGCGGCGTCGCCGTGCTGGCCCTGACGCCCGACAGCGCCTGGTGGGGCCGCCTGCTGGCCGAGCCCACGCTGAGGGTGTTCGCCACCCTGCCCTGCCTGGCCGCCTGGGGCCCGACCTCCGCCGTCGCCGTGGCCCAGGTCGAGGTCGGCCCGACCGGCGCCGACCAGACCCTGTGGGTCACCGACGCCCCCGACGTCCGCAAGACCGTCGACGCCCTGAGCCGCGACGGCGTCGCCGCCGCCCCGCTGGTCCAGCACGGCGGCCTGAGCCTCTATGCCCTCGCCGGCTATTATCAGCACCACGACGCCAGGCTGACCCGCGCGCCGGGGCAGCTGCATGGCGTCATCGGCGCGGCCCCCGAACCCTTCGACCTTTAGACCGGCGCCGTGTAGAAGCCCGGTTCCAGCATCCGGACTTCCCACATGACCGACCAGATCATCGATCGCTTCAAGGCCGACCGTCCCGTTCCCAAGCCCGGCATCCTCGAGATCGAGGCCTACAAGCCCGGCAAGGCCAAGGCCGACGGCGTCGAGAATCCGATCAAGCTGTCCGCCAACGAGAACATCCTCGGGTCGTCGCCCAAGGCCCAGGAAGCCTTCGCCCAGGCGGCCGGCAAGCTGGCCCTCTACCCCGATCCGCGCACCACCATCGTCCGCGAGGCCATCGCCGCCAAATACGGGCTCGAGCCCGAGCGGCTGCTGTTCGGCTGCGGCTCCGACGAGGTGTTCCAGCTGCTCTGCCAGACCTTCCTCGAGCCGGGCGACAATATGGTCCAGCCCGAGCACGGCTTCGCCGCCTGGGCCATCGGGGCGCGGGCCTGCGGCGCCGAGGTGCGCAACGCGCCGGAGAAGGACCTGCACGTCGACGTCGACGCCATCTTGGAGCAGGTCGACGGGCGGACGCGGCTGGTGTTCGTCGCCAACCCCGCCAACCCGACCGGCACCTGGATCCCGTTCAGCGAGATCCGACGCCTGCACGAGAACCTGCCGCCGTCCGTGGTGCTGGTGCTCGACGGCGCCTATGCCGAGTTCCAGAGCGATCGCGACCACGCCGACGACTTCGAACTGGCCCGGCACGAGCGCAACATCGCGGTGACGCGGACCTTCTCCAAGATCCACGGCCTGGCGGCGCTGCGGGTCGGCTGGGGTTACCTGCCGGCCGAGATGACCGCCGCCATCGACCGCATCCGCCTGCCGTTCAACGTCAACATCCCGGCCCAGCTGGCCGCCGTGGCGGCGCTGAACGACGACGACTTCCAGCGGCGCTCGGTCGAGCTGGCCGAAATCTGGCGGCCCTGGCTGACCCAGCAACTGGGCGGCCTGGGCCTCGACGTCGCGCCGTCGGCGGCCAACTTCGTGCTGGTCGGCTTCCCCAGGACGCCGGGCAAGACGGCGGTCGAAGCCGAGGCGTTCCTGGCCTCGCGCGGCTATCTGGTGCGGGGGGTGGGCAACTACGGCCTGCCCGACCATGTGCGGATCACCATCGGGCTCGAAGAGCACAATCGCGCGGTCGTCGACCTGCTGGCGGAGTTCATGGGCCGATGAGCGGGCAGGTCTACAACCGCCTCGCGATCGTCGGCTTCGGCCTGATCGGCTCCTCGGTCGCCCGCATCGCGCGCGAGAACGGCGTGGTCGGCGAGATCGTCGCCGTCGACGCCTCCGAGGCGCACCGGGCCAAGATCGTCGAGCTGGGCCTGGCCGACCATGTCACCGGCGACATCGCCGAGGGCGTGGCCGGCGCCGACCTGGTGCTGTTCGCCGTGCCGGTGCTGGCGATGGGCGAGGCGATGGCCGCGGCCGCCCCTGCCCTCAGCCCCGGCGCGACGATCACCGACGTCGGCTCCGTGAAGGGCAGCGTGGCCGAGGCGCTGAAGGCCAGCGCGCCGGACAACGTCTTCGTCATTCCCGGCCACCCGATCGCCGGCACCGAGCACAGCGGCCCGGCCGCCGGCTTCGCCGAGCTGTTCGACGGCCGCTGGGTGATCCTGACGCCCGACGATGGCCGCGAGGACGCCGCCTACGCCGAGGCGGTGGCGAAGCTGTCGAGCTTCTGGCGCGGCTGCGGCGCCCAGGTCGAGATCATGGACAGCAAGCACCATGACCTGGTGCTGGCCATCACCAGCCACCTGCCCCACCTGATCGCCTACAATATCGTCGGCACCGCCTCCGACCTGGAGGGCGTCACCGAGGGCGAGGTGATGAAGTACAGCGCCGGCGGCTTCCGCGACTTCACCCGCATCGCCGCCAGCGACCCGACCATGTGGCGCGACATCTTCGTCGCCAACAAGGAGGCGGTGCTGGAGGTGCTGGGCCGGTTCACCGAGGACCTGCAGGCGCTCAGCCGCCAGATCCGCTGGGGCGAGGCCGACAAGCTGCACGAGCTGTTCACCCGGACCCGGGCGATCCGCCGGGGCGTCATCGCCCTGGGCCAGGAAAGCGCCGAGCCGAACTTCGGCAGGGATCGCGGCAAGCACTGAATGTCGCGCCATCCCCCTTGCGGGAAGGGTGCGGACACGGCTTCGCCGCCTCACGGGTTTTGCCCTGAGGGTTGGGGAGGTGGTGCGGAGCGCTCCGGGCTCACCCCGGAAGTCTGTGTGTGAACGTGTGAACGGTGGGAAGAACCCGTGCGCTCCGCGAAGCTCGTTTTCCGGAAGCAGCCGGTTGGCAGCCGTATTCGGGCTTAGCCGCCATGCCTCCGACGGGCGGGAGCGCAGCTAACGCCTCCCCGGACCGCGTGAGTAACCCCCTCACGCCTGTCTCCCGTTCGAACCCCATCCCGTCGCCGCAAGGTCGCTGGCCATGCGCCCTCCCCGTGCTTCGAGACCCGTTGCGGATGGCGTGGTCTGGAAGGGCGGGGATAACTTTCTGACGCCCGGCCGGAGGTTCCTCGCGAAGCCGAGAGGAATCAGCCAGTTACCCCAGCGCATCCCCCACTATTCCCCGACCATCCTCGCGGAAGCGGCGACCCCAGCTCTCGGGTTCGCCGCGTCGATGGTGGCGCCCCGTCCTGATGGACTCGCGACCATCAAGCCTGGGTACCCGCTTTCGCCGGGATGAGCGGATCATCGGGCCCGACGACAAACAACATTTTTCGAACTTGCGGTACGGAAGACTCATCGATATCCCTGCTCGCATCGCAGCGAGGCTCCGCATGACCGCCCAGCACTACGACGTCCTGATTATCGGCGCGGGCCTTTCCGGCATCGGCGCCGCGCGGTATCTGAAGACGCGCTGCCCGGGCAAGACGTTCGCCGTCCTCGAGGGCAAGGCGCGACTGGGCGGGACGTGGGATCTGTTTCGATATCCCGGTATCCGATCCGACAGCGACATGCACACCATGGGCTACGCCTTCAAGCCGTGGAAGAACACCAAGGCCATCGCCGAGGGCGGGTCTATCCTGGACTACATCCGCGAGACCGCCGACGAGAACGGCCTGACCGACCGGATCCTGTTCGAGCACAAGGTCCTGGCCGCCGACTGGTCGTCCGCCGACGCACGCTGGACCCTGACCGTCGGCCGGGGCGACGGGTCGACCGCGACGCTGACCTGCGGGTTCCTGTTCTCCTGCGCCGGCTATTACCGCCACGGCGAAGGCTACCTGCCGCGATGGGACGGCTACGGCGACTACGAGGGGACGCTGATCCACCCGCAGTTCTGGCCGGAAAACCTCGAGGTCGCCGGCAAGACCGTCGTCATCATAGGCTCCGGCGCCACCGCCGTGACCCTGTCGCCGTCGCTGGCGGCGCTGGGCGCGAAGGTCATCCAGCTGCAGCGGTCGCCGACCTATGTCGTCAGCCGCCCGGCCGAGGACCCGGTGGCCAACAGGCTGAAGCGCTGGCTGCCCGCGTCGCTGGCCTATCATGCCGTCCGTTGGCGCAACATCATCCGGGGGCGGATCATGTCCAAGCGGATGGGCGCCAACCTGCCCGGGACCAAGGCCATGCTGGTCGGGATGGTCAAGGCCCAGCTGGGCCCCGGGTACGACGTCGCCAAACACTTCAAGCCCGACTACTGGCCGGGTCAGCAGCGCATCTGCATGGTCCCCGACGGGGACATGTTCCGCGCCATCCGCAAGGGCCAGGTGACCATGGTCACCGACGAGATCGAGCGGTTCACGAAGACCGGCATCCAGCTGAAGGACGGCGGACACCTGAACGCCGACATCGTGGTGACCGCCACCGGCCTGGTGCTGGAGTTCCTGGGCGGGGTGCGGGCCAGCGTCGACGGTCAAGCCGTCGATCCGGCCAAGCTGCTGATCTACAAGGGGTTCATGTACAGCAATGTGCCGAACCTGATCTATTTCACGGGCTACACCAACGCCTCCTGGACGCTGAAGGTCGACCTGGTCGCGGCCTATGCCTGCCGGTTGCTGAAGGCGATGGACCGCAAGGGCGCGAAGCAGGCCGTGGCGGTCGCCGGCGAGGCCGAGTTCGCCGCCCCGGCGGCGGCCAACAAGTTCATCTCCGGCTATGTGAAGCGGGCGTCACACCGCCTGCCCAAGCACGGCGGCGCCTTCCCGTGGATCCACGAGCAGAACTACTTCTGGGACCGGAAGACCCTGCGCGGCGGGCGGATCGAGGACGGAACCCTGACGCTGTCAGCGCTCAGGGCGGTGGTGTTCCCTGCCTCGCAGCGGGCCGACGCGCCCGAGGCGATCGCGGCGGAGTGACGTCGGAGAGAACGCGTCTCCGGTCGGCGGTTGGGGAACACCACCGGCGCCGCGACCTCTCAACGACCGGGGACATGCACTTCAGTGCGTGTCCCCACCGATTTCAGCAGCACCCCCACGCCGCCGATGATCCGTTTCGGCCGGGATAGCGCCCGATCGTCAGTTCCCGCCCATCACGACGTTGCGCAGGTTCACCAGCACCTTGGGGGTGTCCTTGCGCAGGCCGGCGCGGACCACCACCGGCGGCGCCAGGATCTTCGCGGCCAAGCGGTTCTGGTAGGTGACCCGGGTCCAGCCGCCGCCGTCCAGCGCGGTCATTGTCCACTCGCCTTCCATCGCCTTCAGGTCGCCGTCCACGCGGCGGAAGCGGATGCGCTTGTAGGGTTCGTAGTCCGAGCGGAATACGTTGCGCAGGGTCGGCAGCAGCATGTTGCCCCTGGTCACGTGCTCGCGGATGTCCCAGCCGGCGCCCGATTGCAGCACCCGGCAGCGGGTGACGTTGGTGACCAGCTTCGCCGCGTAGCTGCAGTCCGTCATCGCCTTCCAGATCCGCTCCGGCGAGGCAGGGATGTCGATCGCGGCGTGGATGCGCGCGGCTTCGCCGTCCGGATCGAGCGTGACCGTGATCCAGGGGAGTCCGGCCTTCAGCGTCTTGTTGGCCTCCGCCGGCAAGGGCGCGGCCCGCGCGACGCCGGACAGCGTCAGCACGACAATCATCGATAGAGCGCCTGCCCGGATCATCGACCCGCCCTCCAGCAGCCAGCGTTCCCACGGACTTCGAGGATATTCCCCGCTCCGTGCGTGTCCAATCGGTTCGGCCACCGAGCGAACAACCCCGTTGGATGTGCTGGGTACGCGTGCATTGCGACAACCGAGCAACAGTTCGCGCGGGACTCAGGTCGACGCAGCGGCCAGGCAGCGAAGGCCGAGCCGCGCCGTCTCGCGCAGTTCCGCCTTGTTCGCGCCGGCCCGAGCCGCCACCTTCAGGCCAGAGCGCAAGGTCAGCAGCAGCCGGGCGGCGGCGTCGCCATCAAGGCCCGGCCGCAGCTCGCCGGCAGCGACGCCCTCCGCGATGCGGGCCGAGAACGCGGCCGTGACGGCCCGACCCGCGTCGTCGTTGAGAAGGTTGATGTCGGGGTCCGACCGGCTGAACTCGATGATGGAGCCAACACCCAGGCAGCCGCTTTCCAGGTCGTCCGCCGATCCGAGGCCCACCAGCAGCGCCTCCTCCAGCACCGCTGACGCCGGGCCCGGACCGGCCAGCGCTTCGCGCATCTCCTCGAGCGACGCGGCCGAGTAGCGGCGCAACGCCTCGAGAAACAGTCGGCGCTTGTCACCGAAGGCGCCGTAGAGGCTCTGGCGGCCTATGCCCATGCCTTCGATGAGGTCGGTGGTCGACGCGGTTTCGTAGCCGTGGCGGGCGAAGACGCGGATGGCTTTCGCCAGCGCCTCCTCGCGATCGAATTCCGGCGGTCGACCCATGGCGACACAGTAGCGATCCGGACCAAGTGGTCAAGAATTGTCTTGACGGGTGGGCTCCGATCGCGCGACGAATTACGGACCAATCAGTCAAGAACGGATCCGTCATGCCGCGCAGCTCGCCTTCCACCACCCCCGCCCTTGTATTCGGCGGTTCCCGCGGCATGGGCGCGGCCATCGTGAGGCGGCTGGCCGCCGACGGCCGACCCGTCGCCTTCACCTATGCCGCCTCCGCCGACGCGGCCGACGCCCTGGCCGCCGAGATCGAGGCCGCCGGCGGATCAGCTCTCGCGATCCGGGCCGACAGCGCGGACCCGGACGCCATCCGCGGCGCCGTCGCCGGCGCGGTGAACCGCTTCGGACCGCTGGGCGTGCTCGTGGTCAACGCCGGCATCCTGATGGCCGGGACGATCGACCAGTTCGCGCTCGAGGACTTCGACCGGATGCTGGCGGTGAATGTGCGCGGCGTCTTCGCGGCGATCCATCACGCCGCGCCGCACATGATCGACGGCGGCCGCATGATCACGATCGGCAGCAACACGGCCGACCGGATCGGCGGCCCCGGATCCAGCGTCTATGCGATGACCAAGGCGGCCGTCGCCCAGCTGGTCAGGGGCGCGGCGCTGGACTTCGCGTCCCGCCGCATCACCGTCAACAACGTGCAGCCCGGACCGGTCGAAACGGACATGACCGCCGGGCTGATGGACTACATCACCCCTCGCCTGCCGCTCGGCCGGATCGGCCAGCCGACCGAGATCGCGGGTCTCGTCGCCTGGCTGGCGGGTCCCGACGCCGGCTACATGACGGGCGCGAGCCTGACGATCGACGGAGGCTGGACGGCTTAGGCGACGGCTCGCCGGGAAGATGATCTTCGACCGTCGCAACTTCGGCGACGACGACGTGGCGAAGATGCGGCGGCCCCCCGGCGACGCGAGTTCCCGGAGTTGGCGATGAGGGCCGGCCTAGACGGGCTTCGGGCGGGCGCCGGCGATGCTCCAGCGGGAGGTCGCCGGCGGCCTCGTCCGAGGCGGACAAGCCGAGGCCGAGCGTC
Source organism: Caulobacter sp. (assembly GCA_044238855.1). Classification (GTDB taxonomy): domain Bacteria; phylum Pseudomonadota; class Alphaproteobacteria; order Caulobacterales; family Caulobacteraceae; genus Caulobacter. Next base: position 18,112 of record JBIICO010000018.1, read on the forward strand.
CTCTTTAGAAACTTATCTTGCCTGCTGTTACGTCAGGGGTAATTGGATGCCCATGCCGGCGGGTTTCAAAATCCTCCGAAATGCATCGGAGACCCGCGCCCATGACCGCACCGCTTCACCCGCTCGACGACGCCACCACCCTGACGCCGGCCGGCGAGCGGCTGGCGACGGGGCGGACCACCCCGCACTACTGGAACATGGCCGGGCCGTTCGGCGGGGTGACGGCGGCGACGGTGCTGCGGGCGGTGCTGGAGGATCCGGCGCGGATCGGCGATCCGATCGCCCTGACCGTCAACTTCTGCGCCGCCGTGACCGAGGGCGCGTTCGAGGTGGCCTGGACCGAGACCCGGGCCGGCAAGACGGTGCAGCACTGGAACGTCGAGATGCGGCAGGGCGGCCGGGTGGTGACCACCGCCTCCGTCGTCTGCGCCGCGCGGCGGGAGACCTGGACCCACCGGCCAGGCGTGATGCCGGCCGCACCGCCGGTCGAGGCGGTCGAGCGGCTCGACACCGGCGGGCGGCTGGCCTGGCTGGAGCGATACAGCTTCCGGTACGTCGAGGGGCCGCCGCGCATCGACGAGCCGGCGCCGCTTACACCGCGCAGCCCGCGCTCGGTGATCTGGCTGCGGGACCAGCCGGCGCGTCCGCTGGACTATCTGTCCCTCGCCGCCCTGGCCGACGCCTTCATCGTGCGCATCGTGCAGGTGCGTGGCAGGCCGACGCCCATGGGGACGGTGACCCTGACCACCTACTTCCACGCCGGCCAGGCGGCGCTGGACGCCCTGGGCGCGACGCCGGTGCTGGGCGTGGCCGACGCGAAGATCTTCCACGACAACTTCGCCGACCAGGACATCAGCCTGTGGAGCCAGGAAGGGACCCTGCTGGCCACCGGCGTGCAGGCGGCCTGGTTCCGGGAGTAGCGGATCAGCGCCGGTTGAAGTCCCGCATCCGCTGGCGGGCCGAGTCCTGGTAGCCGTGGATCTCGCGGATCAGGCGGTCGATCTCGGTCGCCCGCTTGTTGAAGGCATTCATGTCCGCGACGCTGTAGAACATGAAGCTGCCGTTCTGGGCCGCCCAACGATGCGTGCGCAGGAACTCGATCTGGTCGGCGTTCAGCGCGATCAGCCGCTCCTGCAAGGTGATCAGCTGGTCCACTCGCTCGGCGCTCTTGTCGAGCTCGTCGCGGAAATCCTGCAGGGCCGCGCCGGTGGCCGTGGCGGCGGCCTTGCTGCTTTCCATCCGCTTCTTCGCCCGGGCGAAGCAGGCCGTCACCTCCTCGCGATAGGTCGAGGTCCGGGCCCCGGCCTTGCGAAGGCGGGCGGTGACGTCGCGCAGATCCTGGCGCTTCAGCTGCTCGGGAGAAATGTTGTCGATGTCGAGCGTCTTGAGGTCGTCCTCATAGCTCTTTCCGACATTCAGGAAATCGAGCGAAATTTCCTTGAACAGCTTCTCGACCTCGCCCGCCTGGCCGCGAGCCTTGGGGCGGGTGTCGGTGAGGTCGATGTCGTAGTCGCCCTCCTCGATGACCCGCATCACGCGGCGGATTTCACCCATCGCGACCTGCTCCTGGCGGGCGCGCTCCAGCCCGAAGCCGCCGAGGATCGAAAAGCCGAAGACGACCGCCAGCACCATGGCCGTGAGGCCGCCGAGCACCGGCAACGACCAGTCCGGCCGGCGCGGCCTTAGGAAGGCGAAGAACAGCAGGCCGCCCAGGACGGCGATCACCGCCAGCACGCCGGCCCCCGCCCGGACCACATAATCCGTGCTCGCCGACGGCCCGCCGACGCCCGAGACCAGCGTCGCAGCAGCCTCCATGGCGACCGCCGCGGCCACCACCGACGCCACGAAGGCGACGAGGAACAACACGATCACGGCCGCCGTCGGCGCGGACGGACGCTCGGCGCGCAAACGGCGCGCCTCCATCTCGGCGAGAAAATCCGACACTGAAAACGCCCCCCGAACACAACCCCGGTTCGTTATGGCCGGGCGGTCGGGCGCAAGGCAACAGCCCTGATCAGCGCAGCGCGCCGATCACCGCCTGCGGGTTGGCGGCGATCACCTTGAGATAGGCGCGGAAGGCGGCGTTGGGCCGCGCGCGGCCGGCCTCGACTTCGCGCAGGGCGTCGGGATCGACCCCGAAGGTGCGGGCGAACGCCGACTGGGTCAGGCCGGTCAGCCAGCGCACCCGCTGCACCTCCACGCGGGCGGCGACGGCCTCGGAAGGCGCGGACTCGGGGTCGGCGGGCAGGTCGGGGCGGGGATGCGACTGGCTCATCTGATCGTCTCCGTGTCTGTCTCGCCCCCGAGGCTTCCGGAGACGGTTCTAGACGCGGCACATTGCGGCAGTGAGACGGTGGTGAGTCCGTTTGAGGGCGGGCGGCTCAGGGAGGGATGGATCGGGGGCTGCCCCTCGGGACACCTTAACCTGTCCCCGCGTCTTCCTCGCGGTTCGGCCGCAGAAACTCCGCCGTGGCCTCGATCGCCTCCACCAGGCCGACGCGCTGGAGCTCCACGCCCTCCGGCAGGCCGCTGAACAGGCGGGTCGGGGCGGCGGCGTCGAGCATGACGAAGACGCCCTTGTCGTCGGCGCGGCGGATGAGGCGGCCGAAGGCCTGGGCGAGGCGGGCGCGGGCGATGCCGTCGTCGTAGCCCTTGCCGCCGAAACGCTGGCGGCGGGCCTTGTGAAGGATGTCGGGCCTCGGCCAGGGCATGCGGTCGAAGACCAGCAGGCGCAGCGAACGGCCCGGCACGTCGACGCCGTCGCGCACCGCGTCCGTGCCGAGCAGGCAGGCGTCCTCCTCGGCGCGGAAGATGTCGACCAGGGCGCCGACCTCCAGCGGGTCGACGTGCTGGGCGTAGAGGGCCAGACCCTTGTCGGCCAGCGGGGCGGCGATGCGCTCGTGCACCGCGCGCAGGCGGCGGATGGCGGTGAAGAGGCCCAGCCCCCCGCCGCCGGCGGCGAGGAACAGCTCACGCATGGCGGCGGCGACCTGGCGCGGGTCGTCCTTGCCGACGTCGGTGACCACGAAGGCGCGGGTGTTGGCGGCGTAGTCGAACGGCGAGAGCAGGCGCAGGGTCTGCGGCCGTTCAGGCAGGCGGGCGGCGCCGGTGCGCATCTCCGCCAGGGCGAAGGGGTCCTCCAGCGTGCTGTCGGCCAGGGTCGCGCTGGTGACGAGCACGCCGTGCGCCGGGGCGATGACGGCGGCGGTCAGCGGCTCGGTCGGGTCCACCCAGTGGCGGCGGCAGGCGGCGTCGACCACGCGGCCATAGAGGAAGGTGGCGTCGAACCAGTCGACGAAGTCCGGGTCATCCTCCGCGTCCTCCTCGATCGCCTTCAGCATCGAGCGCCAGCCGGGCAGCGTCATGCGGGCGCGCCGGTCCAGGCCGCGCAGGGCGCCCTCGATCCGGGCCCGGTCGGCGGGCGGGAGCTCGTCCGTCTCCTCGTCGAGGATGTCCTCGAGGTGACGGGCCAGGGCCAGGAGCGGGGCCTCGATCCGCGCCAGGGCGGCCGCCGCCGTGGCGGCCGTCTCGCGGACCAGGTCCGTGGCCGGGCGGGCGGCGGCTTCCATGCCCTGGTCGCCCTGGGTGGCGCGGGCCCGCAGTTGCTCGATCACCGCGACCAGGAAGGCCTCGATCGGGCCGATGGGGTTCACGCCGCCGTCCGGCGGGGCGATGCGGCCTGACCAGCCCTCGCCCGGCAAGCCGGCGGCGGCGTGGATGGCGTCCTGCAGCGCGTGGCGGGCGTCCTCGCGGTCGCCGATGATCTCCGCCAGCCGCTGCTCCAGCCCGCGGCCCCGGCGGCCCCGACCTTCCGGACCCCGGATCCAGCGGCGCAGCTCCGCCGACTCCGCGCCCGACAGGGCCGAGGAAAAGGCGCTGTCGGCGGCGTCGAACAGGTGGTGGCCTTCGTCGAAGACGATGCGGCGCAGGGTGGTCGACTCGTTGTCCTTCTTCAGCCCGCGCGCCGCCCGGGCCCCGTCGAAGGCCGCCTGGGTCATGACCAGCGCATGGTTGGCGATGACGATGTCCGCGCGCTTCGACCCGCGCACCGCCTTCTCGATGAAACAGGCGCGGTAGTGCTGACAGCCGGCGTGGACGCACTCGCCCCGGCGGTCGACCAGGTTGGCGGCGCTGGCCTGGGCGGCGGGCGGAACGGCGAACAGGGTCGGGAGCCAGGCCGGGAAGTCGCCGCCCGTCATGTCGCCGTCGCGGCTGGCCCGGGCCCAGCGGGCGGCGAGGCCCAGCCCGACCAGGTCGCCGTTGCCCAGCTGGGCGGCGTTCGCCTGTTCCTGGAAATTCAGCAGGCAGAGGTAGTTCTCGCGGCCCTTGCGGACCACGACCTTGCGGGCCCGCACCGCCGGGTCCGGGAAGATGCCCGAGCTCTCGCGCTCGATCTGGCGCTGGAGGGCGCGGGTGTAGGTCGAGACCCAGACCGCCGGGCCGTTGGCTTCAGCCCACAGCGAGGCTGGCGCCAGATAGCCCATGGTCTTGCCGACGCCGGTGCCGGCCTCGGCCAGCATCATGCGCGGCTCGCCCTCGCGGTCGCGCGGCTGGAAGGCCCAGGCGGTCTCGGCGGCGAACACCTTCTGCGAGGCGCGGGCCTCGTCCAGGCCGGCCTTCTGCAGCAGCTCGTCCAGGCGGCGGGCGGCGGCCTCCGGCTCGATCGGCTTGCTGCCCGGCTCGCCCGGCGGCGCCTGGTCTTCCCACTCGGCGATGCGGCCCCAGATCTCCAGGCCCGAACCACGGTGGCTGTGGCGGAGCGGATGGCCGCGCAGGGCGCCGACCACGTGCGCGCCCCACGCCCAGCCGCCGCGCTCCAGCGTCTCGGCCAGGGCCAGCGCCTCCTCGCGGGTGGGCCAGGGCGTGGCGGCGAGTTCCGCCAGCAGGACGCGGCAGACGTCGCGCAGGGTCTGGGCCTGAGCCGCCACGCCCCTGGGCTCCGGCAGGCCCAGGGTCTGCGCCAGCCCGGCGGCCGAGGGCGCGGTGAATTTCGCGGGACGGACGAAGGCCCAGAGCTCCAGAGCGTCGAAGACCCGGCGCGAGCGGCCCGGCGCGTTCAGCCCCAGCCGCCGGGCGGTCATGGTCGCGTGGGCGACCAGCACCGGCGCCTCGGCGATCATCTCGCGGGCATAGGGCGGCCGCAGTTCGCGCGGCCCCGAGGCGTCGGCCATGCCCGACTTGCCGCCGGGCAGCACGACCAGGGCGGCGGGCAGTTCGAGCTGGGTGGCGGCGACCTCGTTCACGCGATCTTCCTAGACGGACTCGCGGGGAAACGGAACGGGAACAGTAACGGGACAGCCGTCCCCGGCGTCGCACCGATTGACGCCGGCCGCCGCCGGTGATGCCCTCGCGGGATGACGACGCGGCGCGCCAAGCAGGACGTTCCCTTTCCAACCCTGGCGGGATGGCGGCTGCTGATCGCCCTGGCGGCGGGGGTCGCGGTCGGGCTGACCGTGCCGCTGCTGAAGCAGCCGATGGTGGCGCCGCACGCGCTGCTGGCCGGCTGGGACGTCGGGGCGCTGACCTACATCGTGCTGATGTGGCATCTGTTCCTCAGCTCCGAGGAGAAGGACATCCGCGCCCGGGCGGCGACCCAGGACATCCGGTCCGGGGCCATCGTCGCCCTGGTGCTGATGGCGATCGCGGCCAGCCTGCTGGGCGTGTTCACGGCCCTGGCGACGTCGCACGAGGCGACGGGCGTCGAGAAGGCGGTCAGCGTCGCCTTCGTGATCGCCACCCTCGTGCTGGGCTGGATCGTGCTGCAGACGGTGTTCGTCGCGCACTACGCCCATCGACATTTCAACGCCGTGGCCCGCAATCCCGAGCACGGCATCGGCTTCCCCGGCGAGGCGCCGCACAGCTACATGGACTTCGCCTACCTGGCCTTCTCGGTCGGAGCGACGTTCCAGGTGTCCGACAATACCGTCGGCAGCACGCGGCTGCGCAACCTGGTCACCGCCCACGGCGCGGCGGCCTATATCTACAACACGGCGATCCTGGCGGTGGGCATCGGGCTGGTCGTCGGGCTGCTGGGCGGGTAGCCCCTCGAAACAGAACAGGAACATGCTATAGGTCGCGGAATGGACGGCGCCCCGCCCCCTTCCCTGCTGCCCGAGCGGTTCGCCGACTGGTTCGCATCGCGCGGCTGGGCGGCGCGGACGCATCAGCTCGACATGGTGGCGAAGGCCCGCGAGGGGCGGCACGCGCTGCTGATCGCGCCGACCGGCGGGGGCAAGACGCTGGCCGGGTTCCTGCCGAGCCTGATCGAGCTGGCCGAGCGGCCGCCGGCCAACGGGCCGCGCGGCATCCACACCCTCTACATCTCGCCGCTCAAGGCGCTGGCCGTCGACGTCGAGCGCAACCTGATGACGCCGATCAACGAGATGGGCCTCGACATCGTCGCCGAGAGTCGGACCGGCGACACCGGCGTCAGCCGCAAGCAGCGCCAGAAGGTGCGGCCGCCCGACATGCTGCTGACCACGCCCGAACAGCTGGCGCTGCTGTGCGCCTGGGAGGGTGCGCGCGGACTGTTCGAGGACCTGCGCTGCGTGATCCTGGACGAGATCCACACCCTGTGGCCGACCAAGCGCGGCGACCTGCTGGCGCTGGACCTGGCCCGGCTGCAGAAGCTGGCGCCGAACATGCGGCGGGTCGGGCTGTCGGCGACGGTGGACGATCCGGATCTGATTAGAGAATGGCTTTCTCCAAGTGTCATCCCGGACGCCGCAGGCGATCCGGGACCCAGTGCCGGTGCACGTTCGCTGGGTCCCGGCTCTCCCCCCGGCACAAGGCCGGGGTCCGGCCGGGATGACACCGTTTATTTGGTGAAAGGCCCACCCGGCCCAGCTCCCGTGGTCGATACCCTGATCTCGCAGGGTCGCGTGCCCTGGGCGGGGCATACCGCCGAGCATGCGATGGAAGAGGTCTACGAGATCATCAAGCGTCACCGGACGACGCTGATCTTCGTCAACACCCGCTTCCAGGCCGAGTTCGCGTTCCAGGAGCTGTGGAAGCTGAACGACGACGACCTGCCCATCGCCCTGCACCACGGCAGCCTGGCGGCCGAGCAGCGGCGACGGGTCGAGGCGGCGATGGCGCGGGGCGAGCTGAAGGCGGTGGTCTGCACCTCCACCCTGGATCTCGGCATAGATTGGGGCGACGTCGACCTCGTCATCCAGCTGGCGGCGCCCAAGGGCGCGGCGCGCATGGTCCAGCGGATCGGGCGGGCCAACCACCGGCTGGACGAACCGTCCAGGGCGCTGTTCGTGCCGGCCAACCGCTTCGAGATGCTGGAATGCCAAGCGGCCATCGAGGCCATCGCCGAGAACGCGCTGGACAGCGAACAGCCGCGGACGGGGGCGCTCGACGTCCTCTGCCAGCACGTGATGGGCTGCGCCTGCAGCGAACCGTTCGACCTGGTGGCCCTGTACGACGAGGTTCGGACCGCCGGGCCGTATCGCGCGCTGAGCTGGGAAGACTACGAGGCCGTCGTCGATTTCGTCTCCACCGGCGGCTACGCGCTGAAGACCTACGACCGCTTCCGGCGGATCGTGAAGGGGCCGGACGGGCTCTGGCGCGCGCGCAACGCCGACACCGTGCGGCGGCACCGGATGAACGTCGGGGCCATCGTGTCGCCGGCCACCCTGAACGTCCGCATCGCGATGCGCGGCAACCGGGGCGGCCGCAAGATCGGCGAGGTCGAGGAAGGCTACCTGGAGGTGCTCGACCCTGGCGACACCTTCATCTTCGCGGGCATGACCTGGCGGCTGGTCGCGGTAACCGGCGTCGACGTACTGGTCTCCCCCGCCCCCAACGCCAATCCGAAGATGCCCAGCTGGGGCGGGTCCAAGTTCGCCATCTCCACCTTCCTGGCCGCCAAGGTGCGCCGGATGATGTCCGACGAGACCGCCTGGACCGTGCTGCCCGACGACGTGCGCGAATGGCTGGAGGCGCAGCGCGACCGGTCGGTGATCCCGGCGCCGGACGAGATGCTGCTGGAGACCTTCCCGCACGGAAAACGGCATTTCATGGTCGTCTACGCCTTCGACGGCCGGCACGCCCATACGACCTTGGCCATGCTCCTCACGCGACGCCTGGACCGGCTGGGGATCGGGCCGCTGGGCTTCGTCTGCAACGACTACGCGATGGCCATCTGGGCGCTTAAGCCCATGGATGGCCTCGACCTGGACGACCTGTTCGACCAGGACATGCTGGGCGACGACCTGGAGGCGTGGATGGACGAGAGCTTCATGATGAAGCGGTCGTTCAAGGGCTGCGCCCTGATCAGCGGCCTGATCGAGCGACGGATGCCGGGGGCCGAGAAGTCGGGCCGGCAGGTGACCTTCTCCACCGACGTGATCTACGACGTGCTGCGGCGGCACCAGCCCGACCACCTGCTGCTGCGCTGCGCCCGCGACGACGCGGCGACGATGAGCATCGACGTCGGCCGGGTCGGGCGGCTGCTCGAGCGCGTGAAGGGCAAGATCCGGCATGCGACGCTGGAGCATCTTTCGCCCTTCGCCGTCCCCATGTTCATGGAGATCGGCCGCGAGCGCGCGCCGGGCGGCGCCGCCGACATGATGTTGGCCGAGGCGGCCGAGGATTTGATCGCGGAGGCGATGTCTTGAGTTTGGCTCTGCGTACAGAGAGCTGGTCGTTCGCAGCCGCGCACTGCGGCGGCCTGGCCACGACGGTGAATGGAACCGAGGTGGTGCTGAAGGCGTCCGGGGCGGTTCATGTGGCGGCGTCCAACGCGCTGCTGGTCGCCGACCTGCACTTCGAGAAAGGCTCGGCCTACGCCATGCGCGGCCAACTGCTGCCGCCCTACGACACGCGGGAGACGTTGAACCGGCTGGAGCGGGAGGTGGCGGCGGTCAGGCCGGACCTGCTGGTGTTCCTGGGCGACAGCTTCCACGACGGCCGGGCCGAGGAACGGCTGGCGGGCGACGACGCCGCGCGGCTGGCGGCGCTGGCGAGCGGCCGGACGCTGGTCTGGGTGGTCGGCAACCACGACGCCGACGGCCCGCGCGCCCTGCCCGGCGAGATCGCCGACGAGATGACGCTGGAGACCCTGGTGCTGCGCCACGAGCCCCAGCCGGGCGGCCAGGCGGGCGAGATGGCCGGGCATCTGCACCCGGCGGCGAAGGTCGCCGGCCGCGGCGGGGTCGTGCGGCGGCGCTGCTTCGCCACCGACGGCTCGCGCGTGGTGCTACCGGCGTTCGGCGCCTACGCGGGCGGGCTCAACGTGAAGGACGCGGCGTTCGCGCCGCTGTTCGCCACGCGGCCGCTGGCGGCGGCGCTGGGGACCGGGCGGGTGCATGCGATCGGGTGGAAATCGCTGGTGGGGGATTAGTCCCCAACCCATCCGTCATGTGGAGAGAGCGGGAAACCCGCTTTTTCCGCCGTTACATCCGCAACGCCTGCTCGAGCGCGAAGGCCAGGGCGATGGCGGCGCCGGTGGTGATGGCGGTGCGGTAGCGGGGGCGCCAGGCGGGGCCGTCGCTCATGCGCTGGTCCCAGATCCACATCAGCAGGAAGGCGGTCATGAAACCCGAGACCTGCTGCACCGAACCGAGCGAGCCGGTCAGGCCGCCGAACAACAGGCCGAAGCCGGCGACGGGCGACAGCATGGCCAGGGCCACGCTCCACAGGCGCGGCTTGTCGTGGCTGTCGATCTCCAGCCCCGCCCGGACGCCGCCGAGATAGCTGAGCATCGCCGCCGACCAGCCGATCAGCGCCACGAAGGCTCCGGACCGCATCTCCTGTGGGCCATAGCAGTACAGACCCGCGAACAGGTAGAAGGGTATCAGGCTGAGGACGCCCATCGTCCATGCGGACGCCGGCGCATGCGCGCGCGCGATAGCCTGCCTCATTCCCCCTAGCTCCTGCGAAACACCCGCGCTGCTCCCCAACCGGCGAGAAGCGCTATGGCGGCCGACGCGAGACCATATAGCCACGGGCTGCGATGCGCGAAGAGGTAAAGCGCGCGTTCCAGTCCGACCTTCTCAACCGTCAGTGAACGGTCGCGGATCGAGACGGGTTTTCCGTTCTGGAACAATATGATGCGGGTTCGGTAGACGCCGGTGGGCGCGTCGGCCGGCAAGGTAAATTCCGCGCGAAACAGCCCCCTGTCGACGAACCGGACCCCGGCCGAGTCGGCGCTGTAGAGGCCGCCGGCCTGTTTCAGCCGCACCACCGCGCCCCGCCACTCGTGGTAATCGGGGCCAAGGCCCGACACCACCATGTCCTTCACGCCGTAGCGGGTCTCGACCCGCCGCTCTGCCGGCGCCCGGATCGCCAGGTGGTCCAGGCCGAGGCCCAGGCGGCGCAACTGGCCGAAGCGGGCGATGTCCCGCAGCGGGCGGTTGGAGGCGGCGCGGTAGAAGCCGGGCGCGCCCTCGAACACAACCGGACGGCCGTTCAGCCACAGGCCGGCGACACGGGTCTTGCGGGCGATGCGGAGCGGCTGGTCGGGGCCGCGCACGACCACCACCACGTCGCTGGCCGCGTTGGCCGGGTCGAACACCGCGCCGTAGACGGAGATGCGCGCGCCCCGGAAACCGGAGCTGACCTTGACCTCGGTTTCGGTCAGCACGCCCGAGACGGCGGCGGGAGGCGGCAGATCCACGGCCATCAGCGGATCCCCGGCATCAGGACGAAGGGATCATCAGGCGTGATGAAAAGGCCCAGCCCCATCTGCAGCCCGACCAGCAGCACGATCAGCGCCAGGATGGCCCGCAACTCCTCCGCCCGGAAGCGGGCCGAGGCCCGGGCGCCCAGCTGCGCCCCGACCACGCCGCCGATCAGCAGCAGGGTGGTGGTGATGACGATGTTGAACAGGCTGGTGCCGACCACGACGCCGGCCGGCATCCGCAGCAGGTAGACCATCGCCGGCACCAGGATGAAGCCGCCGCCCACGCCCATGATCGCCGACAGGACGCCGACGAAGATCCCCAGCAGGATCGGTGGAATGACGCTGATGTAGAGACGCGAGCGCGGGAAGCGCACCTTCCAGGGCAGGCGGTAGAGCAGCACCGGGCGCTTCTCGCGCCGGGGTCTTGGCGTGTCGCCGCGACGGCGACGGACGATGGCTTCGAGCGACTCCCGCAGCATCAGGGCGCCGATGACGCCCAGGAACAGCAGGTAGGAGATCGACACCACCAGGTCCGCCTGGCCGAGCAGCCGCAGGATGCGGAACACCTCCACGCCGAGGAAGGCCCCGATGACGCCGCCGCCGGCCAGCACCAGGCCCATGCGGAAGTCGACCACCCGCTTGCGGCTGTAGGCGATGACGCTGGACGCCGACGAGGCGGCCACGTGGTTGGCCTCGCTGGCCACCGCCACCGCCGGCGGGATGCCGAGGAAGACCAGAACCGGCGTCATCAGGAAGCCGCCGCCGATGCCGAACAGACCCGAGATGAAGCCCACCGCCGCGCCCAGCGCCACCAGCAGGGGCGCGTTCACCGACACTTCGGCGATGGGCAGGTACAGGTCCAACCGTCTCTCCGCTCCGCCCCCGGACGCGCCGGAAGGCTATCGCGCGTAGATCGAAAGTTTCGAGACCGTCTCCGCGTCGAGCTCGCCGGTCGCGGGCAGGCCCTTTTCCTTCTGGAAGGCCTGGATCGCGCCCTTCAGGGCCCCCGACGGCGCGCCGTCCTGCGGCCCCCGGTAGAAGCCGAGCATGCTGAGCGCGCGCTGGGCCGAGGCGACATCGGCGCTGGCAGCGGCGATGGCGGCCGGCGCGGCGACGGCCTGGCGCACGGTGGCGTTGGGCGTGGCCGGACGGTAGCCGAGGGCCGAACGCTCGGCTGCGGCGCGCGCTTCCGGCGACAGGCTACGGCGGATGCGCTCGGCGCTGGACCGGGCCTCCGCGTCGCCCGTGCGCGAGGCGATCAGGTACCACTTGTAGGCCTCGGCCGCGTTGGCTTCGACGCCGTAGCCCTGCTCATAGAGGTTGGCGAGGTTGAACTGGGAGTTCGACCAGCCGAGGTCCGCCGCGCGGCGGAACCACTGGGCGGCGGTGGTCTTGTTCATCGGCCCGCCGGCCCCGTTGTAGTAGGCGAGGCCGAGGTTATGCATGGCGCGCGGCTCGCCGCCCTGCGCCGCGCGTTCGGTCCAGCGACGGCCTTCGACCTCGTCCTTCCGCACGCCGCCGAGGCCCTCGTAGTACAGCTTGGCGACCTGGAACTGCGCCGGGGCGTAGCCGAGGTTCGCCGCCTTGCGCAGGGTCGCGGCCGCTTCGGGCGTCTTCGCCGCCAGCTGGCGCATGCCCTCCGCGTAGAGCGAGGCCGGGCTTTCGGCCGACGCGGTCGTCGCGGCTCCGGCCAGCGCCGGCGTTTCGGTCGCGGCCTCCGGCGCGATGGCCACCGCCTCGATCGGCGCCGCGCCGCCCGGCGCGGTGTCGGCCTCGCGGCCGGTGATCTCGCCCTTCTTGTCCTGCTCGGCGATCCGCATCATCGCGGCCAGACGCTCGGGCTGCTTGCCGCCGCCTTCGCCGTTGGCCATCAGGAGGCCGGCGGCGCTGACGCCCACCGCCGCCGCCGCGCCGGTGACGAGCAGGGCCGTCTGCAGGGTCGAGCCGGCGCGGCGCTTGGGCTTGCGCTCGCGGCCGCCGAACAGGCTGCGCTTTTCGGCCGACGGCGCGGCCAGGGACGAGGCGGGCATGCCGCCCGACGAACGGGCCGCCAGGCGGGCCTGCTCGATCACTTCCCGCGTCGAACGGGCGCGCGGGCCTTCGTCGATGTCGAGCGGGTCGATGACCGGCGCGGGCGGGATCTCCGGTGCTTCCGGAACCTCCGGCGCGGCGTCGATCTCGGCGAAGTCCGCGGCGTCGAAGTCTTCCTGCGAGAAGGACGGCTCGCCGCGCTCGACGGCCGGGAACGGCGCGAGCGCGGCCGGCGCGGCCTCGACCGGCGGCGTGCGTCCGAACGGTTCCTGGGCTGCGAATGGCTCCGAGAAGGCTTGCGGGGCGTAGGCCTGGGGCGCGAAGGCGTCGTCGGGGATCGAGGCGGCCGGCGACGGGAAGGGCTCCGTCGCGAAGGGATCCTCGAACGGACCAGCCGGAAGTTCCGAGCGACGGGTCATGCTCGGCGCCGGCGGCGGCGCGGCCGACTCCACCGTGCGGCGCACGCCGTTCAGGCTGGCGTCGATCTTCTCGCGGGCCTCGTCCAGCAGGCGGGCGGTGCGCTCCTCGCTCAGGCGAATGCGCTCGGCCAGGTCGGTGGCCGTGCGCTCCTGGCGCTGGGTGATGCGTTCGGTGACGCGGGCGACCTGCTCGCCCACCTCGTCGATGGCCAGGGCCCCGCGCCGCTCCGAGTTGGCGATCCGCTCGGCGAGGCGTTCGGTGATGCGGGCGATCTCGCCGCCCAGCTTTTCCAGCGCCTGGGCCTGGGCGGTGTCGGCGCGGCCGAGCTTCTGCTCCACGGCCGTGGCGATGCGCGAGACCTCGCCGCCCATCTGCTCCATGGCGTCGGCGCTGCGGTTCTCCACGCCCTGAACCCGGCGGCTGAGGGTATCGGCCATGCTGACCATCTCCCGGCCCACGCGCTCGATGGCTTCGGCCGAACGGGCTTCGGCGGTGGCGACGTGCGAGGCCATCTCCGACAGCTTGCGATCCATGCGGTCGAACCGCGCCGTCGCCGAGGCCGCCAGCTTCTCGCCCAGCTCGGCGCGGGTGGCTTCCATTCGACGGGTCAGATCGGCGGCCAGGGCCTCCAGCCGCTCGGCGCCCGAGCCGCCTCCGCTCTCCACCGCCCGCAGGCGCCGGTCCAGGGCGACGAAGGAGCTGCCCAGATCGCGCAGGGCGTCGGTCGTGCGGCTCTCCGCCTCGACGAGGCGATCCGCCACCCGGGCCGCGACGGCCTCGACCAGGTTGGCCGGGTCTGACTTCTCGATCTCCGCCACGCGGGCCTCGATGGCGGCGACGGCCTCGCGGGTGCGGGCCTCGCCGTCGTAGAACTGCCCGGCGACCTTGCCGAGCATGCCCTCGAGCGAGCGCAGCGCCTCGGCCGAGCGCGGGCCCGACGACTCGAGCTCGATCTTGCGGAGCCGCTCGCCGAAGCCGCCGTGATCGGTGCGGATATCTTCGACCGCGCCTTCGAAGCGGGCCGCGACGGCGATCTGTTCGCGCTCGGCGGCTTCCAGCCGGGCCAGGGCGCCGCGCACCGACTGGTCGATGCCGGTGATGGCGAGGGTCGAGCGCTGCTCGGCGGCCTCGATGCGATCCGTCAGCCGCTCCATGGCCTCGGCGACGCGGCCGACCTCGTCCGCCGGATGCCCCGGAACTTCGTAACGCTCGCCGGCCGCGGCGCGCGGCGTGGCGATGACCTTAGGGTCGTGGGACGGCGCGTCGAGGGCGTGTTCCGGCGCGTAGTCCGGCGTCGACGGCGCCTCGCCCTCGACGATCATGCGGTTCAGCCACTCGCCCAGAGTCATGCCCGAGCGACGCGCGAGATCCTTGGCGATCTCGCGCGCTTTGGGGTCGATCCCCTTCACGCTCCAAGGCGCCCCCGCCGTCATCCGATTCGCACCTCCGGCACTCCAGAGGCAACGCTAGCCACCCACCCCTTGTGTGTAAACGCGGCGTTAACGCCAAATATAGGGGGTGCGACAATAAGCTGTGGATGACGCTTGCGATCCCGCCGGCCGGCCGCCATCTGGCGGGAATGACGATGACCATAACCCTCGCCATCGGCGCTTTTTTCCTGGCGCTCGCGGTCTTCGCCGGCTGGAGAGGGTCGCGTCCGCCGGATCTGGTGAAGGGCGTACGGATGATTCCGTGGCGCGCGGTGATGGTGTTCTCGTCGGCCGGCGTGCTGATCCTGCTGGTCCATGTCGTGAACCTGCTGGGCGTCAGTACGGGCCGCTAGACCGGCCTCATCCCCCGTTGTCCGCCTTCGGCCGGCGGCGCGTCAGGCCGGCCACCCCTCCGGACGACAGCAGGCCGACGTCGGCCATGATCATCGGGATCTGCCACTTGTGCGGGGCCGCGACATAGCGCGGCTGCCAGAGCGGATCGTACTTGTCCTTGTAGCGCCGCACGCCGCGGAAATTGTAGATTTCCTCGCCGCGCTCGAAGAGCAATTTGCCGACGCGGGACATGATCGGCGCAAGCGGCCGGTCCTCCAGCCCCGCGAGCGGCGCGGCGCCGAAGTCGAAGGCCTCGTAGCCCTGGCCCTTGCCCCACTCGAGCAGCTCGACGAACAGGTAGTCCATGACGTTCTTCGGCGCGCCTTCGCCGTAGCGCATCAGGTCCATCGAGAAGGACTTGCGGGTCGCCGTCGGCCACAGGGTGGCGAAGGCGACGATGCGGCCCTCGCTGCGGACCAGGGCGACCGGGAACTCCGCGACGTATCGGGGAATGAAGCCGCCCAGCGAGAAGCTCTTCTCGCCGCCGGCATGGTGGCCCAGCCATTCGTCCGAAACGGCGCGCAGGTCCTCCATGATGGCGGGGACGGCCTCCGGCGGGACCACTTCGAAGAGGGCGCCGCCCTCCCCGGCCTTGCGCCAGTTGCGACGCAGGACTTCGCGGCGGCGGCCGGCCAGCGAGAAGCCGTCCAGCGGCACGGCGGCGGCCTCGCCGATCTTCTGGATCGAGAAGCCCAGCTCGACCGCGTCCGGCAGGTCTTCCGGCCCGATGCCGTAGAGCGACGGACGGGCGGCGTGGGCGTCGGCCAGTTCCCGGAAGCGCCAGAGCAGCTCCATCCGCTCCGTCGCCTTGCCCACCGGGCCGTCCATGGCGATCCAGGAGCGGCCGCGCACGCCGAACATCAGGAAGGTCTCGCCCGACGGCGAGAACAGGAAGCGTTTGTCGCCGAGCAGGGCGAGGTTCGAGTCCGGCTGCGACCACTCCGCCTTGCCGAGGATGGCGCGGACCTTTTCGAAGTCCGGATCGCCGTCGCCGACCACCCGGGGCGTGGCGGGGGTGGCGAACATCCGCCAGAGGCCGAAGCCGAGCAGCACCACCGCCGCGCCGACCGAGGAACGGATGGCGCGGGTCATGTCCTGGTCGGCCATGACCCGCCAGACCGGCTGGTCGCCGTAGTCGGCGTTGGCGAACGACCACCAGCCGAGCAGGCCCGCGCCGATCAGGACCGCGGCGGCCGACACCAGCCATCCGGGCGTGACCTCCATGCGCGACAGGCGCGCCTGGCGCGGGAAGCCGGCGTGCAGCGGCAGCATGACCAGGATGCAGGCGATCAGGATCGCCGCCTCTTCCCAGTTGAAGCCCTTGAACGGCGCCAGCGTGGCGGCGGCCAGCATGACCGTCATCGTCGCCGTCCAGGCCGCATCCAGCCGGGAGCGCAGGCCGAAGGCGAGCAGGACCAGGATCAGGCCGAGAATCGAGGACAGGAAGTGGCTGGTCTCGATCAGCACACGCGGCGTGAAGCGCAGCAGGTCGAGGAAGCGGGACGGATCCGAGGGGGTGGCGCCCGAGGTGATCAGCATAACGCCGGCGGCGAGGGCGGCGATGG
>JBIICO010000321.1:0-2850 GCA_044238855.1 Caulobacter sp.
AGACCTTGTAGCGCGCCTCGGTCGGGGCGTAGCGCACCCCGTCCAGCAGCTCGCGCATCTCGTCGACCTTGGTGCGGCTGGCGGCGTCGAGCTCCAGCACGTCCATGTGCCGGCCCTCGACGATGGCGCGGCAGTGGCGGCCCTCGTGGCTCAGGTCGATGGTCGGCTGGTGGACGGTGTCGCTCTCGAAGTTGAGCGCCCGGGCCAGCAGGCGGGCGGTGGTCGTCTTGCCGACCCCCCGGACGCCGGTGAGCATGAAGGCGTGGGCGATGCGGCCGGTGGCGAACGCGTTGCCGAGCGTGCGGACCATGGCCTCCTGACCGATCAGGTCCTCGAACGTCCGCGGCCGGTACTTGCGGGCGAGGACGGTGTAGGCCTCGCCGTCGGCCGGCGCCTGACCCTCGGCCTGGCCTTCCGCGGGACGCGGCGCGGGCGGTTCGGGG
The DNA here is from genome assembly GCA_044238855.1 of Caulobacter sp. Lineage (GTDB taxonomy): Bacteria > Pseudomonadota > Alphaproteobacteria > Caulobacterales > Caulobacteraceae > Caulobacter. The sequence goes on from JBIICO010000321.1 coordinate 444, forward strand.
GCGGGTTCAGGCTCGGGCGCGCCGAAGATGTCCACCGTATTGGGGTCGCGCTCGGGCGGAGCGTCGTCTTCGTCCCAGGGCGGCGGTTCGTTCGGATCGGACATGGAGGCGCGGAGGGTCCTTCGTTCGGGAGAATCCCGAGCGTGTCATCCTACGTCATCGTGGGGCGCCGTTGCCACCGCGTTGCGTGGTTCGACACGCGCCCTCGGCGCTGCTCGCCATGACGTATTCGGAGCCACGTCATCCCGAGCCGCCGCGCGGCGGCGTGTCGAAGGACGCGGGGCGTTTCAGCGATGTGATGAGGTGGAACCGGCGCGACCCGGAGCGAAACTCGTTGTGGCTGCTGCCTTCCGGCCCTGACCAGGTTGGCGAGGCGTCCGCCCGCGCCGGTTCCGAGCCCTATATCGTCGTTCGAGGCCCGCGATGCAAGCGCGGCAAAGTCTCCCACTATCTCCCTCCCCGCATGGGGAGGGTGGGCCCGAAGGGGCCGGGTGGGGCAAAGGCGATCGCAGGTTGACGCTGGCGAACGGCCAATCGGTTCCCCACCCGTCTCCTCCTGCGCCTTCGGCTTCGGAGGATCCACCCTCCCCATGCGGGGAGGGAGCTTGCCGAGCTTCGTTCTTTGCGCCACGAAGTCGCTCATGCCTCTTTCCGCCGTTCTCAACACCTTCGCCGGCAACCCGCTCGACCGCGCCAGCGAGCGCCGGGGCGACGCCGAATGGCTCGACAGGCTGCAGCGCGAGGACCCGAGCACCCTGTGCCTGCCGCTCTGGAACGGCCAGCCGCTGACCGAGAAGACGGCGGACGGCAAGGTCCAGCTGGCCTATGTGCCCGGCGGGATGGCCAACGAGCTGGCCGGGGGCTGGGAGCGGCTGCTGTTCCTGGGCTTGTGGAAGGAGACCGCGGTCTTCGCCGTCGACATGGAGGGCGCGCCGGACCCGACCGACGGGCCGCTGAACGGCCTGGGCCGCTTCTCCGACCTGCGCCAGGTGGCGCTGACCCTGCCGGCCACCGAGGCGGCCATCGCGGCGACGGCCAAGGGCATGTTCGAGTGGCGGCGCAAGCACCGCTACTGCTCCAACTGCGGCGAGCCGAGCCAGGTCTCCGACGGCGGCTGGAAGCGGTCCTGCCCCGCCTGCCGGACCGAGCATTTCCCGCGCACCGACCCGGTGGTGATCATGCTGCCGGTCAAGGGCGACAAGTGCCTCCTCGGCCGCCAGGCGATCTGGCCCAAGGGCATGTTCTCGGCCCTGGCCGGCTTCCTGGAGCCCGGCGAGAGCATCGAGGAGGCCTGCGCCCGCGAGGTGAAGGAAGAGGCCGGGCTGACGGCGACGGCGGTCCGCTACCACTCCACCCAGCCCTGGCCCTATCCCAACTCGCTGATGATCGGCCTGATGGCCGAGGTCGACAGCGAGGACGCGCGGCCCGACCAGACCGAACTCGAGGCCGTGCGCTGGTTCACCCGCGAGGAGGCCCGCCAGCTGGTCAACGGCGGCTACGACGGCTGCTTCGCCCCGCCGCCGATGGCCATCGCCCACCAGCTGCTGAAGAGCTGGGCGGAAGAAGGGTAGGCTTTGCATGGTTCGAGACGCGCCCGCGGCGCTGCTCTCCATGAGGCCTCTGGTTACCTGCTGAACACGTCATCCCGAGCAGCCTCGAAGCGGCGTGTCGAAGGACGCGCGGCTAGCTGAGCGCCCCGATCGCCACGATCACCGTCCAAACCATCAGCACCACCGTCGACAGCGCGAACACCAGGAAGCGCAGCGGCACGCGGTTGATCGTGATCTGGATCAGGCTGTGCACGATCCGCAGGGCGACGTAGCCCCAGGCCAGGCCCGCCGTCAGGTCGCTCTGCTGTCCGGCCAGATAGGTGAAGAACGCCAGCGCGTAGAAGATCGTCGGCTGTTCCATCAGGTGGTTGTAGTTGTCCGCCGCCTGCCGCGCGTCGTCCGGCAGCACGCTGAGCGAGCCCGGGAATCGCGCGTCCTGCGGATCGAGCTTGGCCTTGGCCATCGCCGGCAGCCGCTTGGCGTACATCCACAGCCAGATCAGCAGCGACCAGCCGATCAGCGCCAGAACCGGCGCCAGCACCGATTGAAGACAGGAAACGCCACCCATGACTTCGCTCCTCCCCGAGCTTGTTGTGCGGGGAGGCTAGGGCGCGAAGAGGGGTTAGGGAAGAGGCGGGGACATGCGCCGACAGGGGACACGCACTGAAGTGCATGTCCCCTGTCGGCGGCTAGGTCCGATCCCTGAACGGGTCGGCCGGGAACACGCCGAGGATCTCGATCTTCTCCGAGAAGAAGCTCAGCTCCTCAAGGGCCAGCGCGACGCGCCGGTCTTCCGGGCGGCCGTCGACCTCGGCGTAGAAGAAGGTCGCCGTGAAGGCGCCGTCTTCCATGTAGCT
>JBIICO010000324.1:0-2839 GCA_044238855.1 Caulobacter sp.
TAGCGGTCGCCCCGCCGGTCGGCGCGGAGCTTCATCGAGACCACGTCCGAGCCCGAGCCGGCCTCGCTCATCGCCAGCGAGCCGACGTGCTCGCCGCTGATCAGCTTCGGCAGGTAGCGCTGCTTCTGCTCCGGCGTGGCCCAGCGGCGGATCTGGTTGATGCAGAGGTTCGAATGGGCGCCGTAGCTGAGGCCGATCGAGGCCGAGGCGCGGGAGATCTCCTCCATCGCCACCACGTGCTCGAGATAGCCGAGGCCGAGGCCGCCGAACTCCTCCTCCACCGTGATGCCGTGCAGGCCCAGGTCGCCCATCTCCGGCCAGAGCTCGCGCGGGAAATGGTTGTCGCGGTCGATGTCCGCCGCCATCGGGGCGATGCGGTCGGCGGCGTAGCGCGCGGTGGTCTCGCGAATGGCGTCGGCGGTCTCGCCGAGGCCGAAATCCATGGAAGGTCCGGTCATGTCCGGTGGATTAGCACTTCACTTAGGGACATGCATCCGCCGGGTGCGCGCCCCTGCCCTGCCGCGCCGCCCTGTCCAACGTCGTCCTCGCACTCGTCGAGAGGACCCATGAACAAGGCGAGGAAGGGGTGTGATGTCGGCGCCTTGCGACCTCTCCTCGCTCATTGCGCATGCGGCCTCGCGACAAGCACGAGGATGACGGGCATTTTGGCCAAGTTTTGAAGGCGACCTGCGGGTTCCAGACGCGAAAACGCCCCGCGCGCCATCCGGCTCGCGGGGCGTCGCCGGCTCCCCCAAGCCGGCTCTCAGGCGGATTACCGCGCCTGGGACTCTGCGGCTTCCTCGTCTTCTTCATCCAGAGGCGCGCCGGCCATGCCGTCCAGCCAGCGCCAGGCGGCGAAGGCGGCCATGACGATGCCGAGCAGGCCCAGACCCCAGCTCACCACCAGCGGGTTCAGCGGGCCGTCGCCGGCGCGGGCGGTCAGGCCCCAGGCCACTGCGCCGGCGAAGATCGCCATGCCTCCCAGACCCAGGCCGACCATCGGCAGGCCGCTGATGCGGGCCGGTTCGGTCGGCAGGTCGAAGCCGGAGAATTCCTCGCCCAGGATCGCCTGCTCGTCCTCACGGACCAGGCGGCGGACGTAGTCCTCGCTGACCAGCGGACGGCTGGGACCACCCTCGTAGACCGGCTCCACCGCCGTAACATCGAACAGACCTGGCGCCGACTCGTTGGCGGGCTCGGGCAGGTCGATGCGGAAGACGTCCTCCGTCGCCGCCTCGACCGTGACTTCCGGAGCCGGGGTCAGACTGAAGGCGGGCTCGCCGCCCACAACGGCCAGCACCGGCGTCGGCGACCAAGCCTGCGGGGCCGGCTCGGCGGCTTGCGGCGTGGCCGGCGCGGCGGCCGTCTCCGTCAGCGGCTGGGCTCCGTAGTCGACATCGGCCTCGATCACGGCGGGCGGGACGGGTTCCAGGTCAGCGATGGTGGCGAACTGCGGCAGCGCTTCCGGTTCGGGCTCGGCGACCGGTTCGGCGACCGCTTCCGGCTCGGCCGGTTGCGGCGCCTGCGGAGCTTCGATGGCCGGCTCGGGCAGCAGTTGTTCCAGCGCGGCGCCGACGCCGGCGGCGGCGACCTCGGTGGCCAGCGGCACGGCGGGCGGCTCGATCGCCGGGGCGACCGGGCGGGCCGGCGGCGTGTCTTCACGCTCCACAACGACCTTGTCGTCGACCGTGCTGGTCTTCAGAACCGCCGGCGCTTCACGCGGGCTGGCGGCGACGACGTCGAAGTCGACCTTCGGACGCAGCACCGGCGACGGGGCCGGCACCCAGCCGTGAGCCGGGGTCAGGAACAGGGTCTTCTCGGCCGAACGGCGGCGGACCAGGGCGTCGATGACGATGCGCTCGCCCTCGAAGTCGGCCTTGCGCCACATCTCCATGGCGCAGGCGGCCTGCAGCAGCTGGCCCTCGTTGACCCGGCGCAGCACCGACGAGCGGCGGAAGTTCTCCACGCCGACGTTGAAGGCGAAGCAGCACAGGGCGTCGAACTGGTTCTGGGTCAGAGGCGTGTAGCTGTGCTCGTTCACCGCGTGGGCGACGTTGATCAGGTCGTAGAGCAGCAGCGCCTCGGCATCCTGCTCGTCGACCTCGGCGCCTTCCCGGGCGGTGAGGGTATGGCCGTAGCCGATCGTCCAGCGCCCGTCCGGGAGCTGGGCGGCCTTGCGGCGATAGCCTTCGAACGTCTTGATCAGTTCGATGGCGGCGCGGGAGACCTGGTGGCGTGGTTTCATCGGCCTGTTGATCCGAAATGGGACAGTGGCGTCTTCGTTCCATGCCACTCCCGCAAGAGGGATGCCGGGTCGATGGTTTCATCGCGCGCGGGGGGAAATTGCTGTGGATGGGGAACGGTGTTGGGCGGCCTGGCGCCGCCCTTCCCTTTTCACCGTCATCCTTGCGCTACAGCAGGATCAGCCCGGCGAGGCCCAGGAAGCTCAGGAAGCCCATGAAGTCGGTGACGAAGGTGACGAAGACCGATGACGATACCGCCGGGTCGCGGTCGAGCTTGTCCAGGGCCAGCGGGACAAGGATCCCGGCCAGGGCGGCCATGAACAGGTTGATGATCAGGGCCAGGCCGATGGTCAGGCAGAGCATCGGGTCACGGAACACCGCGTAGGTGGCGAGGCCCATGATCGTCGCCAGCACGCCGCCGTTGACCAGGCCGACCGCCATCTCGCGAAGCACGATACGGACGGCGTTGGCGGCGTTCAGCTCGCGACTGGCGAGCGCGCGAACGGCGACCGCCAGGGTCTGGGTGCCGGCGTTGCCGCCCAGCGAGGCGACCACCGGCATCAGGATCGCCAGGGTGACCAGCTTGCCGATCTCTT
>JBIICO010000325.1:0-2838 GCA_044238855.1 Caulobacter sp.
CGGGCGGCGGTGATAGAGGAAGGCGGCCGGGCCGAAGAAGCCCTCCTTGGACACCTCGCGCTCGTAGGTTCCCTCCGGCAGGTCGGCGTGCGCCTGGCGGCTGTGCCGCCCCTGCGCGCCGCGGACGGGAATCCAGTTACCCTTGGCCATGGTTCGTCCTTGTCGATCCGGTGCAACGGTCGGGGACATGCACTCCGGTGCGTGTCCCCGGCTGAGCCTAGTCCGCCTTCACCACGCCGCGGCGGATCTGGTCGAGCTCGATGCTCTCGAACAGGGCCTTGAAGTTGCCCTCGCCGAAGCCCTCGTTGCCCTTGCGCTGGATGATCTCGAAGAAGATCGGGCCGATCAGGTTCTCGGTGAAAATCTGCAGCAGCAGGCCCTGGCCCTCGGTCGGGGCGCCGTCGAGCAGGATCTTGTCCGCCTGCAGACGCTGGGTGTTCTCGCCGTGGTCCTTCACGCGGGCGTCGAGCAGCTCGTAGTAGCTGTCCGGCGTGTCCTGGAACTTCACGCCCTGATCGCGCAGGGTCTCGACCGTGTGGAAGATGTCGTCGGTGCCGAAGGCCAGGTGCTGAATGCCCTCGCCATTGTAGTCGCGCAGGAAGTCCTCGATCTGCGACTGCTCGTCCTGGCTCTCGTTCAGCGGAATGCGGATCTTGCCGTCCGGGCTGGTCATGGCCTTCGAGAACAGGCCGGTGACCTTCCCCTCGATGTCGAAGTAGCGGATTTCGCGGAAGTTGAAGACGCGCTCGTAGAAGTCGGCCCACTTCTTCATGCCGCCGCGCTGCACGTTGTGCGTCAGGTGGTCGAGGTAGGTCAGGCCGACGCCATTTTTCGCTGCGGCCTCGGCTGCGCCGGGGATAGGCTCGAAGTCGACGTCGTAGATGCTCCGCGCGCCATAGCGATCGACCAGATAGAGGTTGGTGCCGCCGATCCCCTCGATGGCCGGGATGTTCAGCTCCATCGGGCCGATCTTGCCCGGCTGCGCGGGCGTGGCGCCGCGCTCGAGCGCCAGCTTGTAGGCCTTGCCCGCGTCCCGCACGCGGAAGGCCATGGCGTTGGCCGACGGGCCGTGGACGCCCCGGAAGTCGGCGACCTGGCCGGCCGGCTCCATGTTCAGGATGAAGTTGATGTCGCCCTGGCGGAAGTGCAGCACGTTCTTGGAGCGGTGCTTGCCGACGGCGGTGAAGCCCATCAGCTCCCACATCGCCTTCAGCTTTTCCGGCTCGGGCGAGGTGAACTCGACGAACTCGAAGCCGTCGGTGCCGAGCGGGTTGTCGAAAAGGTCGGCTTTCGGTTGGGCGTTCATCGCAACTCTCCTGTCGAGGGGGCCTCTCGCGAGGCGGCGAGTTAGTATCAGATGAAACCAAATTGGTGAAGCGCCGGAGACCGCCGTGCGGCGGACCGCGCCCCTGCATGCGAACTGCACAAGACAATGCCTTCCAGCCCTGTTAGCACAACCGCATGCTGCGCCGACTTTACGACTGGGTGATGGGGCTCGCCGCCTCCAGACATGCGCCCAAGAGCCTGTTCGCCGTCTCCTTCGCGGAGAGCTCCTTCTTTCCGATTCCACCGGACGTCATGCTGGCGCCGATGGTGCTGGCCCGGCCCGACAAGGCCTGGACCTACGCCACCATTTGCACCGCCGCGTCGGTGCTGGGGGGCATCCTCGGCTATGCCATCGGCTTCTTCCTGCAGGACGTCGCCATCTGGCTGCTCAGCCTGACCGGCCACGCCAGCGGCCTGGCAGAGTACAAGTGCTGGTACGACAAGTACGGCACCTGGGTGATCCTGGCCAAGGGCCTGACGCCCATCCCCTACAAGCTGGTGACCATCGCCTCGGGCCTGGCGCAGTTCAGCTTCGGCATGTTCATCTTCGCCTCGGTCGTCACGCGCGGGGCCCGGTTCTTCCTCGTTGCCGCCATCGTGAAGAAGTTCGGCCCCGCCATGCTGCCCATCGTCGAGAAGCGGCTGGCCCTGTTCGCCGGCATCGGCATCGCGCTGCTGGTGGCCGGGCTGGTGGCGAGTCATTATCTCGGCTCCGGAACCTCCGCGGCGGCCTGCTGATGAAGACACTCTACGACGCTGTCCTGACCCGCTGGCGGCTGACCGCCTTCCTCTCCTCGGCGCTGATGCTGGCCATCGCGCACGGGTTCGAAAAGATCGGCGGCCTGGCGCCCTGCTTCCTCTGCCTCAAGCAGCGGGAGGTCTACTGGGTCGCGATGGGCGTCGCGCTGGTCGGGATGATCGTCGTCCGCACCCGGTGGGGGGCGCGGACCAAGCGGCTGTTCAACGGCGCCTTGGCGCTGATCTTCCTCGTCGGGGTCGGGGTCGCCGTCTATCACGCCGGCGCCGAGTGGGGCTGGTGGCCCGGCCCGACCATCTGCGCCGCCGGCGGCTCCGGCCGCGTCAGCGCCGCCGACATGGCGGCGCTGATGAGCGACGGCGCGAAGATCGCCCCGCCGTCCTGCGAGAAGGCGGTCTGGGTGTTCCTCGGCCTGTCGATGGCCGGCTGGAACGCTCTCGTCTACCTGAAGCTCGCCGTCCTCGGCCTGATCGCCACCACCAAGCGGGCCTACTGGGCATGAGCGCCAATCCCTCCCAGCACCGTCCGACGCCTCCGCGCCCCGGCCGTGGCGCCGTGAAGGCGCGGCTGGCCGAGATCCTGCGCGTCGATCACGCCGGCGAGCTCGGCGCTGTCCACATCTATCGTGGGCAGCAGGCCGTGCTGGGCGCGGCGCGCGGCCACGAAGCGACCACCGCCCAGCTGAAGGAGATGGAGGGCCACGAGGCTGTCCACCTGGCCCGGTTCGACGCCCTGCTGAACGAGCACAAGGTGCG
>JBIICO010000117.1:0-10196 GCA_044238855.1 Caulobacter sp.
GCGGAGGCGCTGGTCGCGGCCGTGGAGATGCCGGCCGTCGCCGCGATGCAATTCGACGCGGCGGCCGCCAAGCGGATCGCGGAAGCCGAGGGCGCGGTACGGCTGGACCGGTTCTTCCGAACCTGGGCGCTGAAGGAAGCGGCGGTGAAGGCGCTGGGCGTCGGCTTCGCCATCCCCGTCGAGTTGGCGATCACACTCGACCCGGCCAGGATCAGCGGCGCCGAGCCAGTCGGAAGACAATGGACGGCGTTCGAGATTGACTGCGGTCCGGACCACCGTATGGCGGCCGCCTTGCTGGCCACGCCCGGCGCGACACCTTTGCTGATCACCGGAGAGATCGGCTGACCCATCTCAGCGTCCTGTGAAGGCGTCGGCCAGGGCGAACCAGGCCGGCTTGCGGTTCAGGTCGCGGTCGAACGGCAGGGGCCGCACCGGCTGGGCGTCGGCGCGCGGGAACATATCGGCCTTCGAGGTGTAGCGATCGCTCAGCCCCCAAGTAGCGACCATCTTCACGCCCGGCTCCGCCAGCACGGTCGAGAGGAAGGCGTTGTAGATCCCCGCCACGCGATCGTCGCGCTGCGCGATCGTGCCCGTGACCTTCTGGTCGTTGACGTCCAGCTCGGTGATGAAGATGTCCAGGCCCAGCGATCGCACCTGCCGCAGGAAAGTCCGCAGACCGGCGCCGAACGCGGCCGGGCGATCGCCGAGCAGGTGGCCCTGCAGACCCAGCGCGTCGATCGGCACGCCGGCCCGTTTCCAGCCCGCCAGAAGCTCCAGCATCGTGCCGCGCTTTTCGCGCATCCAGCTCTCGTCGTCGTACTCGAGCCCGTAGTCGGACAGCACCAGAGCCGCCGACGGATCGGCGCGCCGCGCGGCCTCGAAGGCGAGCGGGATATAGTCAGCGCCCAGCGCCTCCAGCCACACCGAACGCCGCAGACCATCGGGCCGCCGGTCGTTGCGCTCCACCGCCTCGTTGACGACGTCCCACGAGCGCACGCGACCGGCGTAGCGGCCGACGACGGTACCGATGTGCTCGCGCAGGATTTCCTCGCCGGTGCGTGGGTTCAGTTCACGCGCCAGCCAATCGGGATTGGCTTCGTGCCAGACCAGCGCATGCCCATGCACGCCGGCGTTCTGGGCCCGCGCGGCGGCGACGACACGGTCGGCGCCGGCGAAATCGAACTGACGAGGCGCGGGGCGCAGGGCGTTCCACTTCATGTGGTTCTCGGGCGTCAGGCTCGCGCACTCGCGGCGCAGCAAGGCCGCGAAGGCCGGATCGCCCGTGATGTTGTCCGGTTCCACCGCCGCGCCGAACACGACGCCCCGCCAGCGGGCCATCTCGGCCAGTCCCGGATAGTCCTGTTGCGCCCCGCAGGCCGTCGCCGCGGTCAGCCCGGCCGCGCCCGCGAGCAGTCCCCGCCGGGTCGGCCGCGCGGTCATGCCGGCGTTCCGGGCAACGAGAGCGCGCCGGCCGCGCGGTAGCTGTCCGGCAACCCGATGTCGAGGAAGGCGGCGTCGAAGACCCGCCCGTCCAATCGCCCGGCGGCGGTAAGCCGCGGCAGCACCTCCTGCTCCAGCGAAGCTGGCATGGCGACACCGTCCAGCGCCGAGGCGCGCAGGCGATAGACGCCGCCATTGATGAGCCCCTCGGCCAGCGAAGGATCGCGCGGCCGCACCGCGCTCACCCGCTCGCCATCAAGCGCGATGGTCTCGTAGCGGTCGGCGGGCGAGACGCGGCGCAGCGCCATGCAGCCGTCGGCATCTTCGCCCAGCGCCAACGCCGACCAGTCGAAGTCGAACCAGGTGTCGCCGTTGACCAGCAGGAACTGCTCTTCCAGCAGCGCACGCGCGTCGACCAGAGCGCCGGCCGTGCCCAGTGGCGAGGCTTCACGATTGACCGACAGCGTCAGGCCCAGCCGGTCGGCGACGTGGCTTTCCCACAACCACTCGTCCAGCACGTCCGCGCCATGACCGGCGAGCAGAAGCACGTGCCGGAAGTCGTGGCGGGCAGCCTTAAGCAGCAGCCATTCCAGGAACGGTCGTCCCTGGACCGGCAGCAGCGGCTTGGGCGTCCGCGCCGCCAGACCGCCGAGCCGCGTGCCCAGACCGCCGACCAGAATGACGCACTGGCCGCTCATCCCCCGACTCTCCAGGCTTCGGCGCCCTCGAAGGTGAACTTCACGCCGCTCGCCTGGCCGCCGGCCTCGTTCAGCGCGCTGACCAGGCGATAGCGGTTCTCCGGATCGGTGCAGAACATCACAAAGCCGCCACCGCCGGCGCCGGAGACCTTGCCGCCCCAAGCACCCTGTTTCAGGGCCAGCTCGAACAGGCGGTCGACCTCGGGCGTGGCGATGCCCTCGGCGGTGGCCTTCTTGGCCTCCCAGGAGCGCGTCAGCACGCGGGCCACCTGGCGGATGTCGCCGCCGAGCATGGCCTCCTTCATCGCGGAGGCATCGGCCTTCAGCCTGTGCATGTTCTCCAGCACGCGTTCGTCCATGCCGGTCAGCCCCGCGACCTGGCGGTCGATGATGGTCGCCGACTCCCGCGACTGGCCGGTGAAGCAGACCACCAGCGAGGACTCGAGTTCGTTCAGATAGCCTCGACGCACCCGCAGCGGGTTCACGATCACCCGCTCCTCGGCCAGGAACTCGATGTAGTTCATGCCGCCGAAGGCGGCTGCGTACTGGTCCTGACGGCCACCGGCGAGGCGCAGGTCGCGGCGCTCGATCCGCCAGGCCAACTGGGCGATGTCATAGGCGCCGAGCTGGAGGTCCAGCGCCGCGCGGAAGGCCTCGACCAGCGCCACGACCAGCGCCGAGGAAGAGCCCAGGCCCGATCCTGGCGGAGCGTCCGTGGTGGTCGAGACGATCAGCGGCGGCGCCTTGCCGTCGAGATAGGTGTCGACCATGTGCCGGTAGACGGCCTTGTGCAGCATCAGCGGGCCGTTGGCCTTCATCGGCTCGCCGGGCTGGTAGACTTCTTCGGCCCTGATATCGCTGGCGCGAAAGGCGACGAGGCCCTCCGGGTGAGCGGCGAGATGGGCGAAGGCGAAACGGTCGATCGTGGCGTTCAGCACCGCGCCGCCGAACCGGTCGCAATAGGGCGACAGGTCCGTCCCGCCGCCGGCCAGGCCCAGGCGCAGGGGCGCGCGGGCGCGAACGCCCCAAAGGGTCGCCTGGTCACTGACGCTGCGGGTGGCGGCGGCCTGGATCACAGGAACTCCGTGCTGGTGATGCGGATGCCGGACAGTTCGGCGGCCGCGACGACGGCGAGGATGACGGCCAGTGGCGCGGCGGCGCCTGGCCGGCTGCCCGGCGGGACGCGACGAACCAGCCAGGCCAGCGGACCGAGCAGCAGGCCCGCCAGCGCCAGACCGGCGAGCACATCGCCCGTGGTGTGGGTTTCGAGCGTCACGCGGGTCACGGCCACGCCGACGATGGCCGCCAGCGACAGCGCCATGGCGACGACCTTCGGCGCCCTGTCACGGCAGCCCGCGAACAGCAGGAAGGCCGCGCCATAGACGTAGGCCGCGATAGCCGCGTGACCGCTGGGCGCGCCGGCCGACAGGGCCAGGCTCTGGCTCAGATGCGGCTCGGCGAAGGCATCGCGCGTGATCAGTTTCAGCCCGGCCGTCAGGATCACCGTGGCGACCACGCCGACGGCCGTCAGCGCGGCGGCGGCGCGACGGCCGCTGGACCATGCCCACAGGACCAGCACCGCCGCCACGGGCAGCGCGCTCGCCAGGTCGCCGAGGTTGGTGATCGCCTGTTGCATCAGCTCACCACCCGCGAGCCGTGACGATCGATGCCATAGTTCAGGCGAGGCATGTTCTGAGCGGCCATGTAGGCCTCCAGCTGCGCGCCGTCGCCCGGGCAGAACAGCATCAGGAAGCCGCCGCCGCCGGCGCCGATCACCTTGCCGCCGGTGACGCCATAGGCGCCGCGGACGTGGTCGTAGAGCTGATCGATGTGCGGCCAGCTGATCTGGCTGGAGAGCCGCTTCTTGTGCTGCCAGTGCTCGTCGAGCATCCGGCCCCATCCGTCGAGGTCGCCGGCGACCCAGGCGTCGCGGATGCGGTAGCCGAGGTCCTTGATGTAGCCCAGGCTGTCGCTGACCTTGGCGCGCTCGGGCGACTTGCCCGACAGCATGGCGGTGTTCTGGTCGGCCAGGATCACGGCCGCGTCGCGACGCAGGCCGGTGTAGTAGATGTGGGTGTGCGCGACGAAGGCGGCCTCGACCTCTGGTGCGATATCGACGCGGCCGACCGTCACCGCGCCGTCCGGCGCGATGTCGAGCGTGGTCAGGCCTCCGAACGCGGCCATGTACTGGTCCTGCTTGCCGATGCCCTTCCGAAGGGTCTCGATCTCGAGCGTGCAGGCCTCCTCCGCCAGCGCCTGCGGATCGGGCGCATGGCCCTTGAGCCCGTGCAGAGCCTTCAGGAACCCGACCAGGAAACTGCTCGACGAGCCCAGGCCCGTGCCGCCGGCGATGTCGGCCAGCGAGGCGGCCTCCATCCGGTCGTCCATGCCGTGGGCCAGCAAAGCGGCGCGCACCAGTTCGTGCTTCACGTCCTCGGCGCGCGCGCTCACCTCCGGCTGCGGGCCGTAGAGCACCACGCGGCTGTCGAACGGCGGGCGGTGGGCGGTGATGTGGATGTGCTTGTCCAGCGCCATGGCGAAGATGAAGCCGCCGCCATGGCGATAGTAGCTTTCCAGATCGGTGCCCCCGCCGCCGAGGGTCACGCGAAGAGGGGTGCGCGTCGAGATCACGGGATCAGGCCGCCGCTTCCACGGTGTTGGCCGGAACCGGGGCGATCTGCTCCCAGTGACCCTTGCTCACGGCCAGCGCCGGATGCGAGACCAGCAGGTGCCAGACCACGGCGGCCAGGCCTTCGACGATCGGGGTGATCAGCTGGCTGTCGACCGTGGGGATGACCACGCAGGCGTCGGCGATCCTAGCGGTGTAGCCGCCGTCGCGGCCGACGATGCCGGTGACCGTCGCGCCCTTCTCCTTGGCATACTGCATGGCGCGCACCAGGTTGGCGCTGACCGGCGGCTCGAGGCTGCCGCCGCCGACCGAGAAGATCAGCAGGCCGTCTTCGGCGCGCAGGCGGCTGCTCTCCAGCCAGGTCGAGAAGACGCCTTCCCAGCCCTCGTCGTTGATGCGGGCTGTGAGCTCCGAGACATTGTCGGTCGGGCAATAGGCCTCGAAGCCGCAGATCTTGCGGAAGTCGTTGGTCGCGTGGCTGGCGTGGCCGGCGCTGCCGCCGACGCCGATCAGGAACAGGCGGCCGCCGCGCTCCCGCACGTCGACCAGGGCCTGGGCGGTGGCCTCGACGGCCGAACGATCGATGGCGGCCGTCGCCCGGGCGACGACATCGAAGAAGTGGTCGGTGAACATCAGAGAGGCTTTCAGCAGTGGGCCTTGGCGGGCCGGATGGCGGGGAGGAGCGGGAGGAGGAGGGCTACGAGGCTTGAACGGAACTCAGACACCTGGAGGGGTGGCCGGAGCCGCGAAGGATGGCGCGGGCGGCTTCGATGAGGTCATCGGCGATCACGTCCGCGCCCTCGCCGCTGTTGTAGGGTCGGTCCAGCAGGACGGTGCGGCAGCCGGCGGCCTTGCCGCACAGCACGTCGCGGTCCTGGTCGCCGACCATCCAGCTGGCGGCCAGGTCGATGTCCCACCGCGCGGCGAGGTCCAGCAGCATGCCGGCCTTGGGCTTGCGACAGCCGCAGGCGTCCCGGTCGTCATGCTGGCAGGCGGCGATGTCGTCGACGGCCAGGCTTTCGACCAGGCGGGCGTGGATCGCCGTCAGCGTATCGGCGGTCATCAGCCCCCGGCGTACGTCGGGCTGGTTGGTGACCACGAAGATCGCATAGCCGGAACGGCGCAGGCAGGAGATCGCCCTGGCGGCGGCCGGCACGATGTCCAGCTCGCCCGGCGAGCGCGGCGAGGCCGGCTTGCAGTCGCGCCAGACGACGTTGTTGAGCACGCCGTCGCGGTCGAAGAAGATGGCGGGACGGCTCACAGCGCGACCCTCCCCTCGCCCAGCAGCGCGACACCCGCGGCGTAGCTTTCCGGCGTGTCGAGCCCCAGGCAGAATCCCTGGTCCTCGATGACATAGGCGTCCAGCGCGCGGCCGCTCTCCAGCATCGCCGGGAAGACGTCACGGCCGAAGTCCACCAGCCGGCCCGTCGGGATCAGGTCCAGGATGGTCGGCTCGACGAGATAGACGCCGGCATTGACCAGCGGGTCCGTGGAGGCTTCGCCGACACCTTCCAGGAAGCGTTCGATGGCTTGGTCGGCGTCGAGGAGCACCCGGCCGCCGGCGATGCCGGTGTGGGCGTGACGGTCGCGGTCGAACAGCGCGACGGTCGCCTCGGCGCCGCGCACGTAGTGCCGGGCGGCCAAGGCGTCGAGGTCGCAGCGCACGACGTTGTCGCCGTACACCACCAGCATGGGCTCGTCGAAGGCCTGGCGGATGTTGCCCAAGGCGCCGGCGGTGCCGAGCAGCTCGGGCTCGTAGACGTAGTGGACAGTCAGGCCGAACGCCTCGCCGTCGCCGATCGCCACGCGGATAGCGTCGGCGGCGAAGTGCAGGTTGATCCAGCACTCCCGCACGCCCGCGTCCGCCAGCCAGCGCAGGTTGTGCGCGAGGATGGGCGCTCCCCCGAAGGGGATCAGCGGCTTGGGCAGGTCGCCCGCGACGGCGCGGATGCGACTGCCCAGTCCGGCTGCGAGGACCAGGGCCTTCATCGGACGGCTCCGGCGCTTACAGCGAGAAGCCGGCGGCGACGGCGTCGCCACGGAACATGGCCACGGTCTCCAGCGACAGCTCGCCGAGATCCTTCCCCGACATGTCCAGCTTGCGCAGGATGTCCGGCGTGGCGGTGATGATGTGGCAGCCGCAATCACGGGCCTGATAGATGTTCAGGACTTCGCGCGGGCTGGCCCACAGCACCTCGGCCAGGGGCTTGCGGCTGGCCAGGGCGACGGTCGCGCGCATGATCGGCATCGGATCGACGCCGGTGTCGGCGATACGGCCGGCGAAGACCGAGACGATGCCCGGCACGTCGGGATGCAGGGCCTCTACGGTGCCGGCCGCCTGGTCCAGCGTCAGGATGGCGGTGACGTTCAGCTTCACCCCATCGCGCGACAGGCGCTCGACCAGCGGCAGGCTGGTCTCGCCCTTCGTGTTGGTGATCGGGATCTTGACGTAGACGTTCTCGCCCCAGCTCGCGATCAGGCGCGCCTGGCGCTCCATCTCCTCGAAGTCGTCCGAGAAAACCTCGAACGACAGCGGCATGTCCGGGATCAGCGCGATCAGCTCATGGGCGAACGCGGCGTAGTCGGCGATGCCCGCCTTGAACATCAGGGTGGGATTGGTGGTGAAGCCGACCACGCGGCCCTCTTCGTGGAGGCGCGAGAAGTCGGCGAGGCTGGCGCCGTCTCCGAACAGCTTGACGCCATCGACGGTCGGCGCGGGCGTGGCGGTCAGCGGATGCTTCAGTTCTCGCACAGCAGGTCTCCGGTCAATTGGTCCAAATGGACACAGTCGGAGACGGACCACCCAAGAAGCGCGCCAAATTCAACTCAGGGGCGACTTGTGGTTATCTACGTGTTAATCCCTTTGGTTACGAAGGCCTTTACTATGGGTTCATCAATGTACCCAACGGGGGTGCGCCAATTTAGCTTGGCTAGTCCGTGCGTCATCTCGACGCGCCATCGCAGACGCCTGCGAGATACGAACTCCAATGTCAGTAATGCCAAGACAAAGCCGCCGGCGGCCTGCACAACCCCTTTGGCCATAAGGGTTAGCCAGGTGAGCCGCCGATTGCGCGCGGCGTCGAGATAGATGGTCACGTAGTGCTGCGTCTCCCGACGCACGCGCAGAAGGCGGTACTCCGGCGTGGTTCGGTGGACCGGGACCGTCTCGGTAACCTCGGCATCGGCGGCCCAGTAAATCTTCCGCCCCTGGCGATGCAGCCGGACAAACAGTTCGGCGTCCTCGCCGCCGGCGTCCCCGAAGGCTTCCCGCATCGGGCCGTGTCCCGGGACGTAACAGCGTGCCAGATTGAACAGCGAGTTGCCCGTGCCAAGGCCATGGCGCGGCTTGCCGGACGGAGCCGTCAGGACGACCTCGGCGCGGTCGGGCAGCTTCAGGTCACGCACGAAGGCCGCGCCGGTGGGGTCCCAAGCCGGCGGCGCGCCCGTTTCGAAGGCCGCCAGTCGCGGGCCGACAACGATGTCCGCATCGGTGGCGCGGGCCACGCGGAACAGGGCGTCGGTCCAGCCCGCATCGGCGACCTCATCGTCGTCGATGAAAGCCAGCCAGTCCCCTAGCGCTTCCGCGAAGCCGCGATTGCGGAGAACCGACATGTTCCGGGTCAGGTCCGCGATGTAGCGGATACCCGCGCCCAGCGCTTCGCAGACCGACGCGGCGCTGCCGGAGGGATGATTGTCGACGACCACGATCTCGATCGACAGGCCGAGGGCATTGGTCTGGGCGATACAGGACTTGAGCGTCAGCGCCAGATGCGCCGGCCGGTCGTAGGTGCAGACCACGATGCTCAGGTCGGGCGCGCCCGGGCGGCTCACTGGACCTTTTCCTCGATGAAGCCGATCGGCGAGCGCCAGGTCAGCTTGCCCAGGCCCTTGGCCATGCCGATGCGGTGGTCGAAACGGCGCGGCCTCAGGAACTCGCCGCTGGCGACGTAGAGACCGGCGTGAACCGCGAATTGCGCGATGCCGAGCAACGCCACGCGCACCATCGTCAGGCGCTTGTTGCGGCTCGTGTCGATCCGGCAGACCGCATAGTGCTGCGAGCCGCGCTTCATGCGGGTGACCATGTATTCCGGTCGGGCGCGTTCGGTCTCGATGAACTCCCGCACAACCGCGTCCGGCGTCCACACGAAGCGACGGCCGGCCTGGGCCAGACGGAACAGCAGCTGGGTGTCCTCGCCATTGGCGTCGCCGAACGCGACGGCGAAGGGCTCGGGCCCCGACAGGCACGTCGCCACCCGGAAAGCGGCGTTGCCGCTGCCCAGGCCTTTCCCTTTTTTCCGGAAGCGCCCGAACATGTGCAGCTCGGTGTCGGCCGGCAGCTGGAAGTCCAGCTTGTAGCGCCAGCCCCGCGGGTCCCAGTCCGGCGCGGCGCCGCCCTCGAATTCCGGCAGCTTGGGCCCGAAAGCCGCATCGGCGCCGGTGCGTTCGAGACAGGCGTAAAGCTCGGCGACCCAGCCGGCGTCCGGGGCCTCGTCGTCGTCGATGAAGGCCACGTACCGCCCGCGCGCGGCGGCGATGCCGGCATTGCGGACGATGGAGATGTTGCGGCGGTCGTCGCTCAGATAGACGACCGGGATCGGCGCCGTCCGCGCCAGACCCTCGACCAGCGCTTTCGCCAGCCGGTCCGGATGATTGTCGACGACGATGACCTCGAAACCCACGCCCGGCGCCGACTGCGCCAGCACGCCGTCCAGCGTGCGCCCCAGCAGGTGCACGCGGTCGTAGCTGAGGATGACGACGCTGATGCCGATCTCCTCGCTCATGCGCCGGTCCCCCGCAGCACGACGCCGACCGTGCGGAAAAGGATCTTGATGTCCAGCCACAGCGACCAGTTCCGGATGTACTCGACATCCAGCTTCACCCACTCGTCGTAGTCGCTGATCAGATGCCGGCCCTCGACCTGCCACAGGCAGGTGAGCCCCTGCTGGGCCAGCAGCTTCTGGCGCTGGAAGGGGGTGAAGCGCTCATACTCGTGTTCGCGCGGCGCGCGGGGGCCGACCAGGCTGAGATCGCCCTTCAGCACGCTCCACAGCTGCGGCAGCTCGTCGAGGCTGTATTTACGCAGGAAGCGTCCGATCGGAGTGATGCGCGGATCGTGCTCCAGCTTGAAGGCCGGGCCCTGCATGAGGTTCTGGGCCTGGAGCGTCGCCTCCATGGCGTCCGCGTCGGGCGTCATGGTTCGAAACTTGTACCCCCGGAAACGCTTGCCGCCCTGCCCCACCCAGTCGCAGGGATAGAGCAGCGGCCCGCGCGAGGTCGCCTTGACCCCGATGGCCACGGCCAGCAGCACGGGCGCGAGCAGCACCAGCCCGAGCATAGAGCCGACGACATCCATCAGCCGCTTCAGCGCCAGCTCGAAGGCCACGTCGCGGCCGTTGGCGAGGCGCGGACCGTCGGTCGCGCCCGACGCG
>JBIICO010000056.1:0-16474 GCA_044238855.1 Caulobacter sp.
TCGCCGGCGTCAGTGTTCAGGGCGTGACGATCGCCACCGCCGCCGGCCAATTGGCCAGCGACCGCGTCTCCGCCCGGGTGTCCATCGGCGCGCGGCCGATCTCCGACAACGACTGCTCGCGCGCCCGGGCGGCGGCGCGGGCGCAGATCCGCCTGCCGGGCCGCCGGCCGCTGCACATCCTGCCGATCGCGTGGTCGGTCGACGGGCAGCGCGGCGTGCGCGATCCGCGCTCGATGTTCGGCAAGACCGTCGGCGTCGAGCTGGTGGTCGTGTCGATCGCCGAGACCATCTTCCAGACGCTCGGACACGCCGTGGAGCGCGCCCACCTGCAGTTCGACGGCGTGGTCGCCGCGCCGTTCGTCTCGGCCCTGGCCGCCCTCGAAGAGGACGAGATGGACCTGGGCTGCATCTGTATCGACATGGGCGGAGGCACGACCTCCGCGGCCGTGTTCACCGGCGGCTCGCTGGTGCACGTCGACTGCCTGCCGGTCGGGGGCGAGCATGTGACGCAGGACATCGCCCGCGGTCTGTCGACCTCGCGCGCCGGCGCCGAGCGCATCAAGACCCTGCATGGCTCCGCCATCGCCTCGGCCAACGAGGACCGCGAGATGGTCGAGGCGCCGCCGCGCGGCGACGATCCGGGCGCGGGCCCGGTCATCGCGCCGCGCTCGCTGCTGAAGGGCATCATCGCTCCCCGCGTCGAAGAGACGCTGGAGCTGCTGCGCGACCGCCTGAAGGCTTCGGGGGCGCCGATCGAGCCGGGGGCGGGCATCGTCCTGACCGGCGGCGCCAGCCAGCTGGCCGGCGTTCGCGAGGTGGCCGTGCGCGTGTTCGACCGTCCGGTGCGCCTGGGCCGTCCGCGCCGCGTGCCGCACCTGGCCGACGCCGTGACGGGTCCGGCCTTCTGCGCCGCCGCCGGCGTACTGCACCGCGCCGCCTTCGGCCCGCGCGAAGCGGTCTCCGCGAAGGTGCTGGCCGGTGGCCAGAAGCGGCGCGAACCGGTCGATCCGAGCGCCGGGGCGGTCACGAAAGTGGCGGCCTGGCTGCGCGACAACTTGTAGCCATCTTCGGTCGCGCGATTCGCGCAAACCCTTGTTCCACAGGAAATTTGCTCCGGACTCGGCTCGACCGACGGCCGACTCACGCTATGCGGTTAACTGCCGATTAACGATGTGGGGCCGATGTTAACCCCGCCGTAAGGCATTCCCGGCGGGCGGGTCGCCGGGCTGTTCGAACGAACGCAGGACACGGGGTCCCCATTATGAAGCTGTTCGCGCCTCAAACCACTGAACTGAAGCCCAGGATCGTCGTGTTCGGCGTTGGGGGCGCGGGTGGCAACGCCGTCAACAACATGATCGAGGCCGGTCTGGAAGGCGTCGAGTTCGTCGTCGCCAACACCGACGCCCAGCAGCTCCAGTTCGCCAAGACGGAGCGCCGCATCCAGCTCGGCGTCCAGGTGACGCAGGGCCTCGGCGCCGGCGCGCACCCGGAAGTCGGCATGAGCGCCGCTGAAGAGAGCACGCCCGAGATCGGCGAGCACCTCGACGGCGCCCACATGGTCTTCATCACCGCCGGCATGGGCGGCGGCACCGGCACCGGCGCGGCGCCGATCATCGCCAAGTGCGCGCGTGAGCGCGGCATCCTGACGGTGGGCGTCGTGACCAAGCCCTTCCACTTCGAAGGCCGTCACCGCATGCGTCTGGCCGACGCGGGCATCGCCGAGCTGCAACGCTACGTCGACACCCTGATCGTCATCCCGAACCAGAACCTGTTCCGCGTCGCCAACGAGCGCACCACCTTCGCCGAAGCCTTCGGCATGGCCGACCAGGTCCTGCACTCCGGCGTCCGCTCGATCACCGATCTGATGGTGCTGCCGGGCCTGATCAACCTCGACTTCGCCGACGTCCGCACGGTCATGACCGAGATGGGCAAGGCGATGATGGGCACCGGCGAGGCTTCGGGCGACGACCGCGCCCTGATGGCCGCCCAGAACGCCATCCAGAACCCGCTGCTCGACGAGGTCTCGCTGAAGGGCGCCAAGGCCGTGCTGGTGAACGTCACCGGCGGTCTCGACATGACCCTGCTGGAAGTCGACGAAGCGGCCAACGCCATCACCGACCAGGTCGATCCGGAAGCCAACGTCATCTTCGGCGCGGCCTTCGACCCCGCCCTGGAAGGCTGCATCCGCGTGTCGGTGGTCGCCACCGGCATGGACGGCGCCTCCATCGCCGCCATCGAGCCGCAGCGGACCCGCGTCAACGCCACGGCCAAGCCGCTGATCGTCGACCAGGCCCTGCCGGCCGCGCCGCTGGCTCCGGCCTACGAAGCGCCGGTCGCGACCTACGAGGCCGCTCCCGAGCCCGTCTCCTACGCCGAGCCGATCGTCGAGCCCGCGCCGGTCGCCGCCCCGGTGGCCCAGGCCGACCTCGGCTTCGAGGCTCCGGAGCCCGCTTCGGCTCCGGCCCCGCGCGTCGAGCCGACCATCCAACAGCCCGTGCAGCGCACGGTAATCGTCGACCCGCTGGTCGCCGAGGCCGACGACCTGGACGCGCCGCTCTACGCCGACCCGCACTTCGGCGAGAGCCGCCAGCAGCGGAAGGGCTTCCTGAGCCTGTTCGGCGGCCGCCCGCAGCAGCAACAGCAGCCGCAGGCGCGCTACGAGTCCCCCGCCGTCCGCTCCATGGGCCGCGCCAACGCCGCTCCGCAGACGGTCGAGGAGCCGCAAGCCGACGAAGGCGAGGATCTCGAGATCCCGTCGTTCCTTCGTCGCCTGGCCAACTAGCCTCGCGCGCGAACGAAGGCGTCCCGCTTTCGCGTATCGCGTGTGCTGACGAAAACCGCCGCCGGTCGGACTGTTACGGTCCGGCCGGCGGTGTCGTTTTAGGCAAACGAATTCAAGCGCTTGCGCTGGTTACAATCCGAAACAGCGATTGTTTTGCGGCGCCGCAGCATCGTCCTTAAATGGCACGTGGGGCGATGAACGGTCGAGAACGGCCGTCCAGCAAAGACTTGAAGGGTCTCTCGTGTCGTTTTCGGCGTACTATCAGCATACCGTGGCCGGCCCCGTGATCTTCGCGGGCATCGGCGTGCACACGGGCGCTCACGTGCGGGTCGCCGTGCGTCCCGCCGGCGTCGACGCCGGGATCGTCTTCGTCCGCACCGACATCAAGACCGGCGACAACGCCATCCGCGTCGCCGCCGAAGCCGTGGGCCAGACCCGCCTGGGCACCGTGATCTCCAACGCCGCCGGCGCCAGCGTCTCGACCATCGAGCACCTGATGGCCGCCTTCAGCGCGCTGAACATCGACAACGCCACCGTCGAGCTCGACGGTCCGGAAGTGCCGATCCTCGACGGTTCGGCCGAACCCTTCATCCAGGTCCTCGACCGCGCCGGCCGCCGTCGCCAGGAAGCCGAGCGCCGCTTCATCGAGGTTCTCGAACCCGTGGAAGTGATCGAAGGCGACAAGCGCGCCGTCCTGCTGCCCGCCGACGGATTCGAAATGTCGTTCGAGATCGCCTTCGACTCGGCCCCGATCGGCCGCCAGAAGGTCGAACTCGAGGTCACCGAGGAGTCGTTCCGCGAGGAACTGGCCAACTGCCGCACCTTCGGTTTCCTGAAGGACGTCGAGGCCCTGCGCTCGGCCGGTCTGGCCCGCGGCGCCTCGATGGAGAACGCCGTGGTGCTCGACGGCGACCGCGTGCTGAACCCGGAAGGCCTGCGCCGTCCGGACGAATTCGTGCGCCACAAGGCCCTGGACGCTGTCGGCGACCTGTATGTCGCCGGCGCGCCGATGCTCGCCCGCTTCGAGGGCCTGTACGCCGGCCACGGCCTGAACAACCAGCTCGTCCGCGCGCTGATGGCCAATCCGACCGCCTGGCGGTACACGACGCTCGCTCCGGCGCTCGCCGAAGCGGTCTGATACGGCCTTCGCCGCATTTGCGCCCGACTTCCTGTGGTGTAGAAGCCATGAGGCGCCGGGGGCGCGCGAACTTGTTCGAGGTGAGGGTAAGTGCTTCATAGATCGCATGGCCGCACGGCGGCTGTCGTCCTCGCCGTCACGGCCTCGCTGGCGCTCAGCGCGTGCGCGGGCAAGGAAGAAAAGCCACGGCTGGCCTACGAGGAGCGGCCGGTCGAGCTGCTCTACAACACCGGCGCCCTGCGCCTGGACCAGCGCCGCTGGAGCGAGGCGGTTTCCTACTTCCAGGAAGTCGAACGCCAGCATCCCTATTCGGAGTGGTCGCGCCGGTCGATTCTGATGACGGCCTACGCCCACTACCAGGCCAACCAGTACCCGGACGCCATCCAGGACGCCGAGCGCTTCATCCAGCTGTACCCGGGCAACCCGTCGGTCCAGTACGCCTACTATCTGAAGGCCGTCTGCTACTTCGAGCAGATCGTCGACGTGAACCGCGACCAGGCCGCGACCGAGCAGGCGCTCGCCGCCCTGCGCGAGGTCGTGCAGCGCTTCCCGCGCAGCGAGTTCGCCGCCGACTCGCGCCTGAAGATCGATATGGTCAACGACCAGCTGGCCGGCAAGGAAATGACCATCGGGCGCTACTACCTGCGCCAGGGCCAGACGCTGGCCGCGATCGGCCGGTTCAAGACCGTCATCGACCGCTTCCAGACGACTTCGCACACGCCTGAAGCCCTGTACCGCCTGGTCGAGTCCTACACGACGCTGGGCCTGATGGGCGAGGCGACCGCCAACGGCGCCGTGCTCGGATACAATTTCCCGGGCGATCCCTGGTACGCCGACGCCTACAAGCTGCTGACCGACAAGGGCCTGCAGCCGGCCGTGGCGCCGAAGGATCCGGGCGCGAAGGTCAGCTACCTCGACCGCATGCTGGGCAAGAAGCCGGCCCCGCCGCCGCCGGGTGAAAACGTCACGCCGCCGCCGGCCGACACCCGCGTCGCTCCGCCGGAAGCCGACCCTTCGCAGCTGCCTCCGGGCAAGCCGAAGAAGAAGGGTTGGCTGTCCCGCGTACTTGGGCGTTGACGCGGAACGATTATAGAACAAACTGCGCGTCATGCTCATCGGGCTGGCCATACGCGACGTCGTTCTCATCGAGAGCCTGGACCTTGCCATAGGTCCGGGCCTGACCGCGCTCACCGGCGAGACCGGGGCGGGGAAGTCGATCATCCTGGACGCCCTGGGCCTGGCCACCGGCATGCGCGCCGAGGCCGGGCTGGTGCGCCGGGGCGCGCAGACCGCCAGCGCCACCGCCATCTTCTCCCTGCCGCCGGACCACGCCGTCTGGGCCATCCTCGACGAGAAGGGGCTGGCCTACGAGCGTGACGAGGACCTGGTCCTGCGTCGCCAGCTGTCCGCCGACGGCCGCAGCCGCGCCTTCGTCAACGACCAGGCCACCGGCGTCGCGGCGCTGAAGGAACTCGGCGCCCTGCTGCTCGAGGTTCACGGCCAGCACGAAACCGTCGGCCTGCTCGACCCGCGCACCCACCGCCAGCTTCTGGACGCCTACGGCGGCGTCTCCGTCGGGGCCGTGGCTTCGGCCTGGAGCGGCTGGCGCGCCGCGCGTGAACGGGCCGCCGCGCTGCGCGAGCTCGACGCCCGCGCCGCCGCCGACCTCGAAGAGATCGCCCTGCGGCTGGCCGAGCTCGACCGGCTCGACGCCCGAAGCGGCGAGGAAACCGCCCTGGCCGAGGAGCGCGCCATCCTGGGCGCGGCGGAAAAGGCCCTGGCCGAGGTCGCCGCCGCGCGCGAGGCGCTGGGCGGCAACCGCCTGGGACAGAACATCGCCTCCGCCTTCCGCGCGCTGGAGCGGGCCCGGGAAAAGGCGATCAACGCCGGCGCGGCGCTGGACGGTCCGGCCGTGCAGCGGCTGGAGGCCGCCGCCGAGGCCGTGGACGGCGCGCTCAGCCAGGTCCGCGAGGCCGAGGCCGCCATCGACGCGGCCGCCGACGCCTTCGACCTGGATCCCAAGCGGCTGGAGGAGGCCGAGGAGCGGCTGTTCGCGCTGCGCGGCATGGCGCGGAAGCTGAACGTCTCCGTCGAGGCCCTGCCGCAGGTGCGCGCCGAGCTGGGCGCCAAGCTGCGCAACATCGAGAATTCCGGCGCCCAGCTGAAGGCGGCCGAGGCGGCGGAGGCCGCGGCCCGCAAGACCTACCTCGACGCCGCCGCCGTGCTGTCCGCCGAGCGACGCGCCGCCGGCGACCGGCTGGCCAACGGCGTTATGGGCGAGCTGGCCCCGCTGAAGCTCGAGAAGGCCAAGTTCCGGGTCATCGTCGATGCGCTGGACGAGGACCGCGCCGGCCCCACGGGGCTGGATCGCGTGGCCTTCGAGGTCTCGACCAACCCCGGCGCGCCGTTCGGCCCGCTGGAGGTGATCGCCTCCGGCGGCGAGCTGGCCCGCTTCGCCCTGGCGCTGAAGGCCTCGCTGGCCGCCCGCGCCCACGGCGACCAGCCGCTGATGATCTTCGACGAGGTCGACCAGGGCGTCGGCGGGGCCGTCGCCGACGCCGTCGGCCTGCGCCTGCGCAAGCTGGCCGGCGAGGCCCAGGTGCTGGTCGTCACTCACAGCCCGCAGGTCGCCGCGCGCGGCCACGCCCACTGGCGCATCAGCAAGAGCGGCGACGACGGCGCCACCCGCACGGCCGTCGAGCCGCTGTCCCCCGAGGCCCGCGAGGAGGAAATCGCGCGGATGCTGGCCGGGGCGGAGATCACCGACGCCGCGCGCGCGGCGGCGCGGGCGCTGATCGGGGCCTAGGGGCGTCCGCAATACCGCTCAACCCGGCGAGGCCGAGGCCCCGGATGGCATGGCGCGGAGGCGGGTTCGGGAAGCTCCGGGGCGGTCCGGTCAGCACTGAGCGCGGTCCAAGGGCCCCGGCCTTCGCCGGGTGAGCGGGGATTGGTGAGTTCAGGCGTTGCGTCGCTGCGTCCTTCGAGACGCGGCTTCGCCGCTCCTCAGGATGACGAAGGTAGGGGAGCCCCCTAGAGTTCGTCATGGTGAGGAGTGAGCCCCAGGCAGCGCCTCGTACCACGCAGATCCTTCGAGACGGGCGCTTCGCGCCCTCCTCGGGATGACGTAGTCAGTAGTATGCTCCTTGAATCGTCATGGTGAGGAGCGAGCCTCAAGCGAGCGTCTCGAACCACGCAATGCCGATGAACATCCCCGTCTCCGACCTCACCGAAGCCCAGGCCGTTCAGGAGCTGGAGCGGCTCGCCGACGAGATCGCGGCGCACGACATCCGCTACCATCAGGAAGACGCGCCGGCGATCAGCGACGCCGACTACGACGCGCTCAAGCGCCGTAACCTCGAGATCGAGGCGCGCTTCCCGCAGCATGTCCGCGACAACTCGCCTTCGCTGAAGGTCGGCGCCGCCGCCTCGACCCAGTTCGCGCCCGTGCCGCACGGCGTGCCGATGCTGAGCCTCGACAACGCCTTCGCCGACGAGGACGTGACCGACTTCGACGCCCGCGTGCGGCGCTTCCTGCGGCTGGGGCCGGACGAGCACGTCGCCTTCACCGCCGAGCCGAAGATCGACGGCCTGTCCGCCTCGCTGCGCTACGAGAACGGCGTCTTCGTGCGCGGCGCGACGCGGGGCGACGGTCGCACCGGCGAGGATATCACCGCCAACCTGCGCACTCTGAAGGACATCCCAGAGCGCCTCGCCGGCTCCGGCTGGCCCGACGTCATCGAGGTGCGGGGCGAGGTCTACGCGCCCGGCGCCGAGTTCGAGGCGTTCAACAAGGCGGCCGAGGAGGCCGGCCAGCGCACCTATGCCAACCCGCGCAACTTCGCGGCCGGCTCGCTGCGCCAGATCGACCCGACCATCACCGCCAAGCGGCCGCTGCGCTTCTTCGCCTACGCCTGGGGCGAGGTCAGCGCGCCGTTCGCCGAGACGCAGTGGCAGGCGCTGGGCAAGCTCAAGGACTGGGGCTTCACCACCAACGCGCGATCCGAGCGGGTGGAGGACGCCCAGGGGCTGATCGACGTCTACCGCGCCATCGGGGTCGAGCGGTCGGCGCTGCCCTATGACATCGACGGCGTCGTCTACAAGGTCGACCGGCTGGACTGGCAGTCGCGGCTGGGCTTCGTGTCCCGGTCCCCGCGCTGGGCCATCGCCCACAAGTTCCCGGCCCAGCAGGCGACGACGATCCTGGAAGGCATCGACATCCAGGTCGGCCGCACCGGCGCCCTGACGCCCGTCGCGCGGCTTCACCCGGTCACCGTCGGCGGCGTGGTGGTCCGGAACGCGACGCTGCACAACGAGGACGAGATCGTCCGCAAGGACGTGCGGATCGGGGACACCGTCGTGCTGCAGCGCGCGGGCGACGTCATCCCGCAGATCGTCAGCGTGGTCGAGGCGCGGCGCCCCGCCGACGCGGTCCCCTACGTTTTCCCGCACATCTGCCCGGTCTGCGGCAGCAAGGCCGTCAGGGACGCCGACCAGGCCATCCGGCGCTGCACCGGCGGCCTGATCTGTTCGGCCCAGCTGACCGAGC
This sequence comes from Caulobacter sp., assembly GCA_044238855.1. Classification (GTDB taxonomy): domain Bacteria; phylum Pseudomonadota; class Alphaproteobacteria; order Caulobacterales; family Caulobacteraceae; genus Caulobacter. Next base: position 8,467 of record JBIICO010000056.1, read on the forward strand.
GCATCAAGCACTTCGTTTCCCGGCGGGCGTTCGACATCGAGGGCTTCGGCGACATCTACGTCGACCTGCTGTTCGAGAAGGGCGTCCTGAAGAGTCCGGCCGACATCTTCCGCCTGCGCGGACAGGCGGACGCGGTGAAGGCCGCGATCCTGGAACGCCGCAAGGAACAGGCCGAGGCCCGCCGACTCCAGAAGGGCCAGGGCGACGACGCCAAGGCCGGCAAGGTGCTGGGCGACGACGAGCGCGCCTTCGACGGGCTGGAGAAGCTGTTCGACAACATCGACGCGCGGCGGACCATTTCGCTGGACCGCTTCCTGTTCGCGCTCGGCATCCGCGAGATCGGCGAGACCACCGCGCTGAACCTGGCGCGGGCGTTCGACAGCTTCGCCGAGCTTGAGCAGGCGCTGCTCAGGGCGTCCGAGCAGGCCCCGAGCGAGACCTATGCCGAACTGTCGGAACTGCACGGCATGGGACCCAAGGCGCGCGACCAGCTGCTGTCGATCGCGCCGACGCTGGGAGCCGATCCCTGGCCCGACGCGCCGATGAGCCAGAAGCTGGACCACGCCCTGGCCGGTCTCGCCAGCCCGGCGCGGAGGGCGCTGGCCGAGAGGTTCGACGACTGGGGCGCCTTCACGGCCTGGGCGAAGGCCGCGGCGGCGGGCGCGCCGGGCGAGGATTTCCTGGCGCTGTCGGCCATCGATGGCCTGGGCCCGGTGGCCGCCCAGTCGATCGCGGCCTTCTTCAGCGAAGCGCACAACCGCGATCTGGTCGACGCCCTGGTCGCCGAGCTGACCGCCATCGAACCGCTGCCCAAGGCCAAGACCGACACGGCGGTGGCCGGCAAGACCGTGGTCTTCACCGGCGCGCTGGAAAAGATGACCCGCGACGAGGCCAAGGCCAGGGCCGAGAGCCTGGGGGCGAAGGTGGCGGGCTCGGTGTCCAAGAAGACCGATCTGGTCGTGGCGGGCCCGGGCGCGGGCTCCAAGCTCAAGGATGCCGAAAAGCACGGCGTGAAGGTGCTGACCGAGGACGAGTGGCTGGCGATGATCGGCGCCGCCTAGGCGCAGGGACCAAAAGCCGGTTGCGAACGCCGTTCGCCTGTTTCATGGCGTCCGGACGGGGCGGGGAGGGCGAGACGTTCGGTGGGGATGGATCAGTCGACAGGCCATGAAGCGATGGCGTCCGACACGCGGGCGATGCCGCGCTCGACCGGCTGAAGCTCAGTCCGACGCCAGCTCCGCCATCACGTCGCGCCAGCCGCGCACGCTGTCGCGCCCCGCGCGTTCGAAGGCGGCCTGGAGATGGCCGATCTGGGCCCCGGTCAGCTCCGACTCCAGCCGCCGCCCGGCGTCCGTGAGCCGCAGGTTCTTCACCCGGCGGTCCTCGGGCGAGGAGACGGCCGTGACCAGGTCCATCTCCATCAGCTGGCGGAGCGGGCCGTTCAGCGCCTGCTTGCTGACCGCCAGCATGCCCAGCAGTCCCGAGACCGACACATCGGGCCGGCGGCCGATGAAGTAGAGGATGCGGTGATGCACGCGCCCCAGCCCGCGCCGCTCCAGGATGCGGTCGGGCCGGTCGGTGAAGCCGCGATAGGCGAAATAGAGCAGCTCGATCGCGTCGCGCAGGTCGTCTTGCCGATCTGGGTCAACCATGTTGACACATTAGGCGCGTGGCTCTTACGGTGTCGATAGGTCAATATCATTGACACGATATCGGAGGTCGCCATGGCGCGCTTGTCAGCACGGACGCGGGATCTGCACGCCTCGCCGGTGCGCGAGATGCTCAACGTGTCGCTGCGACCGGACACCATCTCCTTCGCCGGCGGCCTGCCGTCTCCCGACACCTTCGCCGGCCTCGACCTGCCGGCGCCGCCGCGCGAGCTGCTGCAGTACGGCCCGACCGAAGGGGAGCTGCCGATCCGGGAGCGGATCGCCGCCGACCTGCGCGCCTTGGGCATCGATACGACCGCCGAGCGGGTGATGGTCCTGGCCGGCTCGCAGCAGGGCATCGACCTGACCGCCAAGCTGGTGGTCGATCCGGGTGCGCCGGTCGCCGTCGAGACCCCGGCCTATCTGGCCGCGCTGCAGGTGTTCCGCTTCTTCGGCGCCCGCTTCCAGCCCGTCGAGCGCGCCGACCCCGCCGCCGAGTGGGACGAGGCCGCGCCCCGGCTGGCCTACGTCACGCCCACCTTCCAGAACCACACCGGCTATTGCTGGACCGCCGAGGAGCGGTTGCGGCTGGCCGAGGCCTGCCGGGCGCACGAGGTGATCCTGTTCGAGGACGATCCCTATCGCGACCTGGTCTACGAGCCCTGCGAGCGGCGACCGGTCTGCGCCGACATGGCGGGCGGATCGTGGATCTATCAGGGCTCGTTCTCCAAGACGATCGCGCCGGGCCTGCGCCTCGGCTTCCTGACCGCCTCCGAAGACCTGTTCCCGCTGCTGGTGCGGCTGAAGCAGGCCAGCGACCTGCACACCAACCGGCTGAGCCAGTGGATGGTGCTGCAGTACCTCGAGGATCCCGGACGCGAGGCGCGCATGACCCGGGTGGCCGATCTCTATCGCGAGAAGCGCGACGCCTTCGACGCCATGCTGACCCGCCACCTGGGCGAGCTGGCCGGCTGGACCGTGCCGCGAGGCGGACTGTTCTTCTGGGTCACGCTGGCGGGCGGGGTCGATCCGCGGGCGCTGCTGGCCCGGGCGCTGGAGCGCGGCGTGCTGTTCACGCCGGGCAGCCACTTCCTGGCCGACGGCGGCGCCTGTTCCGCCATCCGCCTGAACTTCAGCCTCGCCGCGCCAGAGGCGGCCGAGCGCGGGCTGGCGATCCTGGGCGACTTGTTGCGGAAGAAGGCGGCGGCCTGAACATCGCCCCGCTCTTGCCATTCCGCGCGTTCAGGGTGAGCTTCAACGCCCGTACACAACCCATCGGTCAGCCCGCCATGATCCTCCGCACCGCCGCCGCCCTCGTCCTGACCCTCGCGGTCGCCACCCCTGCCTTCGCCTCCGACATCACAGGCCGCTGGCGCACGCCGGGCAACGGTGGCGAGGTCGAGGTCTATCAGTGCGGCGCCGCCGTCTGCGGCCGGCTGATCAGCTCGACCCACATCGCCAAGGACCCGAACGCCGTCGACGTCCGCAACCAGGATGCGACCAAGCAGGGCCGCAAGCTGAAGGGCCTCACCTTCCTGACCGGCTTCACCGGCGGCCCGAAGGAATGGAAGGGCGGCAAGCTCTACAATCCCGAGGACGGCAAGACCTACCAGGGAACGATCACCGCCGTGGACGCCAACACGCTGAAGCTCAAGGGCTGTGTCGTCGCGCCGCTGTGCAAGACGCAGGTGTGGACGCGGCTCAAATGACCCTCGCCCTCCCCGTTAGGGGCGGGACGGATTACAGCGGCGCGCAGGCTCCGACCAACCACGCGCGCACATCGGCCGGGGCCAGCGGGCCGATCTTGGCCAGCACTTCGGCGTGGTAGTTGTCGAGCTGAACGCGCTCCTCGTCGGTCAGCAGATCGACGTCGATGCAGTTCCGGTCGATCGGGGCCCAGGTCAGGGTCTCGAAGCCAAGCATCGGGCGCTCGCCGCCGGGGATGTTCGCGGCCTCCGTCACGACCTGCAGGTTCTCGATGCGGATGCCGTACTCGCCCGGCTTGTAGTAGCCCGGCTCGTTGCTGAGGATCATGCCGGGCCGTAGCGCGATGCTGTTGGGCGCCTTGCTGATCCGTTGCGGGCCTTCGTGGACGCCCAGGTAGACGCCGACGCCGTGGCCGGTCCCGTGGTCGTAGTCGAGGCCGGCGTTCCACAGCGGCGCGCGGGCCAGGGCATCCAGCGCCGAACCGGTCGTACCGGCCGGGAAGCGCACGCGGGACAGGTGCAGGTGACCCTTCAGCACCAGGGTGTAGCGGTGCTTCATCTCCGCGCTCGGCGTGCCGATGGCGACCGTGCGGGTGATGTCGGTGGTGCCGTCCAGGTACTGGCCGCCCGAGTCCACGAGCAGGAACGAGCCGTGGGCCGCGCGCTCGTTGCTGCGCTCGGTCGGGCGGTAGTGGGGCAGGGCGCCGTGGCCGTTGGCCGCGCCGATGGTGTCGAAGCTGAGGTCCTTGAGCTTGCCGGTCTCTTCGCGGAAGCCCTCCAGCTTCGCGACCGCCTCCTTCTCGTCCGGGGGGTTGGTCTGACCGTCGGTGGCCAGCCAGTGCAGGAACCGCGTCACCGCCACGCCGTCGCGGATGTGGGCCTGGCGTGTGCCCTCGATCTCGACCGGGTTCTTGCAGGCGCGGGGCAGGGTGCAGGGATCCATGGCCCGCACCACGGTCGCGCCGACGTGCGACAGGGTGTCGAAGTACCACGCCGAGGACTGGGCCGGGTCGACCAGCACGCTGGCGCCCTTCAGGTCCGCCAGCGCGCCTTCCAGCGCTTCCGGCGTCTCCAGCGAAACCTGGTTGCCGAGCCAGGCGGGCAGTTCCTCGGTGACCTTCACCGGGTCGAGGAACAGGCGGGCCGTGCCGTCGGCCTTCAGCACCGCCTGGCCGATGGGCAGGGGCGAGCGAATGACGTCGCCGCCGCGGATATTGAACAGCCAGGCGATCGACGAGGGCGCGGTGATCACCGCCGCGTCCGCGCCCAAGGCCTTCAGGCCGGCGCCGACGCGCTCCCGCTTGGCTGCGGCGTCCTCGCCGGCGAATTCCAGCGGTTGCGGCACGATCGGCGCGGTCGGCTGGGCCGGACGGGCCTGGCCCCAGGCGGCGTCCAGCGGGTTGGCGTCCACGGCCTTCAGCGTCGCGCCGGCCTTCTCGGCGGCGGCGCGCAGGACGGACAGGGCGTCGGGACTGTGCAGGCGCGCGTCGTAGCCGAGCACCGAGCCCTTCGACGCGGTCTCGAGGTAGGCGGGCACGCCGCCCTCGACCAGGTCGCGGATCTCGAACACCGAGCCGTCGACCTGCTCGCCGACCTGCAGGGTGTAGCGGCCGTCGACGAATACGGCGGCGCGGTCCTTCAGGATCACCGCCGCGCCGGCCGACCCGGTGAAGCCGGTCGCCCAGGCGAGGCGATCGTTGGCCTCGGGCAGGTATTCGTTCTGGTGCTCGTCCTCGTGCGGGATCAGGAAGCCGTCGAGCCCCTGGGCCTCCATCGCCTTGCGGATCAGCGGCACGTGGCGGGGACCGAACGAGGGGTCGGTGTGTTCGTCGAAGGTCTGGCGCATTACCGGAACTTAGGCGCGGCGGCGCGACAACGCCACCGACGTGACCTGAGGAATTGCCAATCTCGAAAGAACAACGTTCTCTCTCCTCGGGCGAGTCGGTGGACGAGATCATGAGCTGCTGCGAGCATCACGGCCGGGGCGCGTCGCGCCGGGGACTGTTGGGCGCCGTTCTGGCGGGCGCGGGTCTGGCCGCGCCCATGCTGGCTCGGGCCAGCGAAGCGGCGGGGGCGCCGACGCACAAGGCCGAGGCGCTGCTGCTCACCTGCATGGACTATCGCCTGATCGACGACGTCGAGGCCTGGATGAGCGGGCGCGGATTCCGGGACCGCTACGACCAACTGATCCTCGCCGGCGCCTCAATCGCGGTGACCAGCGGCAAGTACCCCGCCTGGGCCGAGACCTTCTGGGCCGAACTCGATATCGCGGTGACGCTGCACGGCATCACGCGGGTCATCGTGCTCGATCACCGCGATTGTGGCGCCTACAAGCTGATCCTCGGCAAGGACCTCAAGGACGACCCCCAGAAGGAGTTCGCCGCCCACGTGAAGGAACTCTACGCGGTGCGGCAGTTGATCCTCAACCGCCAGCCCGGCCTTGAGGTCGAGCTGGCGTTGATGAGCCTGGATGGAACCGTCGCGCCCGTCGCGTAGGGTCGACGTTCCAGGGCCTACTGGATCGGCTCTTCCGAGGTCGACGGCGGCGGGGCGCTGACCGTGGCGCCGGCGTCGCTGGCGACGGTTTCGGCGCTGCGGGCGGCCTGGTCGGCGGACTGGCGCGCGGCCTCGGCGGCGGCCTGGGCCTGGGCAGCGGTGCTCGCGGCGGCGGCGTCGGCCGAGACGCGGGCGCTGTCGATGGTCGCTTGGGCGCCGGCCAGCATGCCCTCGGCGCGACCCTGGTCGATCGCCTGGGCGATCTGGGTCTGGTCAGGCTCGGCCTGACGGTTGGTGACCATGAAGGCCACGGCGATGATGGCGACGACCGCCACGAGGGCGGCGACCACCCAGGCCGTCGTGTTAGAGCCGCGATTGTCGGTCACGTGCGTCTCGTGCACCGGACGTTCCGGCGGGGTGTTGGGATTGGTGTAGGTCACTGTACGCGGCCTCCTGGGGGCGGGTTGCCCTCGACTGGCCGGTGAAACGTCCCCGTCGGGACGTCAGTTCCTACGCCCGCTGAAGCACCAGTGTGCACCAGGCGTCGCGGTGGATGCTCCGAATGACCCGGAAGCCCTTCGACAGATAGGCCGCCTTCACCCGCCGCTCCTGCGTGCGCAGCAGGCCCGACAGGATGGCGATGCCGCCCGGCTTGAGCGCCAGCTTGATGTCGTGGCTCAGCGCCACCAGCGGCGGGGCCAGGATGTTGGCGAACACCAGATCGTAGGGCGCGTCCTGGCGCACCAGGCGATGGTTCAGGCCCGAGGCGTGGACGAAGCGGGCTTCGGCCGCGTTCTCCCTGGCGTTCTCGTTGGCGATGCGGACCGAGGGGCCGTCGATGTCGGTGCCGACCGCGACCTTCGACCCCGTGCGCGCCGCCGCGATGGCCAGCACGCCCGTGCCGCAGCCGACGTCCAGCACCCGGTCGAACCGGCGGGACTTCAGCAGGTCGTCGTAGGCCTTCAGGCAGCCGGCGGTGGTGCCGTGATGGCCGGTGCCGAACGCGGCGCCCGCCTCGATGCGCAGCTTCACCGCGCTGGCCGGGGCCCGGCCCTTGTCGTGCAGGCCATAGACGAAGAAGCGGCCTTCGCGCACCGGAGGCAGGCCGGACAGCGCCATGGCCAGCCAGTCGGCGTCGGCCAGGGGCTCGACCACCACCTTCAGTCCGCCCGACGCGGTCAGGCTGTCGCGGATGCCGTCCTCTTCATCCTGGGAAGTCGGGAAGGCGTCGATGCGCCAGATGCCCTTGTCCTCGTCCTCTTCCAGGATCGAATAGGTCGCGCCTTCCAGCATCGGATCGGCGTCGAGCGCCTCGGCGGCGGACTCGGCCTGGGCGCGGGGACCGCGCGCGATGATCTGGGCGGCGTTGTAGGCGGTGTCGGTCATGGTCGCCCCCTCTACAGCGAAGGGCGCGCCGGGTCACGCGGCCTTGCGGAGCTTCGGCGCGGCCGCGCGCTTGCGCACTGCCCGGCGGACCGGGGCCGGAGCCCAGAACGGCGCCTCGCCGTCCCGCCAGACCAGCCCCCTGCCGGTCAGGTCGAAGCGCGGCGCGTCGTCGGTGATCGGCGGCCGGGCCGGGGCCGGTCGGCCCAGCATCCGGCGCAGCAGGTCGTTCATCCGCGACCGCGGCGTGGCGAAGGTGATCTCGACCGAGACGTTCAGCGCGTCGCCGTTGATCGGCCGAACCGGCGAATGCAGCGGCGGGTAAAGTCCCTGACCGGGGTCCAGCATGACCGGGGTCGCCTGGTCCTCGCGCAGCGCCGCCCAGGGCAGGGCCGGATCGCGGGCCGGCGGATAGGCGTAGAGCAGGCGCGGCCCACGCACATGCCAGGTCATGGTTTCCTCGGCGGCAATCGAAGCGGGCGCCGCCAGGCCGGGGCTGGAGATCACGACCGCGCCGTCGGCGGCCATCGGCATCAGGCCGGTTGCGATCTGGAACTCGCCCATGATGCGGTCGAGCAGCAGGCGGCAGGCCGGGTCGGCGGTCATCACGCCTTCGAGCCGAACTTCCAGCCGTCCCGTGCGGACCTGCTTGAGGATCTGCGCGCCGGTCATCCCTTCGGCCGCGCCGCTGATCCAGGCTTCGCGCGACGAACCGCCCGGGCGCAGGGTGCGGATGGTCGTCGCCGCGCGGGGATGCAGGTTCAGCAGCTGAAC
>JBIICO010000151.1:0-8382 GCA_044238855.1 Caulobacter sp.
GGAAGCGGAGGATCTCGCGGCGGGCGAGACGGCGCTGGTCGGCGCTGAGCGGCGAGAGGAGATTGTCGGCGGGCATTGGCGGATGTCCCATTGCGGATCAGGTCCGCTCGCGAGGAGCAAGCGCCCGGCCAGCTAGTCAGCCGCCGCCGAGTCCGAATATCGTCCGCCGTTCGAGACGGGGAAGGCGACATGGCGGCGCAGAGTTACGGACTGCTTCGGGCGCGGGACGGCGGGCATGCCCGGGTGGGGTTCGTCGAGCTGTTCTTCGACCTGGTCTTCGTGTTCGCGGTGACGCAGCTCAGCCACGCGCTCATCGAGCATCCGACGCCGCTGGGTCTGCTGCAGGTCGCCATGATGCTGATGGCCGTGTGGTGGGCGTGGATGTACACGACCTGGGCCACCAACTTCCTCGAGGTCGAGCATCGCGGCGTGCGACTGATGCTGTTCGTCGTCATGGGCGTCGGGGTGGTGATGTCCTCCTCGATCAGCCACGCCTTCGACGGGACCGGCCTGGCGTTCGCGGGCGCCTATGTGCTGATGCAGATCGGACGAACGGCCTTCCTGCTCTACGCGGTGCGCAAGGACGACGTCCTGCGGCGCAACTTCTTGCGCGTGATCATCTGGTTCGTGGTTTCCGCCGTCTTCTGGCTGCTCGGCGGCCTGGCCGAAGGGCAGTCGCGGCTGATGTGGTGGGGCATCGCGCTGGCGCTCGACTACCTGGGGCCGGTGACGATGTTCTGGTGCCCCGGGCTGGGCCGGTCCACGACCCACGACTGGTCCGTCGAGGGCGGCCACATGGCCGAGCGGTGCGGCCTGTTCATGATCATCGCCCTGGGCGAGTCGATCCTGGTCACCGGCGCCACCTTCGCCAGCCACGACTGGACGCCGGGCGTGGTGGCCGCCTTCGCCAGCGCCTTCACGGCCACCGTCGCCATGTGGTGGATCTACTTCAGCGCCAACGCGGACGCGGCCAGCGAGGAGATCCGCAAGTCCGACGACCCGGGCCGGGTGGCGCGGATCGCCTACACCTACATGCACATCTTCCTGGTCGCCGGCATCATCGTGACCGCCGTGGGCGACGAGTGGGCGCTGGCCCATCCGGACGGCCACATGGACGTCAAGACCGCGATGGTGCTGCTGGGCGGGCCGGGGCTGTTCCTGCTGGGCAGCCTGCTCTTCAAGTGGAGCGTCTTCCGCCACCTGGCGCTGTCGCGCCTGGTCGGGATGGCGCTGCTGCTCCTGCTGGCGATCCCGGCGATGAGCCTGACGCCGGTGATCCTGAGCTGGCTGGCCACCGTCGTGCTGATCGTGGTCGCCGTCTGGGAGACGGTGGTCTACCAGCAGCGCCAGATGGAAGGGCACGTGGCCTAGACGGCCTGGCGGCGGACCTTCTCGCAGGCGAACCAGACGGCGCCTCCGGCGAACAGCACCGGGATCAGCGACAGGCCGTTCGCCTTGTCGATGGGAGCGAAGATCCAGATCGCGATGTAGGCGAGATAGGCCAGCAGCATCGCGCGCCCGGTCAGCCGCTGGATCGCCTGGCCGCGGGCGGTCTTCTTCGTGACCCGCTTCGGGATGGCGTTGGCGTAGATGACCATCACCAGCCCCAGCAGCGCCATGATGGCGCGCAGCGTGGTGTCGGCGTCCAGCAGACCCATCCGCCGGGCGACGGTCAGGGCGGCGGAACCGGCCAGCAGGCCGCCAGCGAGGACGAGGGCTTGGACGATGTCCTTGCGGATCATGACTTGGCTTCCTTCAGCCTGGGGGAAGGGGCGGGCGCGTCGGCGCCGAGCCCGAAGGTTTGGGCGAAGCCCATCAGCGCCTCTTCGAGGACCGACAGCCTCAGGTGATAGATCATCGACTTGCCGGCCTTCTCGACATGCACGAGGTCGGCCTCGCGCAGCACGGCGAAGTGCGCGGACATGGTCGGTTTCGAGACGTTGAACTGGTCGGCCAGTTCGCCGGCCGACATCGGCCGCTCGCGCAGCAACTGCAGCACGCGCCGCCGGGTCGGATCGGAAAGGGCCTTGAAGACACTGCTCATATTTCGATGATTAGCCAATCATCGAAATGAGTCAAGGGGCGCGATCCGCGCTCCCGACCCACGTCATCCTCGCGCTCGCCGCGAGGCTGATGTGGACGGGGCTCACGCCTTCTCGACGAACCCGTCCAGGACCTTCTTGTCGCCGGCCTTGTCGAAGCTGACGGTCAGCTTGTTGCCGTCGACGGACGTCACCTTGCCGTAGCCGAACTTCTGGTGGAACACGCGGTCGCCGCGCTTGTAGTCGCTGCCGGCCGAGCTGTCGGAGGTCGCGACCAGCCGGCCTTCGCCCTCGATCACCTGCTGCCGGCCCGCGTGGCTGCCGTGGTAGCCGCGCTCCTGCGCCCGCTTCCAGCCGGGCGACGCGTAGCCGGCGCCGAAGGACTTGTCGTCGTCCCAGCGGCTGGTGGTCGGCTGCTGCATGCCCGGGCCGCCGCCGTAGTAGCCGGTCTCCGAGCTGGCCTCGACGCTCTCCACCGGCAGTTCGTCGACGAAGCGGCTCGGCAGTTGGCTGGTCCAGCGGCCGTAGACCTGGCGGTTGGCGGCGAAGCTGATGCGGGCTTCCTGGCGGGCGCGGGTGATGCCGACGTAGGCGAGGCGGCGCTCTTCCTCCAGGCCCTTCTCGCCCTTCTCGTCGATGCTGCGCTGGCTGGGGAAGACGCCTTCCTCCCAGCCAGGCAGGAAGACCAGCGGGAATTCGAGTCCCTTGGCCGAGTGCAGGGTCATGATCTGGACGCTGTCGTCACCGCCCTCGCGGTCCAGGTCCATGACCAGCGACACGTGCTCCAGATAATCGCCCAGCGTCTCGAAGGCGGCCATCGACTGGACCAGTTCCTTCAGGTTCTCGAGCCGGGTCTGGCTGGTCGGCCCCTTGTCCAGGCGCAGGGCGTCCGTGTAGCCGCTCTCCTCCAGGATGGTCTCCGTCACGCGGTCATGCCGCTCGCCGTTCGCCGACATGTTCGCCCAGCGGTCGATGTCGCGGATGAAGTTGGCCAGGGCGGTGCGGGTCTTGGGCGTGATTTCGTCGGTCTGGACCAGGCCGCGCGACGCGGTCAGGGCCGAGACGCCGGCTCCGCGCGCCACATGCAGGATCTTCTGCACCGTGGTGTCGCCGATGCCGCGCTTGGGCACGTTGACGATCCGCTCGAAGGCCAGGTCGTCGTCCGGCGACTGGACGAGACGCAGGTAGGCGTGGGCGTCGCGGATTTCGGCGCGCTCGAAGAAGCGCGGGCCGCCGATCACCTTGTAGGGGATCTGCAGCATCACGAACCGCTCTTCGAAGGCCCGCATCTGGAACGAGGCCCGCACCAGGATGGCGACGTCCTTGTAGGGGCGCTTGCCGGTGTCGATGTCGCCCTTGCGCCAGCGCTCGATCTCCTCGGCGATCAGCCGGCTTTCGGCCTCGCCGTCCCAGACGCCGCGCACGCGGACCTTTTCGCCGCCGTCGCTCTCGGTCCACAGCGTCTTGCCCAGGCGGCCCTTGTTGACCTTGATCAGGTGCGAGGCTGCCGCGAGGATGTGGCTGGTCGAGCGGTAGTTGCGCTCCAGCCGGACCACCTTGGCGCCCGGGAAGTCGCGTTCGAAGCGCAGGATGTTGTCCACCTCCGCGCCCCGCCAGCCATAGATCGACTGGTCGTCGTCGCCGACGCAGCAGACGTTCTGGCTGGCCTGGGCCAGCAGCCGCAGCCACAGGTACTGGGCGACGTTGGTGTCCTGATACTCGTCGACGAGGATGTATTTGAACCGGCCGTGGAAGTCGGCCAGCACGTCCGGATGGCGCTGGAAGATGACCAGGTTGTGCAGCAGCAGGTCGCCGAAGTCGCAGGCGTTCAGCACCCGCAGCCGCTCCTGGTAGAGCTGGTACAGCCGCTGGCCGCGATTGTTGGCGAACACCGCGCCTTCCGACGGCGGCAGGCGATCGGGCGTCCAGCCGCGGTTCTTCCAGTGGTCGATCAGCCCGGCCAGCTGCTTGGGCGGCCAGCGCTTGGCGTCGATGTTCTCCGCCTCGAGCAGTTGCTTGAGCAGCCGCTGCTGGTCGTCGTCGTCGAGGATGGTGAAGGTCGACTTCAGCCCGACCAGCTCGGCGTGGCGTCGCAGGATCTGCGCGGCCACCGAGTGGAAGGTGCCCAGCCAGCGCAGCCCCTCGGCCTGCGGGCCGATGATGTGGGTGATCCGCTCGCGCATCTCGCGCGCGGCCTTGTTGGTGAAGGTGACGACCAGCAGCTCCCACGGCCTGGCGCGGCCGGTGGCGAGGATGTGCGCCAGCCGGGTGGTCAGCACCCGCGTCTTGCCGGTGCCGGCGCCGGCCAGGACCAGCAGCGGGCCCTCGGTCGCCTCGATCGCCTCCTTCTGCTCGGGGTTGAGGCCATGCAGATAGTCGGGCGCCGGCGCGTGGGCGCGGGCCAGATCGCTGATGCGGGGGGAGGGAACAGAGTCGGACATCTGGAACATATGTAGCACACGCCGCGCCGGACTTAAGTGTCGGAGCGTCGTTCCGGCCGGAACTGTCCGTCCACGGTCCCCGTTTCTCATCCAGCGATAACCATGAAGGGAGGCCCGCCATGGCCGCGCGTACTCATGGAGGCGGCACAGGCGCCGCCGTGGTGTTCGTCATCGGGATCGTGCTGATCTCGGCGGCCGGCATCGGGTGGATGGTCTGGTCCGGCGCCGTAGCCCCCGAGCCGGCGCGGATGGAGCTCGACGTGAAGCTACCGGATACGCCCAGCCTGCCCGAGCCGGCGCCGATGCCGAATCCTCAACCGACGCCTTTGCCCGGCCCGACGCCGGGTTGATCGCGACATATTCGCAACGTTTGCCGAGCGTCGGTCTGCGAGGGCTTGCAAAAAGATGACGGGGGCGTCATTTTTATCCTCGCAGCCTGAGGAGCCCCCCGCCATGGCCTTCGATTCCACGCCCGAAACCCCGATCGCCACGCCGGCCCGTCCGCGCGAGAGCTACAACCTCCAGCCGCTGCGGGCCGCCCGCGCGCTGAGGAAGCTGATCGCGGACAAGGAGGACACCGCCCAGGTGTTCGAGATCATGCGTTCGCTGAGCGGCAAGTCGGCGCCGAACGGCTATCGTCGGCTGATGTCCACCGCCGAGGGCGGCCGCATCGCCTACGAACGGGAGGAGTTCTGCGAGCGCCTGTCGGACAAGGCGTGGCTGGAGAGCTTCGGCCCGGGCACGGTGGGCGAGGCCTATCGCGCCTTCATCGCGCCGCGCGGCCTGACCGCCGAGGGCCTGGCCGACGAGAGCCGCAAGCTGTCCGACAGCGACGTCGACGCCAAGCACCCGCTGGCCTGGTACGGCCGCCGGCTGCGTGACGTGCACGACATCTGGCACGTCCTGACCGGCTACGGCACCGACGGTCTGGGCGAGGCTTGCGTGGTGGCCTTCTCCTACAGCCAGACCAGGAGCCTCGGCTTCGCGCTGATCGCCCACGCCGGCGCGCACCAGTACGAGAAGATCGGCAACGGCCACCCCTACCGGAAGGCCGTGATGGAGGCGTTCCGGAACGGCAAGGCCGCCGCCTGGCTGCCGGAGGTCGACTACCCCGCGCTGTTCGCCGAGAATCTTGAAGCGGCGCGGGCCCGGCTCGGCATCAAGCCGCCGGTGACCTACCAGAGCATTCCGGAAGATGCGCGGGATAGGCCGCTGACGCGGAAGTTCGACAGCTGAGGCGGCGAATTCGAATGTCCGTCATCCTCGCGCTGGTCGCGAGGACCCAAGCATGAACAGGTCCGACGATGAAGAGGAGAGGGCGCTAGCCCCGCCTCTCCAGCGCGAACACCCGGCACGCCGACGCCAGCGCCCGCTCGCCGCGCGCTTCGTCGATGCGCGCGATCAGGCCCGACAGGCTGAGCCCATCCGCCCGCGCCGCCGCGTCCAGAACCGCCCAGAACTCCGGTTCCAGCGCCAGCGAGGTGGCGTGGCCGGCGAGGTTCACCGAGCGCTTCTTCAGGCCGCCGGCCATCAGTCCTCGCGCTTCTTCGCTTCGAGGTCGCCCGCCGCCTTGTCGCGCCGCGCGTCGGCCAGGGACGTCTCCGCCTTGGTGCGGCCGAACTTCACGCGGTTCTCGGCCGCCTGCGTCTTCGCGTCGGCCTTGGCTTTCGTCTTGCGGAAACGGTTGAGGTTCACCGGCGTGGTCATTTCCGAGCCGCCGCCGTCGGTCTGACGACCACCGTCGATTCCAGCTTCAAAGGCTTGCCCTTGACCAGAGTGACCGGCGCGCGGCCCGGCCAGACGCAGTTCTGCATCGACAGCTCCTTGCGAAGGATCCACTGGCGGATCGGCTTGCCGTCGACCTTGCAGCTCAGCCCCACCGACCATTGCGACAGGCCCGGCTGGTTCGGCCAGACGAAGCCCATGGCCGGACCGGCCGTGACCGGACCGACCGCCGGCGCGACCGTCTTGCCGTCCGATCCGAACGCCAGCCGGTCCGGCGCGATCAGCCGCATGGAGAAGCCGCCGTACCCCTTCACGTCATCGCTGCCGCCCAGCGACAGACCGTCGACGGTCGGCGTCAGGGTGGTGGCGAACTCCAGCCGCCGCGCGCCTTCCTTGAGCGGCAGGACGCGGACCCTGGTCGTCTCCGTGGCGACGTAGACCAGCTCCGGCCCCGAGCTGACGATCCAGTCGACCTCCAGCGTCAGCACGCCGGCGCCGCCGGGCTCGCCGTCGAAGTTGGTCTTCTTCACGAAGAAGGTCAGGCCCTTCATGAACCAGCCGTCGGCCACCTGCCGGTCGCCGAGCCGCACCTGGTGCCAGCTCCAGAACAGGCCGCGCTGGTGCGGGTGGTCCCTGGGTCCGTCCTCGGTCAGCACCGTGCCGTCCGGCGCATGGAACGGATGCACGTAGTTGAGCCGTCCGGGCTCGGCCGACGGGTTCGCCGGTCTGGTGCGGTAGAACAGCACGGGCCGGTCGTTGTCGGTGATCGTCACCCCCTCCGGCCCGATCGCCGCGTCCAGGCCGGGAATGGCGAGCGCGGGCAGCGGCGCGGTCAGGGCGGCGAGGCCGACGGCGGCCGCGGCGAGGATGGCTCTCATGCGTCGTCCTTCTGCAGGGCGCGCGCGAGCGCGGGCCGGGCCTGGGCGCGCGCCAGCCAGTCGTCGTAGGCCGCGTGGGGCGGCAGCGCCTGGCGGGCGAACTGAAGCAGACTGATAAACAGGATGTCGGCCGCCGAGAAGCTTTCGCCGAGCAGCCAGGGGCCGTTGGCCAGCGCGCCGGTCAGCTGGGCGTCCATGGTGTCGTATGTCGACCGGGTTTCCTCGGCGCGGCCCTGGAAGCGGGCCGTGATCACCGGCTCAAGCACGCCGGCGTAGTAGGCCAGCCAGGTCAGGTACGGCCCGCGCAGCGGATCGCCCACCGCTGGGCCCATGGGATGCTCGCGGAACTTGTCGGTCAGATAGAGGGCGATGGCCGCCGACTCGGTGATCAGCACGCCGTCGTCGACAATGGCCGGGACCTGGCCGTGCGGGTGCGGGTTGGCCGCGTCGCGCGCGCCGACGCCACCCTGGCGAACGATGTCGACCTTGCGGATCTCGTACGGCGCGCCGAGTTCCTCCAGCAGCCAGATCATGCGGGTCGAGCGCGAGCGCGGGGCGTGGAACAGCGTCAGCATGGGGAAACCTCGGTTGGCCGGTCGCGAACATAAGCAGAACGGCGTTCGCCCGGCAACCGTCCAGCGGCGGGTCCGTTATCGAACCCGAGGCGGGGCTCGCACAGTTCATTCAGGGAGACCGCAAATGACCAACGCCACCCAGATCCGCGAACACATGGAAGTCGTCGGCTCCGACGGCCATCACGTCGGCAAGGTCGACCATGTGCTGGGGACCGACATCGAGCTGGCCAAGTTCGACCTCGGCGCCGGCCTGAAGCACCACCTGATCCCGGTCAGCTGGGTCGACTTCATCGACGACGACAAGGTCAAGCTCAGCCTGACCGCCGACGAGGCCAAGGCGGCCTGGCGCGAGAAGCACTAGCGGCGTCTCGACAGGCGCGAGGAATTCGCGGAAATCACCCCCTCGTCCACAGGCGAGGGGGTTTTCGCATGTACAGGCTCTACGCATCGCCCGCGACCGCCAGCCAGGCCGTCCACTGGATGCTGATCGAACTCGGCGCGCCGTTCGAGGTCGAGATGCTCGACTTCGACGACAAGGACCAGAAGTCGGAAGAGTACCTGCGGCTGAACCCGAACGGCGTGGTTCCGACCCTGATCGTCGACGGCGCGCCGGTGACGGAGACGGGCGCGATCCTGATGCTGCTGGCCGAGCGCCATCCCGAGGCCGGCTTCGCCCCGCCGGTCGGCTCGCCCGGGCGCGCGGAATGGCTGCAATGGATGG
>JBIICO010000131.1:0-9519 GCA_044238855.1 Caulobacter sp.
GCTGGCCAACGGGCCGATGGCGACGTTCCGGCTGTGGTTCTACGACGCCGACCTGCCGGGCATCGATCGCGAGGCGCTGCGGGCGAAACTGGAAGGCTACTGGGACCGCGTCGACGCCCATCTGGCGGGGCGCGCGTTCGTCGTGGGGGACGCGATCAGCACCGCGGACCTGCAACTGACCATGCTGACCCGCTGGTCGCGCAACATGCCGAAGCCCGCGACGCGCTGGCCGAGCCTGGCGGCATACATCGGCCGCATGCGCGCCCGGCCGGGCCTGCGCGAGGTGCACGCCCGCGAAGGCGTCACCGACTGGATCAACGATTGATCGTGAGCTAAGACGCCGCCATGACCGATACGCTGCCCGACCGTCTCTCGACGAACCCCAAGAGCCCCTACTACGACGAGGCTGTGCTGGCCCGCGGCGTGGGCATCCGCTTCAAGGGCGAGGAAAAGACCAACGTCGACGAATACTGCGTCAGCGAGGGCTGGGTCCGCCTGGCCGTCGGCAAGACGCTGGACCGCCACGGCAACCCGATGACCGTGAAGCTCCAGGGGACCGTCGAGCCCTACTTCCGCAACGACGGCGACGAAGGCTAGCGCGCGAGCCCGGTGGCGCTTCGGCGCCGCGGGTGCTGATATGCCCGCATGGGTCGGGCCGCTCGCATCACCGGACGCGCGATCGTCGGCGCCGTGGCGCTGACGGCGGCCTTGGCCGTGCACGCGCCGGTGATCTGGGACATGGACCGGCCGCCGCCGCCCGAGCCGGTCGAAGCGCATGAGCCGACGCACCGCGAGCTGCTGCAGGACAGGCTGAAAGTGCTCGGCGAGCGGTTCGGCGGCCGGGTCGGTATCGCTGTCTTCCAGATCGACGAAGGTTGGGCGGTCGACTTCAACGGCGCCCAGGGCCAGCCCCAGCAGAGCGTCAGCAAGCTGTGGGTGGCGGTGGCGACGCTGGACGCCGTCGACCGGGGCGAGCTGTCGCTGTCGACGCCGGTCACCATCCGCAAGGACGACCTCAGCCTGTTCCACCAGCCGATCCGCGAGCGGGTCGGGGAGGGCGCGTGGACCACCACGGTCGGCGACCTGCTGCGGCGCGCCATCACCCAGAGCGACAACGCCGCCAATGACGCCCTGGTCCGGACGGTGGGCGGTCCCTACGCCGTGCAGGTGACCGTGGTGCGCAAGAACCTGGGCGAGATCCGCTTCGGGCCCGGCGAGCGGCAGATGCAGACGGCCGCCGCCGGCCTGGAGTGGAAGCCCGAATACAGCTTCAAGCGATACTTCTGGGACGACCGCGAGGCCCTGCCGCCGGAACGGCGCAAGGCGGCGCTGGAGAAGTACCTGGCCGATCCGCCGGACGCGGCGTCTGCCCTCGACGTCGCCGAGACGCTGGGGCGGCTGAAGCTGGGCGAGCTGCTGTCGCCGGAGTCGACGCAGCACCTGCTCGGCCTGATGGGCCAGACGGAGACGGGCTCCAGCCGCCTGAAGGCCGGTCTCGCGCCCGGCTGGACGCTGCGCCACAAGACCGGCACGGGGCAGGTGAACGGGGCGCTGGCCACCGGCTACAACGATGTCGGCCTGCTGTCCGCGCCAGACGGGACTGTCTATGCCGTGGCCGTGCTGATCGGGGCCAGCCGCCGCCCGTTCAAGGAACGCAGCGAACTGATCGCCGACGTCGCGCGGGCGGTGATCGCGACCCATCCGGCGCCGACCCCGGTGGCGCCGGCGCCCGCGCCGGGCTAGCCTCGGACACGGTCGGGGGACCGCCTGTCGGAGGACGCCGCATGACCACGCCTGTTCGCCTGCTTTCCTTCGCCGCCGGCGCCGCTGCGCTCGTCCTCGTCGCCGGTTGCGGCCAGGGCAAGACCGACGACGCCGCGAAGACGGACCCCGCCGCCCAGGCCGCCGCCGATGCCGCCGCGTCCGCGTCCGCCGTTCCCGTGACGGCCGAGCCGGTCGCCGCCGCGCCTCTGCCTGACGGCGCCCGGCGCGTGGCCTTCGAAGCCAGCGCGACCTCGGTCAGCCTGTCGGGCTCGGTGAACGGCGACGACACACCGGTCTATGTCGTCAGCGCCAGGCAGGGTCAGACGATGACGGTGACCGTCAGCGGCAGTCCGAACGTGTCGTTCAACATCTACGCGCCGGGCGACAAGCCGGGCGAGTCGGAGGCGATGTTCATCGGCGCGACCGGCGGCAACAGCTTCACCGGCCCGCTGGCCGAAAGCGGCGACTACCTGATCCAGCTGGGCCAGCCTCGCGCGCAGGCCCGTCGGAACGAGGCGTCCGACTACAGTCTCGCGGTTGCGGTTACGGGCGGCTAGGCCCCGTCCCAAGCGTCGAGGTGCGCCTCCAGCACCGCCAGGGGCAATGCGCCCGTCAGCAGGCCGGCGTCGTGGAAGGCCTTGATGTCGAAGCGGGCGCCCAGGCGCCGGCGGGCCTTGTCGCGAGAGCGGGTCCAGACCTGGTGGCCGAGCATGTAACCGCATGCCTGGCCCGGCTGGACGCAATAGCGCTCGACCTCGCGGGTCACCGTGCTTTCGGCGTCGCCCAGGGTGTCGACCATGTAGCGGATGCCCTGTTCGCGGCTCCAGCGCTTGTGGTGCAGGCCGCTGTCGACCACCAGCCGCGAGGCGCGGAACAGCAGCGAGGCGAGATAGCCCAGCCGGCCCAGGTCGTCGCCCTCGTAGACGCCCATCTCGTCTGCCAGCTGCTCGGCATAGAGCGCCCAGCCCTCGCTGTAGCCCGAGAACAGCGGCATCTTCCGCATCAGCGGCAGGCCCTGGGCCTCCATGGCGATCGCGTTCTGCAGGTGATGGCCCGGCAGCACCTCGTGATAGACGAAGGTCGGCACGTCGAACTTCGGCCACTCGCGGGTGTCCCGCAGGTTCATCGACAGCAGGCCCGGCCGCGAACCGTCCAGCGACGGCGGCTGGTAGGTGCCGCCGGGAGCTCCGGCCTCGATGCTGACCGGCGTCCGCTGGACCGCCACCGGCAGGGTCGGGACCGAGCGGAAGTAGCCCGGCAGTCGCGCCCGGATGGCGGCGATCATGCCGTCGATGTCCTTCAGCACCTGGGCGCGGCCGGCGTCGTCGTTGCCGTAGAGATGGGCGGGGTTCTTGCGCAGCGCCGCGATCCGCTGGGCCGTCGGGCCCTGGGTCAGACCACGCGCGACCAGGATCTTGTCGGCTTCGGCCGTCAGCCGGCCGACCAGCTCCAGGCCGAGACGTTGGATGTCCTCGCCGCTCATGTCGGTGGTGGTGAAGGAGCGGACCCCGTAGCGGTAGTAGGCTTCCCCGTCCGGCAGTCGCCACACGCCGGCGTCGCCGGCAGCGGTCTTCGCCGCGCCGGCCTGGAGGTCCGCCTGCCGGCGAAGGGCGGGGTAGACCTCGTCGGCCACGATCTTCGCGGCGCGCCCGCTCCAGTCGCCCGTGAGACCCTTCGCGGTCGTGCGGCGGACCAGATTGCCGACCAGCTCCGACCGATCCGGCGCGGCGGCGAACATGCCGCGCAGCTGCTCCTCGCTTCGGCGCAGCACGAAGTCCGGCGGCGCGGCGCCCTCGGCATAGTCGCCCCGCGCGCGCTCTGTCTCCTGGTCCAGAACCGTGGCGAAGGCCGAAAGGCGAGAGAGATAGGCCTCCGCGTCCTCGGTCGTGTTCACCGGATGCTGGTGGCCGAGGAAGCCCGGGACCGACTGGTAGCTGCCGGTCATCTGCGAGATCACGTACGGGATCGCCCCGCCGACGCCCGGGTCGCCATACGGGAAGTCGAAGCCGGCGATGGTCGTCGAGGCCAGGTTGTCGGCCACCAGATAGTTCAGCCGGTCGACGCCCCGCAGCTGGGCCAGATCGAACTGGCGCAGGCCGTCCTTCATGCCCTGCATCATGGTCTTCATGCGCAGCAGGCCGGCGGCGGAGCGGTCGTCCAGCTTGCCCCGCGCGGCGGCGTAGGGCCCGGCGTCCATTCCGACCAGCGTCATCAGCTGCGGCGAGTCCAGCAGCGCCTGCTGCATGGCCCCGTCCATCAGGGCGGTCAGCTTCGCGCCGGCGCCGTCCGGCGTGGCGGCCCGGGCGGACGCGCCGGCGAGAGCGGCCGAACCGGCGGCGAGAAGCAGATGGCGACGGTTCAGCATCGGGGACGCTCGCGGCTGGGACTGGGACGCCGCGATAGACTCCCGAGCCCCCGGCGGCGTCAACCCGCCGCGCGTTCCTCGGCCAGGGTCGGGAAGTCGGTGTAGCCCTTGGCGCCGCCGCCATAGTAGGCGGCGAGCGGAGCCTCGATCAGCGGTGCGTTCTGGCGCAGGCGCTCGACCAGGTCCGGGTTGCCGATGAACGGCCGGCCGAAGGCCACGAGGTCGGCCGTGTCGTCTGCCCGCGTCTGGACGGCCAGGTCGCGGTCGTAGAGGTTGTTGGCGATCACGGCGCCCTTGAACAGCCGCCGCAGCTTCTGCAGGTCGAAGGACGGCTCGGCCGTGCGCGATGTGCCGGTGTCGCCCTCGACCATGTCCAGCCAGCCGATGTTCAGCCGGTTCAGCTGCTCGACGATGTGGGTGAAGAGCGGCTCGGGATTGCTGTCCCAGGCGTTGTACGAGTGACCGATCGGGGCCAGGCGGATGGCGACGCGTTCCGGCCCCCAGACCTGGACCAGCTGCTCCATGACCTCGACGAGGAGGCGGGCGCGGTTCTCGATCGAACCGCCGTAGCGGTCGTCGCGCCTGTTGGTCATGTCGCGGACGAAGCTGTCGATCAGATAGCTGTGGGCGGCGTGCAGTTCGACTCCGTCGAAGCCCGCCGTCTTCGCGCGCTCGGCGGCGGAGCGGTACTGACCAATCAGCTCGGAGATCTCGTCCAGCGTCAGGGCGCGGGCCATATCGTAGTCCGCGAAACCGCCCTTGGCGAAAACCTTGCCCGGTTGCTGCATCGCGCTGGGCGCCACCGGCGCCTTGCCTTCCAGATCCAGCGAGGAGTGGCTCAGCCGTCCCGCGTGCCACAGCTGCACGAAGATCAGGCCGCCCTCGGCATGGACCGCGTCGGTCACCTGCTTCCAGCCGGCGATCTGGTCGTCGCTCCACAGGCCCGGAGTGAAGGCGCCGCCGCGGCCGACCGGCGTCACCGCCGTCGCCTCGGTGATCAGCAGTCCCGCCGACGCCCGCTGGGCGTAGTAGGTCGCCTGAAGCTCGCCGACCTTGCCGTCCATGTCCGCGCGCGTCCGCGTCAGCGGCGACAGCACGATGCGGTTGCGCAGCTTCAGTCCGTTGAACTCGCAGGGGTCGAACAGATCGGTCATGGCGTTTCCCTCTATCTCGTTGAGGACAGCCTGCCGGGCCTTCCCCCGGGACAGACAAGCGCGAACTTGGCGGCGCCCGGCGTCAGGGTTTCGCCCCATTGCCGCCTGCTTGGCCTGATCTAGATTTCATCGGGGGCGTCTCTGGTTTGGTTGGTCTATCCGGAGCCTTGAATGACCGTCCTCGACGAGATCCTCGAAATCAAAGACTGGCGTCACCCGTACGACATACCGGGGCAGACGCTGGTCAAGGAGTACTACCGCCCGTGGCACCCATGGCGGTTCTCGGTCGACAAGCCGAACCTCGAGAGGATCCTGGGCGGTTTCGAGGGCAAGCGCTTCCTCGACGTGGGCTGCAACGACGGCTGGTACAGCTTCGCCTACGAGAAAGAGGGCGCCGAGGTGTTCGGCGTCGACGCCCGCGCCGAGGCGATCCGCCGGGCCGAGCTGATCCGGGAGTATTTCGCCTCCGGCGCCAACTTCGTCTGCGGCGACGTCCAGGAGCTGACCGGGGCCGACCGGCGCTTCGCCGAGCCCTTCGACGCCACGCTCTTCTACGGCCTGCTCTATCACCTGTCCGACCCGATCGGGACGCTGAACCGGATCAGCGCCATGACCAGCCGGGTGATCGCGGTGCAGACCTGGATGAACGGCGAGGACCGCAAGCCCATCCTGCGCATCCGCAAGGAGGAGGTCGGCCTGCCCGGCTCGGGAATGAGCGAGATCGTGACCACGCCTTCGCAGGCGGCGGTGGTGATGATGCTGAAGAACGCCGGCTTCAACCGTGTCTTCCGGGCCTCGCCGCCGTCCTACAACCAGATCCGCAAGCTCTCGAAGAAGACCCGGCCCAGCTGGCACTTCGGCTTCTTCTACGGGGTCAAGGGCGACTGCCCTCCGCTGGTCGACGCCGTCGAGATCGACGAATCGACCCCGCCACTCAATCCCTATGGCCCGGTCGACCGGGCCATCGACCTGGCGCGACGATCCGCCAAGCGGTGGCTTGGGCGGTCGGTGTACGGGGAGTAGGCGGGAAAGGAAAAAGGGCGGCCCGCGGGCCGCCCTTCGACGTCTTACTTCACGCTGTTGCAGAACCGCTGGATGCGGCCGCAGGCGTCTTCAAGCACGTCCTCGCTGGTCGCGTAGCTGATGCGGAAGAACGGCGACAGGCCGAACGCCGGTCCTGACGATCGAGGGCCGCGGCCAGCAGTAGGGCAAGGGTGGCGACGGCATTCTGCAGCGCGCCAACGCTCTGAAGTAGGCCCGCTGGCGGCTCATGCCCCCCAATTAGGGGATGAAGGCGGACAGACGTGAAAGCTAGGCAGGACGCTTCCACAAGGAGTCGCCCATGTTTCGCAGGATCGCCGCCATCTCGTTCGCCGCCGCGACGCTCGCCACGGCGACGGCCGCTGGCGCCCAGACGCCGCCGGCGCCCAAGGCCGAGGTCTTGGCGAAATGGCCGAACTTCGCGTCGGATAGCTCCTACAGCTACTATCGGCAGCCCGTCGTCACGCGGAAAGGCTCCAGCGCCACGGTCTGGAAGATGGCCGAACCGACCCCTTCGATGGCCAAGATCGGGGTGCCGACGATCTATTCGCGCCTGGAGTTCGACTGTGCGGCGAAGCGCAAGAAGATCCTCGCCATCGCGCGCTTCAACGCCGACGGCTCGGTGAAGCCGCCGCCCGCTGCCGACGTCGCGCTCGACAAGTGGTTCGAGATCCTCGACGCGGCTGACTCCGCCCTGTTCCAGGACCTCTGCCAGAAGCGGTAGTCTTACTTCACGTTGCCGCAGAAGCGCTGGATGCGGCCGCAGGCGTCCTCAAGCACGTCCTCGCTGGTCGCGTAGCTGATGCGGAAGAACGGCGACAGGCCGAACGCCGCGCCGTGGACAACGGCAACGCCCTCGGCTTCCAGCAGTTCGTTGGCGAAGTCCTCGTCCGAGGCGATCACCTTGCCGCTCGGCGCGGTCTTGCCGATCAGGCCCTGCACCGACGGGTAGACGTAGAAGGCGCCTTCCGGGGTCGGGCAGTGGATGCCTTGCGCCTGGTTCAGCATCGAGACCACCAGATCGCGGCGCTTCTGGAACAGCTTGGCGTTCGGCTTGATGAAGTCCTGCGTGCCGTTCAGCGCCTCCAGCGCCGCCCATTGCGAGATGGACGAGGGGTTGGAGGTGGTCTGGCTGATCATCTTGCCCATGGCCTTGATCAGCGGCTCCGGGCCGGCCGCGTAGCCGATCCGCCAGCCGGTCATGGCGTAGGCCTTGCTGACCCCGTTCATGGTCAGGGTGCGGTCGTAGAGCTTCGGCTCGACCTGGGCGATGGTCACGAACTCGAAGTCGTCGAACACCAGGTGCTCGTACATGTCGTCGGTCAGCACCCAGACATGCGGGTGGCGCAGCAGGACGTCGGCGATCGCCTGCAGGTCCTCGCGGGTGTAGGCGGCGCCCGACGGGTTGGACGGGCTGTTGATCAGGAGCCACTTGGTCTTCGGCGTGATCGCCGCTTCCAGCGCCGCCGGATCCAGCTTGAAGCCGCTCTCGGCCGTGGTTTCGATGCTGATCGGCGTGCCGCCGGCCAGCAGGGTCATGTCCGGGTACGACACCCAGTAGGGCGCCGGGATGATGACCTCGTCCCCCGGGTTCAGGGTTGCGACGAAAGCGTTGTAGATCACCGGCTTGCCGCCGGGGGCGACGTGGACCTGGCTCGGCTTGTACTCGAGGCCGTTCTCGCGCTTGAACTTGGCGCAGATGGCGGCCTTCAGCTCGGGCATGCCGTCCGGGTCGGTGTACTTGGTCTTGCCGGCGCGGATCGCGTCGATCGCGGCGTTCTTGATGTTGTCCGGGGTGTCGAAGTCCGGCTCGCCCGCGCTGAGGGCGATCACGTTCTTGCCTTCCGCTTTCAGCGCCCGCGCCTTGGCGCTGATGGCGATGGTGGCGGACGGTGCGATGCGACGCAGGGCGTCGGACTCTAGCGACATGGGGCTCCCCGGACTGTCTGTCGTGTTCGGATTGCCGGGGGTCTTACGCGCGACTCCGCTGCGGTGCAACGAAGCGGGCGAAGGCGGCCGCATCGCTTGACCCGCCCGCCGCTATGCGCGAGGCCTTGGCGACCATGAAGCGCGTCATCGAATTCATCACCAACATGGACGCCCGGGCCTGGCGCACGGTGGCGGTCTCGTTCCTGCTGTTCGGCGGGGTGGGGGTGGTCTTCCTGTTCGCGGCCCCGCTGCTGGGCGTGAACGGCGAGGCGGCGGTCGAGGGCTGGCTGGGCGCGGCGCACGGGATCTGGGCGCTGCCGGTGGCGGTCAGCGCCTTCGCCATCCTGGCCTTCATCGGCGTGCCCCAGTTCGTACTGATCGCCGCCGCCGTTGTGGCCTTCGGGCCGTGGACGGGGCTGATCTACAGCTGGATCGGCACCATGGTGTCGTCCTCGATCGGCTTCTGGCTCGGACGGCTGTTCGGCGGGCGGCTGATCAAGGACGTGGCCAGCGAAGGCGTCGCCCGGTTCATGAAGCTGATCGGCCGCAACGGCTTCATGGCCAGCCTGATCGTGCGGCTGGTGCCGGCGGCGCCCTTCATCGTGGTCAACATGGCCGCCGGCGTCGCGCCGATGAAGTTCCGCCACTTCCTGGCCGGCACCGGCATCGGCATCATTCCGAAGATCGCCCTCACGGCCTTCGCCGGGAACTCGGCGTTCCAGCTGTTCCAGACCATCGGCGAGGGCGGCGGGGACAGCACGCCCCATGTGGTGCTGCTCATCCTGGCCGCCGTGATCTGGGTCGGCGGCGCCTGGGTGGCCCGCAAGTGGCTGCGCAATCGCGAGGACGCGGCGGAGCGCGAGGACGGCGATCAACGCCCCTGACCGAACTGTACCTGAGGTGACAGTCTGGCGTGGTCGTTGCGATAGCCTTGCCACAACACGACAAAACCGGGGGAAACCATGCGCCGTTCGATCATCGCCCTGCTGACGGCTTCGCTGCTGGCAGGCCCCGTCGCCGCCGCCGAGGCGCCGTCCGCCGCCACCCTCAAGGCCCAGAAGGCGCTGAAGGACTCGCTGCCCTTCGCCGACCGCCAGGACTACGACTTCGCCACGCGGGGCTTTGTCGGCACGCGGGCTGATCCGGTGATCCGCCGGGCCGACGGCGGCGTCGCCTGGGACCTGACGGCCTGGGACTTCATCACCGGCGAGGCGCCCGGCACGGTCAATCCCAGCCTTTGGCGGCAGGCTGAACTGCTGCGCAAGA
>JBIICO010000118.1:0-10186 GCA_044238855.1 Caulobacter sp.
ATCGAGGTCGAGGACCGCGTCGTCGGCTCGGGCACCCTCTACGGCTACTATGACGGCGTGCTGAAGTCGCAGGCCGTGAACGACGCCATCGCCGCCAACGGCAACGTGCTGGAGCCGGTGCCGTTCAGCGGCATCAACGTCTTCTCCAACGGCGTCGACACCCGCACCCGGGGCGCGGACCTGGTCGTCACCTGGTCGGGAAGCTTCGGCCTGCCGGGCCGCGTCGACTGGACCCTGGCCGCCAACTACAACACCACCAAGGTCATCGGCGTGCGCGCCACGCCGGCGCAGTTGACCGCCTCGGGCCAGAGCCTGTTCGACAAAGTCGCCCTGTCGACGCTGGAGACCGCCTCGCCGAAGATGAAGGTGGTGCTGGGCGGCTTCTGGCAGAACGGCCCCTGGAGCGTCGACCTGCGGGGAACCTGGTACGGCCAGACATCGCGCTGGTCCGATCCCGGCGACGGCAACTACTATCTCGACAAGGCCGGCGAGAAGCTGATCACCGACCTGGTGGTCAGCTACCGCTTCACCGAGCAGGTGACGCTGAAGATGGGCGCCAACAACCTGTTCGACGTCCATCCGGACAAGGTCGACCCGGACGGGCTCGCGGCCAGCGCGGCGGCGGGCAACCCGGCGGTCGAGATCTACCCGGCCTTCTCGCCGTTCGGCATCAACGGCGGCTTCTACTACGCCCGGGTCGGCTACCGCTTCTGAGGCGGCCGCGCATCAGAGCGCCCGCGCGAGCCTCAGGAACCCTTCGACCGGCACGGTTTCGGCCCGGACGTTGGGGTCGATGCCGGCTTTTTCGCAGAGCGCTTCGCCGCCTAGGTTCTTGAGACTGGAGCGCAGCATCTTGCGGCGCTGGCCGAAGGCGGCGGCGGTCACCCGTTCCAGCGTCGCGACCTCAGCGGCGGAGAGGCCGTCCGCCAGCGGGTCCAGCCGCACCACGGCCGACGCCACCTTGGGCGGCGGCGTGAAGGCGCGGGCGGGCAGGTCCATGACTACCCTGGCGCGGGCCAGCGCCTGCGACACCACGCTCAGACGGCCATAGGCGCCGGCGCCCGGCGGGGCGGCGATGCGGTCGGCGACCTCCTTCTGGAACATCAGCGTCATCGACACCGGCTTCCACGGCCCTGTCAGCCACTTGATCAGCAGCGGCGTGCCGACGTTGTAGGGCAGGTTGCTGACCACATGGCCCGGGCCACCCGCCAGCGCGGCCTCGTCGACCTTCAGCGCGTCGGCCTCGACCAGGGTCAGGCGACCCTCGGAGACGGCCGCCAGTTCGTTCAGCAGCGGCAGAAACCGGGCGTCCTTCTCCACGGCGATGACGTGGGCGCCGGCCTCGACCAGCGCGCGGGTCAGGCCGCCGGGGCCGGGGCCGACCTCGATGACCGTCTGGCCCTCCAGCGGACCGGCTAGCCGGGCGATCTTCCGGGTCACGTTCAGGTCCAGCAGGAAGTGCTGGCCGAAGCTCTTGTTGGCCAGCAGGCCGTGCTCGGCCAGGCTCTCGCGGAGCGGGGGCAGGTCTTCGATACGGGTCATCGGTCCTCGAAGGGCCTTCCCAACAATCGTTATCCTCGCGCTTGTCGCGAGGACCCATGAACACGGATAGCGCCTGTTACGCGCTTCGCGGGGCCGAGGCCACTCCCTCACCGCGCCCCGCTTGGGTCATCGCGGCAGGCGCGAGGATGGCGGCGCTAGCTTCCCCGCCGTCCCGCGATCTCCGCCGCCAGCCGGATCGCGGCGATCATCGAGTCCGGGCGCGCGATGCCCCGGCCGGCGATGTCGAAGCCGGTCCCGTGGTCGGGGGAGGTGCGGACGATGGGCAGGCCCAGGGTGACGTTCACGCCGCCCCAGAAGTCGAGCATCTTCACGGGGATCAGGGCCTGGTCGTGGTAGAGGCACAGCGCGGCGTCGTAGCGGGCGCGAGCCTCGGGGTGGAACAGGGTGTCGGCGGGGGTGGGCCCCCTGGCGTCGACGCCCAGGTCGCGCAGCGCCCGCACCGCCGGCTCGACGGTCTCGACCTCCTCGCGGCCGATGGAGCCCGACTCGCCGGCGTGCGGGTTCAGGCCCGCCACCGCCAGCCGCGGATGCTCGATGCCGAAGTCGCGGCGCAAGGCCTGGGCGGTGACGAGGCCGGCGTTGACGATCTTCTCGATGGTCAGCAGCGACGGCACGCGGGCGATCGGCTCGTGGATGGTGACCAGCGACACGCGCAGGTCGGCGGCCGTCAGCATCATCACCGGTCCGCGCGCGCCGTCGTGGCGGCCGGCGGCGGTCAGCTCGGCGAGGAATTCGGTGTGGCCGGGAAAGCGAAAGCCGGCGGCGTAGAGCGGCGCCTTGGCGATCGGCGCCGTCACCAGCCCGCCGACCGCGCCGGACAGGGCCAGACCCGCGCCGGTCTCGATCCAGCGAATCACGGCCGGGGCGTTGGCCGAAGACGGCTGTCCGGCCACGACGGGCCCGGCCAGCGGCAGGTCGAGGACCGGGATCGCTTCGGCGAAGACGCGCGGCGCCTCCTCCGGCCGGGTGACGACCTTGACCGGCGCCGCCGCCGAAGCGCTGGCGAGGGCTTCGGCGTCGCCGATGACCATGAAGGCGGGGCCATCCTGGCGCAGCGCGCGCCAGGCCTTGGTCGTGATCTCGGGGCCGATCCCGGCGGGATCGCCGAGGCTGAGCGCGAGTGGTCTGGTCGTCACCGGGTCTCGACGGTGGCGACGTTGCGCAGGTCGCGCAGCAGGCGCTTGGAGATCATGGCCAGCTGCTGACCGAACAGGCGGTTCTCGATCTGCTGGGGGCTGGGAACCTGGGCGCCGCTCTGGCGACGGCCGCAGACCATGATCAGGTGCAGGCCGGCGCCGGTGCGGATCGCCTGCGACAGCTGGCCGTCCGGCGTCGAGGCCACGGCGGCCTGGAAGTCCGGGTTCAGTCCGCCGATCTCGGCCTCGCCCAGGTCGCCGGCGACGACGCCGTCGACGCCCGAGGCGGCGGTTTCGAGGTTGGCGCAGCTGGTCACCTTCGGGCGCAGGCTTTCCAGCGCGGCCTGGGCGGCGGCGACCTGGTCGGCCGAGGCGTCCTGGGCCAGCGGCACGGCGACCTGCTTCAGCGTCACCAGCTGGACGTTGGAGCCGGCGCGCTTGTCGCGCAGGTAGACGATGTAGACGCCGTCCTGGGTCAGGATCGGGTTCGACAGCTGGCCGGGGCGCAGCTGGTCGAGCACGGCTTCGACTTCGGCCGGGACCTCGCCCGAGCCGACCCAGCCGGCGTCGCCGCCGTTGGCCGCGGTGGCCGACGACGAGAACTGACGGGCGACGGCCGGGAAGGGCGCGCCCTGCTGCATCTGCTGGACCAGCTGTCCGGCGCCCTGCATGGCGTTGTCCGTGCCGCCGACCCGGTTCGGATCGATGACGACTTCGCTGATCTGGTACTGCGGCTTGCTGGCCGAGGCGATCAGCTGGTCCTGCACGGCCTTGATCTGGTCCTGGCCGATGCGCAGGCGCGAGCCGTAGCGGCCGCGGATATAGCCCTGCCAGCTGACCTCGGCGCGAATCTGGGCGCGCAGGGTGTCGGGAGCGATGCCGGCGGCGGCCAGCTGGGCCAGCAGCTGTTCGCCGGTCAGGTTGTTGCCCTTGGCCACGTCCGTGATCTCGGCGTCGACGTCGGCGTCGGACGCGATGATCTCGGTCTTGTGCTCCTTCTCGACGCGGCGCAGCTCCTGGATCTGGAGCCGCTCCTCGATCAGCGAGCGCATGGCTTCGCGCTGCAGCTGGGGCAGGGTGTTCTGGTCGGGCTGGATCCCCGACGTCACCGCCAGCAGTCGCATCCGCTGGACCAGGTCGTAGGTCGAGATGATGTCGTCGTTGACGACGGCCGCGACGCTTTCGCCCAAGGCCGATTCAGGTTGGGCCGAGGCGGCGAGGGCGGCATCGGCCGAGCCGGGCGCCGGGGCGACCTGCTGCGCGGCCGCTATGGGGGCGAGACCAAGGCTCAAGGCGGACGCGGCCGCCGCGGCCAGGCCCGTCACGCTACGCGCCGACATCATCAATCTAGTCGTTCCCCTGAATCGTTCGCACGGC
Source organism: Caulobacter sp. (assembly GCA_044238855.1). Classification (GTDB taxonomy): domain Bacteria; phylum Pseudomonadota; class Alphaproteobacteria; order Caulobacterales; family Caulobacteraceae; genus Caulobacter. The sequence goes on from JBIICO010000118.1 coordinate 4,077, forward strand.
GGGACCCTATCGCTCCGGCCGTCGGTCATTGGCTGTAGCCTTTATCGCCCAATGTGGCGAGCGTTAGGCGCAGGATCACCGAGTCCGACGGACCCAGCGTGCGGTTGTAGGTTTCCTCGTGGACCCACACCACGGCGATGTCGAGGCAGTCGTCGCGGTAGATCGCGCCGAGTTCCTGGCGCCGCCACACGTCGCTCTCGACGTCGCGGACGCCGGCGACCGTGACGCCCCAGTTCCTGGTCACCATGAACTCGCCGGCGAAGTCGAGATCCTCGCGCTGGACGCCGGTGATGTCCTGGTTGTCGCGCAGATAGCGCACGAAGCCGCGGGCGCGCTCGGTCTCGACGTTGACGCCTGCTTCGATGCGCCGCACGTCGCCCTCGTCCTCGCTGAAGCGGGCGCGGGTGAAGAAGCTGACGCCCTTGATCGGACGGCCCTCGGCCGCGACGATCCAGTCCGACTTCTCGGTCTGCAGGCCGCTGCGGGCGGGGAACTGCGGGTCGTTCTCGGCGCGGAAGCTGCGGCCGACCAGGATGCTGCCGCCCCGGCCGTCGTCGTACATCACCGTAGCCCGGGCGCCGACGTTGATCCGCTGGCCGCCCTCGTAGAGGTCGAAGCCCGGGAACTTGTCGGCCTGGAGCAGATTGGTCTCGTCGAACTCAAGGACCACGCTGTCCTCGTTCGGGATACGCGAGTCGGGGTCGCTGTCTGGCGACAGGGCGATCTGCAACAGCGGCTCGAGCACGATGGTGCGGTCGCCGTCGCGGCGCCACATCGGATAGCTGACGTCGACGCCGGCCACGCCGACGAGGCGGGTGACGTTCTGATCGTCGTAGGTCGGCGGGTTTTCGTCGACGTTGTAGACGTCGCCGCGAACCTGGGCGAACGGGGTCAGTCGCAGGCCGCTCTTGAAGGTGTAGCTGTCTCGCCAGTCGGCCTCGACGCTGGCCCGGCGGCTGTCGACGCCCGGATCGGTGGACACATACTGCGACTGCTCGCGGCTCAGGGCCACTGCGCTGCCCTGGATGCGCAGGCGACCGCCCAGCACGGGCTGGTCCGGTTCCCAGCGCGCCTCGACGAGCGGGGCGATGGTCGGGAAGGTGCGGTCGATGTCGGTCGGGCGCAGACCCTGGATGCTGAGCGCCGAGATCGAGAACCACGACCGCTCGTCCTGACGCACGGCGTAGATCTGCGAGGTCAGTCGCCGGTCGTCCGACGGCATCAGACCGCGCTGACGGTAGACGTCGCCGATGTCGTACTTGTCGAAGATCAGGTCGTCGCTGGCCCGCTCGGCCGCGAAGCCCCAGCGCCAGTTCTCGTCGATCTGGAAGGCGCCGTCGGCGAGGATGTAGCTGCGCGAGGTCTGATCGCCGATGCGGTCGCCGTCATCGTCCAGGTCGTATTCGTAGGTGTAGCCGAAGCGGGCGTTGATCTGGCCGGACCAGAAGCGCTTCCGGTACTGGAAGTTCACGAAGGGGTTCACCTTCGTGTTGAGCTGCGGGCTGATCACCAGGTCTTCCGACGGCGAGATGATCCAGGCGTACGGCTGCTCGTACGACAGGCCGCGGCGGTCGGAGCCGACGATCTTGGGCGCCAGCAGGCCGGACTTGCGCTCGGCGCTGGGGTCGGCGTGCCAGAAGACGGGAGCGTAGAAGACCGGCACGCCCCACATCTCGATGACGGCGTTGCGGTAGTAGACGACCTGCTTTTCGCGGTCCTGGACCACCTTTTCAGCCCGGATCGACCAGGTGGGCGGTTTGGTCTTGTCGGTCGCGCAGAGCTCGCACGGCGTATAGATCGCCTGGTTCAGCTCATTGATCTCGTCGCTGCGGCGGATCGCGGTGCTGGCGGCCAGCTTGGCGTTGTTGGCCATCCGGGCGGAGAAGCCGCGGGCCACGCCGGCGCGCATTTCCTCGTCCAGGGCCATCTCGTCGGCGAAGGTCACGGCCCCGGACGGGTCGATGACCACCACCTGGTCCCGCGCCACGATCACGCCGGTCTTGACGTCGTAGACGATTGACTGGGCGCGCAGGGTGCGGCCGCGATAGCGGACCTCGACGTCGCCCTCGGCGCTGACGATCTGGTTGGCGTCGTCCTGGATGAGGGTGTCGGATTCCAGATAGAAGCCGGTCGTGCCCAGGCCGTCGTCGGCGGCGGGCGCGGCGGGCGGTGTGACGTCCTGGGCGAGCGCAGGCTGCGCCGCCCAAAGGGCGAGCACCGCCGCGCCGGCGAGCAGGCGACCACGCCCAGGGGCGGGATTCGTGGCTCGGCTGGCGGTCGTCATATGGCGCTCTTCCTCCCGGCGACGCGCCCCCGCACGATTCCGCCGTCCTCCGTATAGCAAAGCAACGTCAGTCCCGATAACAGCGCGAGCAGGGGTGGCGCCCAGGCGGCCATGAAGGCGGGCACGATCTCCGCCTTGCCCAGCGCGCCGCAGAACTGATTGAAGAAGAAGAACACGAAGCCCAGCGCCACGCCGGACCCGGCCAGCGCGGCCAGCCCGCCCAGCCGCATCAGCCGCAGCGAGAAGGCCGCCGCCAGCACCGACATGGCCGCGAACAGCAGCGGCGTGGCCAGCAGCTGGTGCAGGCGCAGGCGATAGGGCAGGGCCGAGAAGCCCGCCTTTTCAGTGCCCCGAATGGTCGCCGGCAGGCGCCAGAAGGCGATCGCCTCGGGCGTGGTGAAGCGTTCGATGGCGGCCTGTTCGTCCAGGGTCGAGGGAATCGACAGCGTTTCCGACCGCACCGAGCCCGCGCCCGGCGCGGCCTCGCGAACGCCCCTCAGCCGCCAGTAGCCGGGCTGCAGAACCGCTTCCTCGGCCTCGATGCGGCGTTCGAACTCCAGCCCCCCGGCCGCGTTCACGCGGTACTTGAACATCGACACGTCCTTCAGCCGGACGGTGCCGTCGGTCTCGTCGTGCGAGCGGGCGCGGATCACCACCTGGCTCTTGTCGTCGCCCTGGCGCAGCCAGGTGTCCTTCGGCGTCGAGGTCTGGAACTCCTCCAGCACCGCGTCGCGCGACTGCTCGAACTCCGCGCCCAGCATGGCGGCCAACGGGTTCAGGGCCGCCACGGTCAACGCCCCGACCAAGAAGGCGGCGATGGCGGCCGGCAGGATGAAGCGCCAGGCCGAGACGCCGGCGGCGCGCATGGCGATCAGCTCGCTGCGCCGGTTCAGGCCGACGAAGGCGGCGAGCGTGCCGAACAGGAAGGCGAACGGCAGCAGGGTCAGGACCGTCGACGGCGCCTTGAGCAGGGTCAGCCACAGCAGCCGCGGGAAGCCCGCGTCGCCGCGCCCGCCGACCGTGCGCGAAACCTCGACGAAATCGATGAGCAGGATCACCGCCCCGATCACGGCCAGGGCGCCGGCCACGCCCGCGAGGGTGCGCGCCAGGACGTAGCGTTCCAGCCGGCCGACGGTCAGGTTCATACCGGAACTCCCTTGGCGCGCGGGTCGTCCTGGTCGAACGGCAGCCATTCGCGCCAGCCGTGGCGCCGGCGGACCGGCCGGTACAGCTGTCGCAGGCCCCAGGCAGTGGCCAGCAGGGGGATCAGATACTGCAGGGCGTTGAGCGCGGGCGTGTCCTCGCTGGCTGATTCGACCGCGAAGCCGATGATGCGCAGGAAGGCCGCGGCCGCGCCGATGGCGGCGATCCGCTTGCCGTAGCCGAGGCGGCTGAAGCTGGCCCCCAGCACCGCGGCCAGCGCCATGGCCATGAACGCCAGGCTGTAGAGCGGCGAGGCGAGGCGGGCATGCCCCTCGGCCAGCAGCTTGTCCTTGTTCTTGGCCTCGTAGCTCTGGGTCAGGTCCGGGAAGAAGAGCTCGTGCAGATAGCGGTCGGAGGCCTTGTAGGTCACCGTATCGGGCATGTTCAGGAACGGCGCCAGCTCCAACGCGTACTCCTCGAACGACAGGTAGTTCAGCACCCCCGTGGACGAGAATTCCTGGTTCGAGCCGTGGCGCATGACCAGCACGGGCTCGCCGCCGCGGTAGGTGATGCGGCCCTCGCGGGCGGTGTAGGTCGTCGCTCCGCCGTCCGGCTTGCGATGGTGGATGAACAGGTTGGTGATCTTGCCGTCGGGGGCGACGTTCTGGCCGTAGACGGTCAGTTTCGGCGCGGGCTCGGTGAACTCGCCCTCGCGCACCAGTGTGGCGGCCAGGTCGCTGCGGGCGGCCTGCACGATCTCGCGCATGGCCCGGTAGGACGCCGGCTGGATCCACAGGTTGACCAGCAGGCCGACCAGAACAGCTCCCACCGCCAGCCGCATGGCCGGCGAGATCATCCGCCAGCGACTCATGCCGCCCGCTTGGCAGACCACCAGCTCATGGTCGGTCTGCAAGCGGTTCAGCGCCACCAGGGCGGCGACGAAGATGGCGATCGGCAGGATCAGGTTCATCAGCTGCGGCATGGCCAGCACGATGACCTGCAGGAACACCCAGGCCGTCTGGCGCTGCTCGATGATGATGTCGAGGCGGCCCAGGCTCTGGCTCAGCAGGCCGACAGCGCCGAGCGCCGCGGCCGCCAGGAGCGTCGGCGTCAGGAGCTGTTTGAAGAGGTAGCGCTCGATCAGACGCATCGGGAGACGGCGGGAGCCCGTGGGGAGTCAGGGAAAACCCCAAAGCGGGGGAGGTCCGTTCTATACGCCCGCACGCGTCGGACACAACCGCCCGCGCTTCCCTCCCGTCCCGGGTTGGACTATGCCCCGCGCAGCACAATCAGGAGCGTTCCATGCGCATCGAGTTCGTCGCCTCCGACCGCAGCAAGACTCCCGCGGGAGGCGCTGTCGCCGTCGTCGCGTTCGAAGACGGCCAGCTCAGCTGGGCCGCCGAGGATCTGGACAAGGCCACCGACGGCGCGGTGTCGCGCGCCATCGCCGCCTCCACCCGCTACGCCGGCAAGGCCGGACAGACGGTCGAGCTGGTCGCGCCGGGCGGCGTCGACGTCCAGCGGCTGGTCGTGGTCGGCGCGGGCGGCAAGGACGGTTTCGGCGGTGAAGCGGCCGAGACCTTCGCGGCCCACGCCTACGCCGCGGTGAAGCTCAGCGGCGTCGAGACCCTGACCATCCTGCTGCCGGGCGCCAAGGCCGAGGACGCGGCCCGCGCCGCGCTCGGCGTCTCGCTGGCCGCCTACCGCTTCGACAAGTACCGCACGACCGAGAAGGCCGAGAAGAAGCCCTCGGTCACCACGGTTAAGGTCGCCGTCGACGACGTCGCCGCCGCCGAAGCCGCCTACGCGCCGCTGAAGGCGCTGGGCGAGGCTGTCTACTTCTCGCGCGATCTGGTCTCCGAACCGCCGAACGTCCTGTACCCGACCGAATACGCGCGCCGGATCAAGGAGCTCGAATCGCTGGGCCTCGAGGTCGAGATCCTCGGCGAGGCCGAGATGACCAAGCTCGGCATGGGCAGCCTGCTCGGCGTCGGCCAGGGCAGCATCCGCGAAAGCCAGCTGGTGGTCATGCAGTGGAAGGGCGGCGGCGACAGCCAGCCGGTCGCCTTCGTCGGCAAGGGCGTCACCTTCGACACCGGCGGCATCAGCCTGAAGCCCGCCGACGGCATGGAAGACATGAAGTGGGACATGGGCGGCTCGGCCGCCGTGGTCGGCCTCATGCACGTGCTCGCGGCCCGCAAGGCCAAGGTCAACGCGGTCGGCATCGTCGGCCTGGTCGAGAACATGCCGGACGGGAACGCCCAGCGTCCGGGCGACGTGGTCACCTCGATGTCGGGCCAGACCATCGAGGTCATCAACACCGACGCCGAAGGCCGCCTCGTGCTGGCCGACGCCCTCTGGTACTGCCAGGACCGCTTCAAGCCGCGGTTCATGGTCGACCTGGCCACCCTGACCGGCGCGATCATTATCTCGCTGGGCAACGACTACGCCGGTTTGTTCAGCAATGACGACGAGTTGTCGGAAAACCTTCTGGCGGCTTCCAAGGCCACGAACGAGCCGCTGTGGCGGATGCCGATCCCGGCCATCTACGACAAGCACGTCGACAGCGCGATCGCCGACATGAAGAACGTCGGCAACGGCCGGGCCGGCGGCTCGATCACCGCCGCCCTGTTCCTGCAGCGCCACGTCAACGGCCTGCCCTGGGCGCACCTCGACATCGCCT
>JBIICO010000212.1:0-5929 GCA_044238855.1 Caulobacter sp.
CTGACCGACGGACCGAGCTTCATGGGCGCCGACAGCTACCTGGAGGCGGCCAGCGACGCCACGTCCCTGCCCTGCATCCGCAAGGACTTTCTGGTCGACCCCTGGCAGGTGGCCGAGAGCCGCGCCCTCGGGGCCGACGCCGTCCTCGTCATCCTGGCCATGATCGACGACACGCTGGCCGGCGAGCTGATGAGCGAAGCGGCGCGGCTGGGCATGGACGCGCTGGTCGAGGTGCACGACGAGGCCGAGATGGACCGGGCCGGCGCGCTGGGCGCGACGCTGGTGGGTGTCAACAACCGCGACCTGAAGACCTTCACCGTCGACCTGGCGATCACCGAGCGGCTGGCCGCGCGGGCGCCGAAGGGCGCGCTGCTGGTCACCGAAAGCGGCCTCTTCACCGCCGCCGACGCGGCGCGGCTGGAGGGCTCCGGCGCCAGGGCGATGCTGGTCGGCGAGAGCCTGATGCGGCAGACGGACGTCGAGGCCGCGACGCGGGCCCTGCTGGGCCTGTAAACCCTGCCCCGCTGACCCGGCGGATGGCCGGCATGAACGGCAAATCCTACTCGGATTCGACGTTCGCGATGGCCACCCAGGGATGGGCGGTCTCGGCGTCGACCTCCTTTTCCGGCGGCGGAAAGCCCGGGTCCGCGAAGGCGCCGATCGCGACGGCGACGCGGTCGGGGCGGAACTTCGGCATCCAGAACACCGTGGCGCCGCAGGTGGGGCAGAAGTGGAAGACGGCGCCGAGGCCGCTTTCGCCCTTCCGCTCCCACGTGTGGGAGTCGCCACTGGCCGTCGCCTGGCCCTTCGGGAAGAAGGCCGCCGAGCCGAAGGCGCTGCCCGTGCGGCGCTGACAGGCCAGGCAGTGGCAGACCGAGACACGAACAGGCTCGCCCTCGCAAGCGATGGAAAGCTGTCCGCAAGAGCAGGTGGCGGTGCGGATCATGGCCGCCAGCCTAGCACGCCGGCCGTCGAGGTCATGGGAGATCGGCGAAGCGGGGGCCGAGCGGCGGCCCTGAAGCACGCCCGGGTCAGATGGAACCATCCGAGCGGAACAGCGGGCTCCAGCTTCAACGACCTGGACCGCGTTCGGGCGGCGGAACCGCGTACGCTTTCCGCCGCGCTTCCCGGTTCAGTCGCCGCAGCCGAACGAGCGCGCCGACGCGCCGTTTCCGTGTCCGCCACGCGACATCACCGCGTTAACTTGACAGAAACCAAGAACGCCTAGAGAACATCCAACGAAGTTCGCGGTGTGTTCCGTGAACAGATTCGGCGGCGAGGTTCTCGGCGATGCTCACGCGCAAGCAGCACGAACTGCTCATGTTCATTCACGAGCGGATCAAGGAGACAGGCGTGTCTCCCTCCTTCGACGAGATGAAGGAGGCGCTGGACCTGGCGTCGAAGTCGGGCATCCACCGGCTGATCACCGCCCTGGAGGAGCGCGGCTTCCTGCGCCGCCTCCCTCACCGGGCGCGGGCGCTGGAGGTGACCAAGCTGCCGCAGCAGGCGACCACGGCCGCGCCGGCGGGCGGCAGGCAGTCGTTCAAGCCACAGGTCATCCAGGGCGACGGGCCCGCCCCGGCCTCGGTGACGCCGACCACGCTGAACGACAACGTCCGCGAGCTGCCGCTGCTGGGCCGGATCGCCGCCGGCTCGCCGATCGAGGCGCTGCAGGTCGAACGCGACCGGATACCGGTGTCGGAGAGCCTGCTGGGCGCCGGCGAGCACTATGTGCTGGAGGTCCAGGGCGACTCGATGATCGAGGCCGGGATTCTCGACGGCGACTATGTGCTGATCCGGAAGACCGACACCGCCCACAGCGGCGAGATCGTCGTGGCGCTGGTCGAGGGCGAGGAAGCCACCCTCAAGCGCCTGCGCAAGAAGGGCGCGTCGATCGCTCTGGAAGCCGCCAATCCCAAGTACCAGACCCGCGTCTACGGTCCCGATCAGGTCGAGGTCCAGGGCAAGCTGGTCGGGCTGATCCGCAAGTATCACTAGGGTTCGGCGACGCTGAAATCCGGAAGGGCGCGGTTTCAGGCCGCGCCCTTTTTCTGTTCAGCCCGACACTTCCGTCATCTCGTGGCGGATGGCGGATGAATTCCGCCCTACCCGTGCATCGCCAGCATCCAGGCCGCCATGGCGACCATCATCAGGTTCTCGGTCAGGGACACGAAGCCCAGCGGAACCTTGCTCGAGCCCCCGACGCAGGCGCACTTCAACTCGCGCCGGTCGATGTAGACGGCCTTGAACACGCTGACCGCGCCAATGCCGCCGATGAACAGCGCAACCGGGGCGGACAGCCAGGTCAGGGCGCCGGCGACCATCAGGGCCCCGGCTCCCAGTTCCGCGAACGGATAAATGCGCCCGTAGGGGACCCAGCGGCGGGCCAGCAGGTCGTAGTTCAGGAACATGGTCGAGAAGCTGTCGATGTCCTGCAGCTTCAGCAGCGCCAGCACCATCATTGAAAGGCCGATGAACCATTCCGCCGCGCGCGGGGTGAAGGCCTGGCCGAGGGTGGCGTGGCTGAGAGCAAGGGCCATCAGGGCCGTGGTCGCGAAGACGGCGATCACCGGCGTGTAGGTGGTCTTGTCCGGGTCGCGGACCCTCAGGCCCAGATGACGGCGCAGGTCGTCGTAGCCGCCGATCCGGACGCCGTCGATGAACACCTGCGGCGTCGTCGTCACGCCGTGCTCGGCCTTGAAGGCGTCGGTCTCCTCGCGCGTGGTCAGGTGACGGTCGTCGACCCGGTAGCCCTTCCGCTGTAGCAGGTCCTTGGCCTTCAGCCCCCAGGGACAGAGGTGCTGGCCCATCACCATACGATACAGGGTGGCCTGGCGGGGGGACGTCATCGGGTCGATCCTTCTTGTCGATAAGCGGTCCCACCCCATATGGGTTCCGTACCATGGTACGGAGTCAACAGATGGCCGCGATGACGATCGGAACCCTGGCCCGGCAGGGCGGCGTGGGAGTGGAGACGATCCGCTACTACCAGCGTCGCGGCCTGCTGGGCACGCCGGCGCGGCCTGACGGCCCTGGCCTCGGCGGCGGCGTGCGGCGCTACGGCGACGAGGACGTCCGGCGGCTGCGGTTCATCCGCTCCGCCCAAGCGGCCGGCTTCACGCTGGAGCAGATCGGCGAGCTGCTGGCCCTCGACGCCGGGCACGACCACGCCCGGGCGCGGGCCCTGGCGCGGGAGCGCATCACGGCGCTGGACGAGAAGATCGCCGAGCTGGAAGCGGCCCGGGACGGGCTGCGGAAGCTGGCCGGCGCCTGCGAGATGGCGAGCGGGCCTTGTCCGATCCTGGCGGCGTTTGAACGCTAGTCACCGCACCCACGGCCGCTCGCCGCGCAGGTCGTTGGCCCACCTCACCTTCCAGCCGTCCTTCGTGCGCCAGAGTTCGGCCGCGCCGCCGCGCTCGAAGTCCGCGGCCGACAGCAGGAAGACGCCGTCGCAGCGCCAGCCGGGGTCCGGTGAGCGCATGACGACCAGCCGCCCGTGCGCGCAGAGTTCTTCGAACACCTCCGGCTTCGGCGTCTTGCGGCCAGCCCAGAGGGCGGGATCGCCGTCGCGGGTCGGCAGGCAGGCGAAGCGGTCGCAGCGGAAACGCGCATCGCGGGCGGCTTCCGCATCCTCGTCCACTGCCAGCCCGCGTCGCCGGGACCAGAGGTCGGCGGCGAAACGGCGGCTGTCCGGACGCAGCAGGATGGCGCGGTCGGCATCGCGCACGGCGGCCGAGGCGCCGTCGCTGGCGATCCAGACATCCGGCGCCGGAGGCCTGGGCCAGACCAGCACCGCGGCCGCCAGCGGCGCGCCGAGCCAGCGCAGCCTGCCCTGCCACAGGCACAGGATCATCACGCCCAGGAAGGCGAGCGGCAGGGCGGCGGGCGGCGCGCTGGCCACCGTCACCTGCGCGCCGGGCCGGGTCGCCGTGGCCGCGCCGACGCCGACCATCGCCTCGATGCCCCAGCCGGCGACGGCCAGGAACGGGCCGCCCAGCCCGAACGGCTCCAGCACCGCGCCGATGGCCAGGAAGGGCATGATGACAAAGCTCGACAGCGGCGCGACCAGCAGGTTGGCGACAAGGCCGTAGCTGGCGACGCGGTTGAAGTGATGCATCGCGAACGGCCCTGTCGCCAGGCCGGCGACGAAGCTGGCGGCGATGGCGGCGGCCAGCCAGACGGCGACGGCCTGCGGGCCGCGGATCCACCAGGGGGTGTCGATCTCCTTCACAGGGCGTGGCCACATCTCCGCCAGCGCGACCAGCGCGGCCGTGGCGGCGAACGACATCTGGAAGCCCGGCGCGGTGGCGGCCTCCGGCTGGGCCAGCAGGATGATCAGCGCCGCCAGCGCCAGGGCTCGCAGGCTGATCGCCTGTCGGTCGGCGAGAATGGCGGCGAAGGCGACGGCGGCGGTGACCGCCGCCCGCTCGGCCGGCGGCGGCATGCCGCTGATCACCAGGTATCCGCCCACGGCCATCAGGCCGGCGACGGCGGCGACCTTTTTCCCCGGCACGCGCAGGGCGAGCCAGGGGATGGCCGCGATCAGGAGCCGCGCGGCCCCGAACACGAAGCCGCCGACGATGGCCATGTGCAGGCCGCTGATCGACAGGATGTGAGCGAGGCCCGAGGCGCGCATGGCCTCGGTCTGCTCCGGCGTGATCCAGGCCTCGTGGCCCGTGACCATGGCCGCGCCGATGCCGCCGCTGTCCGGGCCCATGCGGGCGACGATCCGTTCGGCCAGGCGCCAGCGGAGGGCGTTGACCGCCATGGTCAGCCGCAGCCGCCAGGGCGGCCGGGGGAGGCCCGCCGCCGTCCTCGGCTCGCCCAGCGAGAAACCGACGCCGCCGACACGGTCGAACCAGGCGTCGCGGGCGAAGTCGTAGGCGCCGGGGCTGGCCGGAGGCGGCGGCGGGTTCAGCATGGCGCGAATGGCGATCGGCGTACCCGGCGTCACCGGCGGCGTGTCGCGCAGGACGATCCGGACGCGGACCGGCGTCTCTTCCGGCGCCAAGCCCTGCACATAGGTCGGGGCGATCAGCAGCCGCATGCCCGAGGTTCCGGGACTGGCGACGTCGACCACCCAGCCCTCGACCATCCGCGCCCGCTGCTCGACCGGGACGACGGGGGCGGCGACCAGGGTCGAGCGAACCTTCCCGGCCAGGAAGCCCGCCGCCGCGAAGGCCAGCAAGGCGGTCAGCACGGTCAGGCCGGCCGCGTTCGGCAGCCGCCGCGCCATCACCGCCAGCGCCACCGCGAGCCCCACGACCGACGCGGCGATCCAGAGATCCGGCTCGAACCGCAGGGTCATGAAGGCCGCCGCGCCGAGCCCGAAGGCGACCGGCGCCCACAGCATCCAGCGCTGGGCCTGGTCGGCGACCTGGCTCCGAAGGCCGGCGAGGCTATCTGCCACCTTCCGCAGCGTGCTAAGAGGCGCCGCCCTTCCTTCCGGCCCCATCGAGATGTCCGACTCAAAGCCCGTCGTCACCCGTATCGCCCCCTCGCCCACCGGCTCGATGCACATCGGCACGGCGCGCACCGCCCTGTTCAACTACCTTTACGCGAAACATTGCGGCGGACAATTTCTGCTGCGTATCGAGGACACCGACCGCGAACGGTCGACCGAGGCGGCGGTGCAGGTGATCTTCGACGGTCTGGCCTGGCTGGGCCTGCCCTATGACGGCGAGCCGGTGTTCCAGCACGCGCGCGCCGACCGCCACCGCGAGGTGGTGATGTCGATGCTCGAGGCCGGCAAGGCCTATCGCTGCTGGCTGGCCGGCGACGAACTGACCGCCGCGCGCGAGAAGGCCCATGCCGCCGGCCACGCCCTGCGATCGCCCTGGCGCGACCGTGAGCCCTCGGCCGCCGATCTGGCCAAGCCGCACGCCATCCGCTTCCGCGGGCCGCTGAACGGCGACACCGTGGTCGAGGA
>JBIICO010000270.1:0-4230 GCA_044238855.1 Caulobacter sp.
CGGCGCGCCGACCTACAACCTGGCCGTCGTCGTCGACGACCACGACATGGGCGTCACCCACATCATCCGGGGCGACGACCACCTGAACAACGCCGCCCGCCAGATCCTGATCTACCAGGCGTTGGAATGGGACGTGCCGGCCTTCGGCCACATCCCGCTGATCCACGGCCCGGACGGCGCCAAGCTGAGCAAGCGCCACGGCGCCAAGGCGGTGACCGACTTCGCAGAGATGGGCTACCTGCCCGAGTCGATGCGCAACTACCTGGCCCGGCTCGGCTGGAGCCACGGCGACGACGAGTTGTTCGACGACGCCCAGGCGATCGAATGGTTCGACATCGCCGACGCCAACAAGGGCGCGGCGCAGCTCGACTGGGCCAAGCTGGCCCACGTCAACGCCCACTATATCCGCCTGGCCGACGACGCGCGGCTGCTCGACCTGGTCGCCGCCGAGTTCGAACGCCGGGGCGAGCCGCTGGACGTGGCCCGCCGGGCCGTCGCCCTGCGCACCATTCCGCTGGTGAAGGAGCGCGCGAAGACCATCGTCGAACTGGCCGACCAGCTCAGCTTCGTCTTCCGTCCGCGCCCGATCGTGCTGGACGACAAGGCGAAGGGCATGCTCACCGACGAAACGAAGGCGCGGCTCGGCCGCCTGCGCGATCAACTTGCCGCGACCAATGACTGGAGCGCCGATGCGCTACATGACCTGTTGCAGGCTTTCGCGGCCGCCGAAGGAGTCGGATTCGGCAAGTTCGGCCCTGCCCTGCGCGCGATTCTGACCGGGGGCAGCGCATCGCCGGACCTGAACCGCACACTTGCGTCGCTTGGGCGCGAAGAGGCGATGGCCCGCCTCAACGACGCGCTTTAACCGCGCGCGCAAGTCGCTATAACCACGCCAAACCAAACGCCCGTTCGGGGCGGGCTACTGTGTGTCTCTCACGAAAAAGGATCAGGCATGACCGATAAGGCGGTGCTGACGATCGGCGAAAAGACTTTCGAGCTGCCGATCCTCAAGGGCTCGACGGGTCCGGACGTCGTCGACGTTCGCAAGTGGTACGCGGACAGCGACACCTTCACCTTCGACCCGGGGTTCACCTCCACCGCTTCGTGCGAGAGCAAGATCACCTACATCGACGGTGACGCTGGCATCCTGCTGCACCGGGGCTACCCGATCGACCAGCTGGCCGAGAACTCGTCGTTCCTGGAAGTCTGCTACCTGCTGCTGAACGGCGAGCTGCCCAAGGCGGACGAGTTCAGCAAGTTCGAGCGCAACATCACCTACCACACGATGCTGCACGCCCAGTTCGATCGCTTCTTCGAGGGCTTCCGCCGCGACGCCCACCCGATGGCGGTCATGACCGGCGCGGTCGGCGCCCTGTCGGCCTTCTACTCGGACAGCATCAACGTCGACGACGCCCGCGAGCGCGAGATCAGCGCGCACCGTCTGATCGCCAAGATGCCGACGATCGCGGCCCGCGCCTTCAAGTACACCGTCGGCCAGCCGTTCATCTCGCCGCGCAACGACCTCAGCTACTCCGAGAACTTCCTGCGGATGTGCTTCGCCGTGCCGGCCGAGGACTGGGTTCCGAACCCCGTCCTGACCCGCGCCATGGACCGCATCTTCATCCTGCACGCCGATCACGAGCAGAACGCCTCGACGTCGACCGTCCGCCTGGCCGGTTCGTCGGGCGCGCACCCATTCGCCTGCATCGCGGCCGGCATCGCCTGCTTGTGGGGCCCGTCGCACGGCGGCGCCAACCAGGAAGCGCTGGAAATGCTCGAGCAGATCGGGACGGTCGAGAACATCCCGGCCTTCATCGAGGGCGTGAAGAAGCGCGAGTACAAGCTGATGGGCTTCGGCCACCGGGTGTACAAGAACTTCGACCCGCGCGCGAAAGTCATGCAGAAGACCTGCCACGAGGTGCTCGGCGAGCTGGGCATCAACGACCCGCTGCTCGAAGTCGCCATGGAACTGGAGAAGATCGCGCTGAGCGATCCGTTCTTCATCGAGCGCAAGCTGTACCCGAACATCGACTTCTATTCGGGCATCACCCTGCGGGCGATGGGCTTCCCGACCAACATGTTCACCGTGCTGTTCGCCCTGGCCCGCACCGTCGGCTGGATCAGCCAGTGGAAGGAAATGTTCGAGGATCCGGGCCGCAAGATCGGCCGTCCGCGCCAGCTCTACACCGGCGAAACCCAGCGCGACTACGTGGCCGTCGACAAGCGCGGCTAGGAGATCGGAGACTCGGGGACACGCACTGAAGCGAATGCCCCCGAACGAGGCCCCGGAGCGATCCGGGGCCTTCTTCGTTTCCATCCGAAAGCATCGGAGACTCCGCCTTGGCCAAGCCGCTAGTCGTCACCATCCCGCACAACCTGGGCGCCGCAGAGGCCCGCAAGCGCATCGAGACCGGCTTCGCCGACCTGACCGCCAAGCTTCCCGGCGGGGCGGCCAAGGTCGACCAGGCCTGGGAGGGCGACCGCATGACCTTCGCGGCCCTGATCGCCGGCCAGGACATCCGGGGCCACCTCGACGTGCTCGGCGACAGCATCCGCATGGAAGTGGTCCTGCCCGGCCTGCTGGGCATGCTGGCCGGCAAGATCGGCGGCAAGCTCAAGCAGGAAGGCCAGATCCTGCTCGACGACAAGCGTAAGGGCTGAGGGCGTCAGACGCCCCCCTTCCACGATCCGCGGCGGCCCCGGCTCAGATGGCGCTGGGCGCCCACGTGAAGCTGACGATGTTGGGGCTGTCGCTGGTATATTTCAGCGTGTGCGTCTGCGGCGTGCTGCTGTCGAGCTTGATGCTATTGGTCCCGCCGGCCGCGTCCGTGAACACCAGTTCCATGGCGCCGCTGCCCGCTCCGACCGGCCCTTGGCCGTTGATCTCGATCACATAGGGCCATACCGAGCCCGGCGGCTGGCGATCAGGGTGATCCAGTTGACGAGGGCGCCGCTGTTGCCCGTGATCACGGTGGAGAGATCGGTCGAGCCGTTGACCCCGACCTGGGAACCGGGCGGCATGCCCGGCGCCGGACAGGCCGCCGCGCCCGTGTAGCGGTATTCGCCGTCGGTCACCGTGAATGCCGTCGCCATCGCGCACCTCCTTGCAAGGCGGCGTCAGTCTGACCGCGAGCCACCCGGATTCACAACCCATAAAGGTGAGCCAGACCTCTTCGCCTTTTGCGAGATGCGCCGCCGGCTGTCGCCGTCCACGATCCTCAGCTGGTCATGATTAGACGGGTGTGGAAGGCCAGCGCGTTGTCGGCGTAGTTGTTGAGCAGCACGATCAGTTGGGCGCTGCCGAGGTTCTTGCGCAGGTTCGCCCGCAGCCACGGATAGGTCTGGGCGTCGCAGGTCGCCTTGGTCGCCACCAGGGGCGAACCGGACCAGCTGTCGTCGGTGACCGTATCGGCGGCGGCCGACTTCACGCCCTGGGCCGTCGCCTGCAACTGCATCACGGTGTAGTCGGACCCGGCCTGCCCGGCGACGTTCATCTTCTCAAGTTGGGCGACGATCACCGAAGGATCCAGCGTCTTGTAGATGTCGCTGTAGGAATCGTACTTCGCGGTCGAGTTGGTGTCGCGGCCGCTCGCCGGCGCGGCGGCGATCTGGTTCAGGAAGATCACCCGCCGATTGTCGCTGATGAGCGTGTCGTAAGGCGTCGCCAGATCGGCCAGCCCGCCGGTGTTGATCAGGGCCTGGCCCTTGCACCCGGCCGTCTGGGCGGCCGTCGTCAGGCTGTTCAGCGCATCCACGGTCGGCGCCATGTTGGTCACATCGGCGAAGCCTTGGAAGTTCAGGCTGACCACGACGATCTCGTTGGGGTGGGCTGTCAGCCAGGTGAAGACGTCGGTCATGAAGTCGGAATAGAGCACGCCCGGGATGCAGGTGTGCTGGTGGTAGATGTTGTCGTCACCGTTGCGGATCGAGGGCGCGCAGTAGCCGGGCCGGAAGTCGAAATAGCGAACGCCGAGGTCCAGCAGCGTCGAGACATCGTCCTTCTGGGTCACCGCGAAGTCCTGAACCATCTTCAGGCTGTCCGAGGAATCCAGCGACATCATCAGCCCGGCCAGCCCGGCCAGCGCCGCGCTGATGTAGCCCTCCGCCGAATAGGTCACGATCATCTGCTTGAAGGCGTTGAGCAGGTTGGCGTTGTCGCAGACGGCCTTCATCTTGGTCATGTCGTAGGTGCCGGCGTCGTGCGCCCCGGCCAGCACGAAGCTGCTCAGC
>JBIICO010000326.1:0-2825 GCA_044238855.1 Caulobacter sp.
GTTGTCCTCGGCCAGGCCGTTCAGGCCGAACAGGCCTCCGGTGACCGCTACCGCGGTGACCGAAGCGAGCAAGGCCTTCTTGGCCGTCGATCCATCCTGCGCCGCCTGCTTGTCCAGCCGCTCCTGCAGCTTGGACTTGCCGCCACGCCTCAAGTTCAGGCCAAAGCCCAGGCGCGATGGCGCCTCCGCCACCGCGGGCGTCATGGCGGCCCGCGCGGCGTCGATGGTGCTGCGGGTGGAGGCGGCGCGGCCTTCGGCTGCGGCGGCGCTCATGCTGGCGCGCAGACGGCGCGGATCGACAAAGTCGGTATCGGCGGAGAAGTCGTCCTCCGCGTCGTCGATCGGCTGGACGGCGGGTCTGGCCTCCGCCTTGGGGGGCACGGGGGCTGCGGCCTCGGCCGTGGCGTCGAGGGCGTCCGAGACATCGGCGCCGCCGAAAGAGGAGAAACTGGACGCCCCGAAAGGTCCCGGCGGTGTCGGCGACCCATTCTGTGTGGCGGCAGGCGCCGGCTTCGCCTCGGCGTCGATGTCACCCCAGTCGTCGTCAGCGTCGAAGGAGACGCCAGGAAAGGCGGCGGCGCGCCAGTCGGCCTGGGCCGCGTCAGGTGCGAGCTCGGGAGCGACCTCCTCGGCCTCCAGCGGCATGTCGCGGACGGAGGCATGGGCCGGCGGCGCCGCAACGGCCACGGCTTGCGTCGGCGTACGCTGATCGATGCTCTCGCGCGCCTCGGTTAGCAGACGGGCGGTGCGCTCCTCGCTCAAACGCATGCGTTCGGCCAGCTCGCCGGAGGCGCGGTCGTAGCGCTGCTCGATCCGGGTGGAGCTTTCGGCCAGGCGCTGGCCGATGTCGTCCAGCGCCTGCTGCGAGCGCCGCTCGGTCTGGGCGATCCGCTCCGACAGCCGTTCGGAGATGCGGGTGATCTCGCCGCCCAGACGCTCCAGCGCGACGGCGTGGCGATCGTCGGCGGCGGTCAGCCGCTGCTCGATCCGCTCGGCCTGGCGCGAGAACTGACCGTCGATATGGGCGGCCTTGCTGGCGAAGTCCGCCTCGGCCTTGGCCAGACGGCGGGCGATGTCGGCTTCGATCCGCGACGACAGCTGGGCCGCCTTGTGCGCCACGTCGCCATCGACCTTCTCGGCCAGGGCGCGGGCCATGGCCTCCATCTGCGTCGCCGGCGAAGCGCCTTCGGCCCGGGTCAGCCGGTCGCCCAGGTTCTGGGCGATGCGCACCACTTCGCGCCCCATGGCCTCGATGCCTTCGGCGGACTTCTCTTCCGAAGCCTTGACCTGCTCGCCGACGGAAGACAGAGCCCGCTCGAGGCGGTCCATCCGGTCCTCGGCCTTGGTGTCTTCCAGCCGACGCATCATCTCGACGCGATTGCTCTCGAGCTGGCGCGCCAGGGTTTCGGCCAGCTTCTCGAAGCGAAGCGCCTCACGCGCGCCTTCAGGCTCGATCCGAGCCTCGGCGGCGTGCAGGCGCTTGTCCAGATCGGCGAACGAGCGCTCCAGGTTCCGCAGGGCGTCGGTGGTGCGACCCTGGGCCTGGTCCAGGCGCTGGCCGACCTGGGCCAGCGCGTCGGCGCTGAGCATTCCGGCCGGGGCGCGAGCGGCGGCCTTTTCCACCGCTTCCATCCGCGTGCGCAGTTCGTTGACGCCGCCGCGTTGCCGTTCCTCAATCTCATAAAGGCGACCAGCCAGGGCGCCGATGGAGGTCTCGATCTTGCCGAAGCTCTCCAGCGTCCGGGGACCGTGCTCCTGCTCGAACTTGCGCAGACGTTTCTGGCCGTCGCGCATCTCCTCGGCCAGTTCATCGGCGCGTGCGGCCTGCGCCTTGCCGGCCTTGTCCTGGGCCTCCAGCCGGCGCAGCAGGCCGGCGACCGCCTGATCCACGCCCTGAATGGCGACGGTGGAGCGACGCTCCGCCGCCTCCAGTCGCGAGGCGATGGCGTCAACGGAGGCGCTCAGCCGCAGCCAGTGCTCGTCGGAACTGTCATAGGCGTCGTCCAGGCGGCGCGAGCGACCACGGCGCTCGAACACCTCGGCGACATGGGGGCGGCGCGGCAAGGTGGCGTAGGCCTCGTCTTCCTCGCCATCCTCCATGATCATGGAGTTCAGCCACTCGCCCAGGGTCATGCCCGACCGACGCGCCAGATCCTTGGCGATCTCGCGGGCCTTGGGGTCGATGCCCTTAACGCTCCAAGGCGCCGCCGCTGCGCTCACTGATTCGCCTCCCGACCCATTCAGCGAACGCTAACCGCCCAGATGCTGGGTGTAAACGCGCCGTTAACCTCAATATCTGGAGGCGGCGCTCCGCGTCTGTGGACAGCCGCTCCTGAACGCAGGGTTGTGACGCCGACATGGTTAATGCCGGATGAAGATTAACCTGCTGGAAAGACTCGGGCTCTTGCCGAACGGCGCGTCCTCGGCCACGCCTGCGACGATGACTCTCTCGACGACGCTGATCCTGCTCGCCGCATCACTGGCGCTGACGCTGCTGGCGGGATGGCGCGGCGCCCAGCCGCCCAACCCGCGCAAGGGACCGCGCATGATCCCGTGGCGCTTCATCATGCTGGCTGCGGCGGCGCTGGCGCTGCTGCTGCTGATCCATCTGACCACCCTGTTCGGCGCCGAGCGCGCGCCTTGGGTCTAGGCGGCCGCGTGGGAGGAACCCGACGGCCAAGCCGGGGGTTTGCCTCTGCACTTCCCCACAGATCACGCAGGAGATGCGAACATGGCCGGCAAGGACCTGACCCCTCAAGAGGCCGAGACCGAGTTCTGGAAAAGCCTCAAGAAGTCCAACACCGGAATGCTGCGCGTCGATCGGC
>JBIICO010000327.1:0-2819 GCA_044238855.1 Caulobacter sp.
GCCGGCGTCGTCGTGGCGGTCGGCGCGGCCTTCGGTGCGGGACGGGTGGGCGTCGGCGTCACGGCGGTCGGGGCGGCCGGCTTCGGTGCGGGAGCCGGCGCGGTCGCGGGGATCGCCACCGGCGCCTCGGCCGTGGCCGGCGCCGGCGCGGGGGGCACGGTCTCGGCCGCGGCGGCCGGCGCGGCGTCGGCGGGGGTTTCCGCCACGGCGGGCGCGGCCTCTTCCTCTCGGTTGTTCAGATAGGCCAGCGTGCCGACGGCGATCACCAGCGCGGCTCCCGCCGCTCCGGCGATCAACGGCCAGCGCTGCTGCAGCCACGTCACCTCGGCCTTCGCCTTGCCCCGTTGCGGGACCGCGCCCAGGGCGGCCAGCGCCTCGGGCGTCAGCATCGGACGGGCGCCGGCCGGCGCGGCGATTTCGGGCGCGGGTTCGGCGACCGGAGCCGCCGCAGCCGTCGCAGCCGCCGGGGCGGGCTCGGGCCTGGGCGCGGGGGGCGGAACCGGCTCCGCTTTCGGCTCTGGCGCGCGCGCCACGGGACGGGTGATCGGCCCCGCCGGCTGGGGCGGCGGCGCGGCCGGCGCGGGCGCCGCCTGGAGGGCCGGACGGAGCGGCTTGGCGGGCTGCACGGGCGAACCGGTGATGATGCTGGACGGACGCGGGGCGGCCGGCTTCGGCGCGGGCGGCGGCGGACGGCGCACGATCGGTTCCGGCGGCGGCGCCGGGGCGTTCACGGGCCGCTCGCCCGCCTTGGGCAGCGGGCCGATACGGAAGGCGCCCTGCGGCTGCCGGCCCCACGCCTTCTGGAAGCCATAGGGATTTGGCTTTTCGTCGTTCGACATACGCTCTTCGTCTCGTCCGTCTCTGCCCGCCCGAGTCGGGCGAAACATCGCCGCCGACTTGGCCCGTAGTATGACGAATGAGGGCCGGAGCGGCCCTCCGCGTCAAGCGGCCAGCGCCTCCTCGACGAAATCCAGCCGGTCCTGGCCGAAGAACATGTCGTCGCCGACGAAGAAGGTCGGGGCGCCGAACACGCCGCGCGCGACGGCGGCCTGGGTGTTGGCGATCAGCAGATCCTTGGCCGGCTGGCTCTGCGCGATGGCCAGCAGCTCGGCCGGGTCGAACCCGGCTTTCGTCAGCACCGCCGCCACGACCTCCGGATCGCCCATGTTCTTGCGCCCCTTCCACATCGCCTCGAACAGGGCGTCGACCAGCGCCGGGAAGCGCTCGTCGCCGACCAGGCCGGCGATCATCCGCATCATGGTGAGGGTGTTGACCGGGAAGTACGGGTTGAAGTTCAGCGTCACGCCGTGCCGCCGGGCGAAGCGGCTCAGATCGACGTTCATGTAGACGCCCTTGGCCGGCACCTCGGCCGGCGAGGCGTTGCCGGTGGCCTTGAAGATGCCGCCCAGCAGCACCGGCACATAGACGACCTGCGCGTCGGTCCGCGCGATCAGGTCGGGGAGCCGCTTGTGCGCCAGGTAGGTCGTCGGGCTGCCGACGTCGAACAGGAACTCCACCGTCTTTCTTGTCGCGCTCGGGAGCATCAGAAGGTCTCCATCCAGGGCCGCAGGTCCAGCTCGTGGGTCCAAGCGTCGCGCGGCTGGGTGTGCAGCATCCAGTAGGCGTCGGCGATGTGGTCGGGGCTCAGGATGCCGTCCTGGTCCTTCAGCGCATGGCGCCGCGGGAAGTTGGTGGCGATCCACTCGGTGTCGATGGCGCCGTCGATGATGCTGTGGGCGACGTGGATCCCCTCCGGCCCCAGCTCACGCGCCATGCTCTGGGCCAGGGCCCGCAGCGCGAACTTGGCGCCGGCGAAGGCCGAGAACCCCTTGCCGCCGCGCATGGAGGCCGTCGCGCCGGTGAAGATGATCGTGCCACGGCCGCGCGGGACCATGTGTTTCGCCGCCTCGCGTCCGGTCAGGAACCCCGCGAAGGCCGCCATCTCCCAGACCTTGCGGTAGACCCGGGCGGTGGTCTCGCGGATCGGGAAGTTCACGTTCGCGCCGATGTTGAAGACCACGGCCTCCAGCTCGCCGATCTCGGCCTCGACCCGGTCGAACAACTCGACCATCGGCTCTTCCAGCCGTGCGTCGACGCCGAAGGGATGCGCTTCCCCACCCTCGGCGCGGATCTGGTCCGCCAGGCCGGTCAGGTTCTCGGCGTCGCGGCGCACGATGACGGCGGCGTAGCCCTCGCGGGCGAAGCGCCGGGCGATGGCGCCGCCGGTGGCGTCTCCGGCCCCGATGACCAGGGCGACCTTCTTCGACATTCGCACGCCTCCACTATGTGGGTTGCGAATAGAAACTGACGACGAGATATTGTAAAGGAGGCTCTCGCCGCCGCACTCCTCCGCTCGTCATGGAGATGCCGCTCAGGATTGCTTGTACAGCCCTGCGTGCCGCTCGCGCAGCAAGGCCTTCTGGACCTTGCCCATGGCGTTGCGCGGCAGGTCGTCGACGAACAGCACGCGCCTGGGCTGCTTGAAGCGCGCCAGTCGGTCCTTCAGCGCGGCGATCACCGCCTCTTCGCTGAAGGCGCCCTTCCCGCCGGTCGCCACGACGGCGGTGACGCCCTCGCCCAGGTCCGGGTGCGGCAGGCCGATGACCGCGCTCTCGACCACGCCGGGCAGCGCGTCGATCTCCTCCTCGACCTCCTTGGGATAGACGTTGAAGCCGCCGGATATGATCAGGTCCTTGCCCCGCCCGACGATGCGGACATAGCCCCGCTCATCGAGGGTCCCCAGGTCGCCGGTGATGAAGAACCCGTCCGGCCGGAACTCGGCGGCGGTCTTCTCGGGCATGTTCCAGTAGCCGGCGAAG
>JBIICO010000119.1:0-10112 GCA_044238855.1 Caulobacter sp.
CCCCAACATCTTCGCGGTGGCGACGGGGATCGAGGAGCACGACAACTACGCCGTCGACTTCATCGAGGCGACGCGGCGGATCAAGCAACTGCTGCCCTATGCGCGGGTCTCGGGCGGGGTCTCGAACGTATCGTTCAGCTTCCGCGGCAACGAGCCGGTGCGGCGCGCGATCCACTCGGTGTTCCTGTACCACGCCATCAACGCCGGCATGGACATGGGCATCGTCAACGCCGGCGACCTGCCGGTTTACGACGACATCCCGGCCGAGCTGCGCGAGGCGGTCGAGGACGTGATCCTCAACCGAAAGCCGAAGGACGGCGGCAGCCAGACCGAGCGGCTGGTCGACCTGGCGCCCAAGTACAAGGGCGACGGGACCAAGGTCGCGGTGGCCGACCAGGCCTGGCGCTCGCTGCCTGTGGCCGAGCGGCTGAGCCACGCCCTGGTCAACGGCATCACCGAGTTCATCGACGCCGACACCGAGGAGGCGCGCCTCTCCGTGGAACGGCCGCTGCACGTCATCGAAGGCCCGCTGATGGACGGCATGAACGTCGTCGGCGACCTGTTCGGCGCTGGGAAGATGTTCCTGCCGCAGGTGGTGAAGTCGGCTCGCGTGATGAAGCAGGCGGTCGCCTGGCTGATGCCCTTCATGGAGGCCGAAAAGGAAGGCCAGCCGCGCCAGCAGGCCGGCCGCGTGCTGATGGCGACGGTCAAGGGCGACGTCCACGACATCGGCAAGAACATCGTCGGCGTGGTCCTGCAGTGTAACAACTACGAGGTCATCGACCTGGGCGTCATGGTGCCGGCCGACCGCATCCTCGCGGAGGCGAAGGCGCACAACGTCGACATCATCGGCCTGTCGGGCCTGATCACCCCGTCGCTGGACGAAATGGTCTTCCTGGCCTCGGAGATGGAACGGCAGGGCTTCGACATCCCGCTGCTGATCGGCGGCGCCACGACCAGCAAGACCCACACGGCGGTGAAGATCGCGCCGGCCTACCGCAAAGGCTCGACCACCTACGTGCTGGACGCCAGCCGCGCGGTGGGCGTGGTCTCGTCCCTGCTGTCGGCGGAGGAGAAGCCGAAGTTCGAGGCCCAGACCCGCGAGGACTACGTTCGCGTCCGCGAGCAGTTCGCCCGTGGCCAGGAGCAGAAGACCCGCACCCCGATCGCGACGGCCCGCGCCAACGCCTTCAAGCTCGACCTGGGCGCCGTGCAGCCGAAGCCCAGCTTCGTCGGTACGCGCAGCTTCGACGCCTACGACCTTGAAGAGCTTGCGAAATACATCGACTGGACGCCCTTCTTCGCCAGCTGGGAGCTGGTCGGGCGCTACCCGCAGATCCTCGAGGACGACGTGGTCGGCGAGGCCGCCAGCGACCTGTGGCGCGACGCCCAGGCGATGCTCCGCAGGATCATCGACGAGAAGTGGTTCACCGCCCGCGGCGTGGTCGGCTTCTGGCCGGCGCAGGCGGACGGCGACGACGTCATCGTCTATGCCGACGAGGCGCGCACCACCGAGCTGGCCCGCCTGCATACGCTGCGCCAGCAGATGGCCAAGAGCACGGACAAGCCGAATCTGGCGCTGTCGGACTTCGTCGCCCCGGTCGGCGGCCCGGCCGACTGGGTCGGGGGGTTCGCGGTCACGGCCGGTCACGGCGAACTGGAGGTCGCCAAGCGATTCAAGGACGCCGGCGACGACTACTCGGCGATTCTTTCGACCGCGCTCGCCGATCGCTTGGCCGAAGCCTTCGCTGAGGCGTTACACCATCGGGTGCGGACCGAACTGTGGGGTTACGCCCCGCAGGAGGGCTTCGACATCGACATGCTGATCGGCGAGAAATACCAGGGCATCCGGCCGGCCGCCGGCTATCCCGCGCAACCCGACCACACCGAAAAGGCCACGCTTTTCAAGCTTCTGGACGCGACGACGGCCACCGGCATCGAGCTGACCGAAAGCTTCGCCATGAACCCGCCGGCCTCGGTCAGCGGCCTCTATTTCGCCCACCCCGGCAGCCACTATTTCGGCGTGGGACGGATCGACCGGGACCAGGTGCAGGACTACGCCGATCGCAAGGGCTGGGACCTTTCGACGGCGGAGCGCTGGCTTGCGCCCATTCTGAGCTATGATCCGAACAGCGAAGCGCGAGGAGCGGCGGCGTAGTGCGGACCAGCTATCTTCCTTCGAGGGTCAACACCCTCTCTTCCCGGGATCGTCTGATCGCCGGCGCGGCCGTTGTCGCCGCCGGTCTGGTCGTGGGCGCGATCCTCATCGACAACGCCCGGCCCCGGCCCGGCCGCTTCGACGGCCGCCTTTGGAAGCTGGTCGGCGCCGAGGATGACGACCGTCTTGAGATGGCCGACGACCTCATCGCCCGTCAGCGCCTGGACGGCCTCAATCGCGCCAGGGTGAAGAAGCTGCTGGGCGAGCCGAACGACACCAGCCGCTTCAAGCACGGCGACCTGGCCTACCGGCTGGGACTGGAACGCACCTACATGCCGGTCGATTTCGAATGGCTGGTCGTCCATTTCGACGAGCACGACAAGGTCGAGCGCTACTGGATCGCGACGGGGTGATTTCCTCCCCCGCAGGGGAGGGGAACCATGCGGAGCATGGTGTAGAGCGAGCGCCCATGCGTGGCATTTGGCTCCGCGGGCGTGACGCCGAACTCGCCGACTGACCTCTGGCCGCGGAGACTCCCTCTCCGACCTCCCTGCGCTCGCCCAGCTCTCAAAGAGGGAGAGGCTTTGCGGTGGCTCACTCCGGTCCGCGAAGACCCTTCAGCGTATCCTTGAGACCCGGCTTCCGGGCGGGCTTGGCCGCCGGCTTGGGCGCTTCGGCGACGGGCTCGCCCCGCGCGGCCGGCACGGCGTCCTCCGCCGCGGCCTCGACCGCGTCGGCCGCGGGTTCGTCGCCGCCCGGCAGCAGATCCTCGATCGCCGAGCCGCCGACCGCGTCCTCGACCGGCGCTTCGGCCGTTTGCAGAACCTCGGCCCCGTCGCCGGCATCGGCGGTGGGGGTCACATCGCCGGCCTCGGCCACGACTTCGTTCGCGCCCACGCTGTCGACCGCCGCCGCCTGGGTTGTCTCGGCCTCGGGCGCGGCCTCCGGCGCCGGCGCGGGTTCGGCGGCGACCGCCGTCTCGATCGGCGCTTCCACGGGCTTCGGCTTGGCCGCCAGCGGCGAGGCCACGACGGCGTCGTTGGATGTCAGCGCCTGCCCGAACAGGTTGGACCGCTTCTCGAGCTCCTTCGCCGTCGCCTCGCACTTGCTCGGCGGTGACCAGCTCATCCAGAACTGCGCCAGCTGGGCCTTGGGCACGCTGGTGGCGCCGGTCCAGATCGCGCGGCCCTTCTTGGCGGCGGCCAGGCCCTGCTCGTGGATCGGCGTCGGGCTGGCCTTCTCGGCGGCGGCGATAGCGCGCTTGAACAGCTCGATGTTGGCCAGGGAGTCGGCCTTCTGGGCCGGGTAGATTTCGTTGATGTTCTCTTCGGTGCCGGGCGTCGGCCAGGCGCGCTCGATGCGGATCACCTCGGGCATCGCGCGGTCGTACAGGTCGACGTAGCCGCTCACCGCCCCGTAGCACCAGTTCACGTAGCCGAAGTCGTCGGTCGGCGCGCTGACCGGTCCGCCCTGGATCGGCAGCGGGGCGACGTCCTGCTTGCGGGCCGTCTGGGTCGCGACCGGGCCGTCGGACGTCGCCTCGGCGGCGGGAGCATCCTGGGCGAGAAGGAGGAGTGCGAAGAGAAACGGAGCCATCAGCTGTCCTGTTACCATGCGCGCGCGTCGCGGTCTGTCGGGTGACCGAAGCCGCCACCTCCCGGCGTTTCGATCTCGACCACATCGCCCGGCCGGACCGAAATCGAGAAGCAGCCGGTCAATTCCTTTACCGCGCCGTCCGCCGTGATCAAACGCTGGCGGCCGGGCAGGGCCGCCCCGCCACCGCGGATTCCCTGCGGACTGTGGCTTCTGCGCGTCGAAAGCAGCGCTGCTTCCATGGGGGCCAGGAAGCGTACGCGCCGATGGGCGCCGTCGCCGCCGGGGTTTGCTCCGTCGCCGGCGGATCCGTGACGAATCGCGAACCGCTCGACCCGCACCGGGAAGCGCCGCTCCAGGATCTCCGGGTCGGTCAGGCGCGAGTTGGTCATGTGGGTGTGCACAGCGCTGGTCCCGGCCCGCGTGGCCGTCGCTCCCGCGCCGCCGCAGATGGTCTCGTAGTACTGCCGCGTGTCGTCGCCGAAGGTGAAGTTGTTCATGCTGCCCTGGGCGTTCGCCATCACGCCGATGGCGGCATAGAGGGCGTCGACCACGTGCTGGCTGGTCTCGACATTGCCCGCGACCACGGCGGCCGGCGGCTCGGGATCTAGCATCGAGCCGTGGCGGGTGATGATCTTCAGCGGCGTCAGGCAGCCCGCGTTCAGCGGGATGTCGTCGTCGACCAGGCTGCGGAAGACGTACAGCGCGGCGGCGTCGACGATGGCCGAGGGGGCGTTGAAGTTGTTGCCCAGCTGGTCGGCGGAGCCGGTGAAGTCCAGCGTCGCCTCGCCGGCCGCCGCGTTCACCGTGACCTTCACCACCACCTCGCCGCCGCCGTCCATCGGCACGCGCGCCTCGCCGTCGACCAGCCTGCCGACCGCGCGGCGGACCGACTGCTCGGCGTTCCGCTGCACGAAGGTCATGTAGCGGGCGACGGTCTGGGCGCCGTGGGTCTCGATCATCCCCGCCACGGCCGCCGCGCCGGCCTGGCAGGCGGCGATCTGGGCCTTCAGGTCGGCGACGTTGCGGTCGGGCGCCCGGGCGGGCCAGCGGCCGGTGGCCAGGGCGGCGCGGGTCTCGGCCTCCAGGAACCGGCCCTCGCGCATGATCGGCACGGCGTCCAGCAGCACGCCTTCCTCGTCCAGCGTCTTCGAGAACGGCGGCATCGACCCGGGCTGGATGCCGCCGACGTCGGCATGGTGTCCGCGCGCGGCGACGTAGAATTCCGGCTCCTCGCCGCCGTCCATGAACACCGGCATCACCACCGTGATGTCGGGCAGGTGGGTGCCGCCGAAGTAGGGATTGTTCAGCGCGAAGGCCTCGCCGGGCTTCAGCACCGGATGCTGCGCCTTCGTCGCCCGCACGCTGGCGCCCATGCTGCCCAGGTGGACGGGCATGTGCGGCGCGTTGGCGACCAGCCCGCCGTCGGCGTCGAACAGGGCGCAGGAGAAGTCGAGCCGCTCCTTGATGTTCACCGAATGCGCGGTGCGTTCCAGCGCCGCGCCCATCGCCTCGGCCACCCCCATGAAGCGCCGGTTGAACAGCTCCAGCGTGACGGGATCGGCCTTGTCGGCGGCGATGGCGGCGGCGGTCAGCGGCGTGTGGCGCGTGAGCCGGATCAGCCCGTCGGCCTCGGCGGTGGCCCGCCAGCCCTCGGCGACCGCGATCTGGGTGTCGGCGCGGATGACGAGCGCGGGGCCGTCGATGGCAGTGAGATTCTCCGCCATCACAATGATCCGCTCATCCCGGCGAAGGCCGGGAACCAGATCGGAGGGCGGAGCGCCAGCCGGTTGATACCCGGCCTTGTCATCTGGGTCCGGGCCTTCGCCGGGATGAGCGGAGGAGGATGCGCTGGCCTCCGCCTCCACGCTCGCGATCAGGATCGTTCGGTCGGGTTCGATGAAGCCGAACAGGCGCTGGTGCGCGCTCTCGAAGCTCGCCCTGGCCTCGGCCAGCGGCCCGAGCGGCACGGGCAACGCCGCGTCGGCGCCGTCGTACCGCAACATCAGCCGCCGCTCGACCGAACCGGCCGGCGAGCCCTGCGAGGCCAGCGCCTGGGTCGCCTCGCCGGTCAGCCGCTCGGCCAGCACATCGGCGGCCGCCAGCCCCTCATCCCCCAGCGGCAGTTCCACACCCGCCTGCTTCAGCGCCCCGACCCGCGCCTGGCCGATGCCCCAGGCGGACAACAGCGACGCGTGCCTCGGGCTCAGCACCTCGGTCACGCCAAGCGCGTCGGCGACCTGGCAGCAGACCTGGCCGGCCGCGCCGCCGAAACTGACCAGGGCGTGGTCGCGCGGGTCGAAGCCGCGTTCGGTGGAGATGCGGCGCACGGCCTGGGCCATCTGCTCGACGGCCACGGCGACGAAGCCCTCGGCGGCCGCCTCGACGCTCGCCGCGCCCATGGCCCCGGCCAGTTCCGCCAGCCTCGCCCGCGCCGCGGCCGGATCCAGCGGCGCGTCGCCGTTCGGCCCGAACACCGAGGGGAACCAGGCGGGGTCCAGCCGGCCCAGCACCAAGTTGGCGTCGGTCACCGTCGCCGGGCCGCCACGGCCGTAGCAGGCCGGACCGGGATCGGCCCCCGCGCTGGCCGGCCCGGCCCGGGCGCGGAACCCGTCATAGGTCAGGATCGAGCCGCCCCCGGCCGCGACGGTCTCGACGTCCAGCATCGGGCTGCGAAGCCGCGCCCCGGCCACCCGCGCGGTGTCCCGACGCTCCAGCGTCCCTGCGAAGCGGCAGACGTCGGTGGAGGTTCCGCCCATGTCGAAGCCCAGCGCCGCCGCCGCGCCGGCCGTGCGCGCGGTCTCGGCCACGCCCACCACGCCGCCCGCCGGGCCGGACACCACCGCGTCCTTGCCCCGGAAGGCGTCGGCGCGGACCAGCTGTCCGGCGGACGTCATGAACCACAGCGGCGCGCCGTTCACCGCCCCCGCGACCCGCTCGACATAGGCCCGCAGCAGGGGCGTCAGGTAGGCGTCGGCGACCGCCGTCTCGGCCCGGGGCACGAAGCGGGGCAGGGGGCTGGCCTCGTGGCTGAGCGCGACGTAGTCGAACCCCGCCGCCCGCGCGATCTCGCCGGCCGCCAGTTCGTGCGCGGGGTCCAGGTCGCTGTGCAGGAAGGCGATCGCCACGCTGGTGAAGCCTTCGGCCCGCATCGCCTTCAGCGCCGTCGCCAGCGCCTCGCCGTCCAGCGGCAGGACCACCGATCCGTCGGCCGCCCGCCGCTCGGTCGCCTCGACGACGCCGGCGTAGAGCGGCTCGGGTCGCAGGATGTCCAGCGCGAACAGGTCCGGTCGTGACTGGTCGCCGATCAGGATCGCGTCGGCGAATCCCTCGGTGACGACCAGCAGGGTCTTGGCGCCCTTCCGCTCCAGCAGGGCGTTGGTGGCGACGGTGGTGCCCATCTTGATCGCCGCCACCCGCTCGGCCGGGAACGGCTCGCCGGGCGCCGCGCCCAGCAGCCGGCGCATCGCCTCGACGGCCGCATCCTCGTAGGAAGGCGAGGCGGACAACAGCTTCAGCGTCTGCTCGCGGCCGTCGCCGTCCCGCCCGATCACGTCGGTGAAGGTGCCGCCGCGATCGATCCAGAACGTCCAGTCGAAGGCGCGCTGTTCCGTCACGTCAGTCCCGATTGCCATGCGCCCGCCAGAATCCTAAGCTCAACGCTATCCCATGAGCTTCTGGCGAAACATTGCAAGCCTCGCCGCGCGGGGCGTCGACGCGGCGGAATGCGCTGAATGTCCTGCCGGTCTGCCCGGCGAGGACCCCGCCTTCACGACCGCTGTCACGGCCCTCGGCGCCAAGCTGGCGAAGGCGGACGGTCGCGCCACGCACGGCGAGTTCGCCATGTTCGCCACCGTCTTCCAGCCGGACGAGGGCAGCGAGCGCAACATCCACCGCCTGTACGATCTCGCCCGCCAGACCACGCGCGGGTTCGAGAGCTACGCCAAGCGGCTGGAGAAACGCTACCGCGCCTGCCCGCAGATCCTGGAGGACGTACTCGACGGCCTGTTCCACATCGCCGCCTCCGACGGCGTGGTGACGCAGGACGAGCTCGAGTACCTGGCCGAGGTCTCGACCCTGTTCGGCTTCTCGCCGCTGACCTTCCGACGCGTGAAGGCCACCCACATGGGCGCCGGCGCGAGCGACCCCTACGTGGTCCTCGGCGTGCTGCCGGACGCCTCCGACGACGAGGTCCGCTCGGCCTGGCGCGCGCGCGTCTCGGAGGCCCACCCCGACCGCGCCCGGGCCCGCGGCCTGCCCAACGAGTTCATCGAGGTTGCCGAGGCCAAGGCCGCCGCGATCAACGTCGCCTTCGACACCATCACCCGAGAGCGTCGCGAACTGGCGCTTGAGGGCGCCGCCTGACAAGGCGTTTGGGTAAAACTATCGCGCGTTTGACGGGTGTTCAGTTGACGTTCAGCCGCTTCGCACAAATTATTGGCTTACGGGCCGTCTCCCATCGCGGTCTTTCCGAGGACGACATGGACAATCTGTTTGCAGGGCAGGGCGGCTCCCGATCGGCGTTCAAGGGTCTGGCTTGGCTGGCCGGCGCCCTGGCGACGCTGGCGGCGCTGACCATCGGCGCGGCGCTGGCCGTCGTGGCCACCGTGACGGTCGTGATCATCGCCCTGATGTCCAGCGCGCTGCTGGGCCTCGCCGTTCTCGCCAACCGCGCTCGCCGCACCGTGCGCGCCAAGGCCCAGCCGGCCGAGCCCGGCATCATCGAAGCCCGCAACGTCGGCGGCCACTCCTGGGTCGCCTACGGCTGGAACGAGCGGCGCTAACGAAGATCGCAAGGCCTGGACAAGCCGGGCCATGACGGGGTCACAACAGGTCCGCCGGGGACGGCGGCAGGCCCAGCGCGATCTTGCCGCCGATCGTCGCGGCGCGATCCCAGTCATAGACCACATGGCCGCGCATCATCTGCACGTCGCGCAGATGTCGTTGCAGCGGGAAATCCAGGAAGCCGCCGCTCGCGCCGGCCGCCGCGCTCATCGTGTTCAGCGCCACGTTGGCCAGCCGCACGACATCGGCCGAGGCGAGCCGGATCGCCGCCAGCGTCTCGACCGAGGTCTCGTGGCCTGACGGGCCCTCGCGCTCCAGCCGCGCCAGCGCGTCCTCCCACACCAGCCGCGCGGCGCGCACCGTCGCCAGCGCCTCGCCCAGCCGCAACTGGGTGGCCGGCGAGTCGACCGCCTTCTGACCGCCGCTGTAGGCCTGAAGCTTCTCCTTCATCCGGTCGGTGAAGGCGGCCAGCCCGCCTTCCGCCGCGCCGAGCGCCGGGGTGCAGGCGACGATCGCCAGCACCGGCCCCATCGGGAACTTCACCGTCGAGTCCGGATAGAGCGCCTCGCCGGGCGAGGGGGCGAGCTTGAGCAGATGGGCTTGCAGCGTCCGATGCTCGGGCACGAAGACGTCCTCGACCACGACGGTGTTGCTGCCGGTCGCGGCCATGCCGGCCACGTGCCAGACGTCCCGCACCGTCGCTTCGGCCGTCCGCAGGACGCAGAAGCGCGGGACCATCGCTCCAGGCTCGATGCAGTTCACCATCAGCCAGTCGCCGTGGTTGACGCCGCTGGCCCAGTCCCAGCGCCCGGTCACGCGATAGCCGCCCTCGACCTTCTCGGCCTTGCCTGTGGGGGCCAGAGGGGCGGGGGCGAGCGGGATGGCGCCGTCCGCGAACAGCTCGTCCTGCAATGCCGGCTCGAACTTGCACAGCAGCCAGGCGTGCAGGGCCAGGAACGACAGGGTCCAGGCGCTGGAGGCGCATCCGGCCGCCAGCCGCCGTACGATGTCGACGAACGCCGGGAAGGCCATGCCGCCGCCGCCACGCGCCGTGGGCACGAGCAGGGCGAAGAATCCGGCGGCCTGGGCTTCGTCGATGCTAGCCCGAGGCACGCTGCGGAGTGCCTCCGCCTCCCGCGCTCGCTCGGCCAGCCGGACCGCCATCGCGTCCGCCCATGCCGGCCAATCGACAACCTGCGCCTGCGTCATGCCGCTCTCCCGTCCGTTCGCTTCTGTCGGCGAACACGGATCGGAAGAGCGGCCAGGTCGGTGAATTAGTCAAGATGCTTGCGCATCTCCGGGCGCTACGCCGGGGGTTTGCCCCACAGCATGCCGGCGCGGGTCAGGGCGATGCGGCCGTCGCCGACGTCCTCGATCAGCCCCTTCTCGGCCAGGGTCCCGGCGGCCTGTTCCAGCCGCGCGTCCTCGTAGAGCTCGATCTCGGGATCGCCGTACAGCTGCCGCCGCGCGAAGGCCTCGCCGGGCGCAAGGTTGCGTGCGCAGAGCCCGCCCAGCAGCGCCGCCTCGGCGTCGTCGAGGATGGGGCGCGTGGTCGCGGCGTCGATCGGGGTGGGCG
>JBIICO010000328.1:0-2807 GCA_044238855.1 Caulobacter sp.
CAACATCTTCGCCAGGATCATCCGCGGCGAGATGCCCAGCGTGAAGGTCTATGAGGACGACGACGTCCTGGCCTTCATGGACGTCTTCCCGCAGGCGAAGGGCCACGTGCTGGTCATCTCCAAGACGGACAGGGCCCGCAACCTGCTGGACGCCGACGACGCGGCGCTGGCCAGGGTGATCGCCGCGACCCGTAAGGTGACGCGGGCGGTGAAGGCGGCGCTCAAGCCGGACGGCATCAT
Source organism: Caulobacter sp. (assembly GCA_044238855.1). GTDB lineage: Bacteria > Pseudomonadota > Alphaproteobacteria > Caulobacterales > Caulobacteraceae > Caulobacter. The sequence continues at coordinate 241 of JBIICO010000328.1, forward strand.
GGTGAGCCAGTTCAACGGCGCCCCGGCCGGCCAGACCGTCTACCACCTGCATTTCCACATCATCCCCCGCTGGGAAGGCGTCAGCCTCGGCCGCCATGCGGAGGGCATGGCGGACGTCGAGGAACTGAAGGCCCTGGCGGCGGATATCGGCGCCCAGCTGGAGGCGTGAATCGCGCGGCGCTGGAGGCGCTCTACGTGGATCTCGCCCCCGCGCTCGCCACCCTGGCCGAGCCGTGGTGCGTGATCGGCAGCGCCGCGATGATGGTCGCCGACGCCCCGGTCACGGACTGCCCGGACCTCGACATCATGACCACCGGGCAGGGCGCCGAGGCGCTGGAAGCCGCCTGGGCCCGATGGCGCGACGCAGCCTATGCGCCGGATCGCGCCAGCCAATTTCGCTCGCGCTTCTCGGCCTACGACTTCCGCGCTGGCCGGGTGGAGGTGATGGGCGACCTGCTGCTGCGTCGTGACGACGCCTGGAAGCCCGTGGCGCTCCCCGAGGCGGTCGAGGCCAGGCTCGGCGGCCTGCCGGTCCGCATCCCCGCCGTCGAAGGCCAGATCGCGCTGCTGGAACAGTTCGGCCGCCCTAAGGACCTGGCGAAGGGGGCGGTGCTCAGGGCGCTGCAGACAGCCGTGTCATCCCGGAAGCCTTAGGCGATCCGGGACCCGAGAGCGATGCGCGATCCGGCTTCTGCGCCCGGCGGCGCGCCCGCCGTGCGCAAGCGACTCAGAGCGTGCGGCGCAGAAGCCTGCCCAGCGCCGCGCACCAGGCCGCGTCGCCCGTCAGATTGCCCAGCGCCGGCGCGATCCGCTCGAGCGGCGCTGCTCGCGTCTCGGCGTCGAGATAGTCCGACAGCTGTTCCAGCCAAGCCTCGTCCGGCTCACGGTCCGCCAGGCGCAGGAACTTCCAGCTCGAGTTGACCAGCCGCAGGTGGTCGTAGAGCCGCTGCTCGGCGAAGCTCACGCCCTCGGCGGGCAGGTATTCGAAGTCGACCAGCGCATGGGCCGAGCGGTCTTCGCTGGCGATGACGTTGCCGAGCGAGGCGTCCATGTGGCTCAGGCCCGCCTCGCGGTGCAGCCGATCCAACGCCGCGCTGCCTTCGCGCAGCAACGGCCACAGGTTTGACCCGCTTTTCACCCAGCTCATCAGCGGCCGATAGGGCAGATACCGGCAGAACAGGGCGTCGGGGGCCATCCAGACGGGCTCGGGCGTCAGGCCGCTGGCGAACCCGCGGCTGTAGACCTCGTACTCGTGCTTGATGCGCATCGACGGGCCGGCGATGACGAACGGCTGGTCGTCCGAAGGGGCGGGCCGACGCTTGTGCGGGTTGACCAGCCGCAGGACGCCGATCTGCTCACCGCCGGAGAAGACGTTGTAGTTGCTGTCGTGGCCGAGGTTGCCGCGCTCGACCAACCTGGGCCGGGCGGGCAGGGCGAGCGCCCGGGTCAGTTCCTCGGCCACCTCGCGGCGGCGGTCGCGCGTCCGCCATTCCCAGAACTGGGCCCGCGCCCAGCGCTTGGCGGACCTCATGTCGCCTTGCCCGCGCGGATCACGGCCAGCCGGTCGTAGATGGCGTCACGCTCGGCCGGCGAGAAGAACAGGTTCAGATGTCCCATCGCCTCGGCCTCGTTGTCGGTCGAGTGCAGCGGATTGTGCCACGGATCCAGCCCGGTGGTCTCGGCGAACCAGTCCCGCAACCCGCGTTTCATGAACTGGCGGCTGTTGAACACGAACGGATGGACCTTGCGGTCCTCCTCGGTGGTCGGGTTCGGGGAGGGGTCGTAGACCACCATGGCCCGCACCGGATGGCCGCCGCGCCGCCACTTGCCGCCGCGCATGCGTTTCGAGGTTTTCATCCGGACCATCCACGGAATGTCGGTCTCGGCGATGACGTCGTAGTGCTCGCGGATGCGGTCGGCCATCGCCTCGACCAGCCCCTTCTTCAGGGCGATCTTGCGGATGACGAACAGGTTCATCTCGCCTTCGAACCGGTCGCAGGCCTGGGCCAGGAACCGGCTCTTCACGTCGCGAGAGAAGTCATTGACCAGGATGGCGGCCAACTGGCGATACGTCGGCCGCAGCCCGACCCGCGTCAGTTCGTCGTCGAAGGCGGTCAGGGTCAGCGGGAGCTCGATTTCGGACCGCGCCATCAGATCGCGAAGCTCGGGCACATACTTGGACTCGCCGGACTTTTCGGCGTCCTCGCGATCGATCTTCGACCGCTCCGCCTTCTGATAGGCGATGTGATAGATCAGGCCGTAGAGGTAGCCCTTGGGCGCGGCGACATGGAACCGGTCGGCGAACCGTTCGCGCTCATCCAGCATCAGTTCGGCCAGCGCGCGCGGATAGTAGGCCTCGCCGCAGTAGGTCCCTTCGCCGGTCCCGCTGACGTCGTAGAAGTCGCACTTCACGCCCTGACGGCGGCGATAGCGTCCGTACTTTTCCTTGATCGGCGCCAGCGCGGCGTCCTCGACCAACAGGTCGACGTCGTCCTTGCCGCCCACCGGCGGGTAGCTGCTGACGAAGGCCGGGGCGTTGCGCAGCACGACGTACTTCCAGCCGGATT
>JBIICO010000329.1:0-2800 GCA_044238855.1 Caulobacter sp.
GCGTGACGGCGGATGTGCGCCTCGCGGGCAGGTGATCGTTGCTTGCCTTGGCGAAGCGCCCGCGTCCGACTAGTTTCCGTTGCAACCGGCCGGCAAGGCCCAACCGCATCAGGCAGGACACGCCCATGACCGACATTACCCAGACGGACGCCGCGGCTCGCATCGACCAGGAGAACCCGCTGGGCGTCGATGGTTTCGAGTTCGTGGAGTTCACCGGACCCGATCCCAAGGCGATGCAGGACCGGCTCGAGGCCATGGGCTTTGTCGCCACCCACGTGCATCCGACCACCGACGTCGTGCGGCTGAAGCAGGGCGACATCTCCTTCCTGGTCCATCGTTCGGCAGAGGGTCAGGCCGCCGCCTTCGCAGGCGACCATGGCCCATCGGCCAACGGCATGGCCTTCCGGGTCGAGGACGCCAAGGCCGCCTATGAAGGCGCGCTTCAGCGGGGCGCGGTAGCAGCGCCGGACGCGCAGGGCGGCGCGCTTGGCGAGCACCCCTACATCCTTCAGGGCATCGGCGGCTCGCTGCTGTATCTGATCGACCGCTATGGCGATGCGGGCTCGATCTACGACAGCTGGACCGAGATCGAGGGCTGGCGCGAGGCGGCGGCCCGAAACACCGTCGGCCTGGAGGTGCTGGATCACCTGACCCACAACGTCCGGCGCGGCCAGATGCGGACCTGGTCCGGCTTCTACAACTCGATCTTCAACTTCGAGGAACAGAAGTATTTCGACATCAAGGGCAAGGCCACCGGCCTGTTCTCTCAGGCCATGATCGCGCCCGACCGCGCCATTCGCATTCCGCTGAATGAAAGCCAGGACGACAACTCCCAGATCGAGGAGTTCATTCGCCGCTACAACGGCGAGGGCATCCAGCACATCGCTCTGACCACCGAGAACATCTTCGAGACGGTGGAGGCGATGCGGGCGCGCGGTGTCGAGTTCCAGGACACCATCGAGACCTATTTCGAACTGATCGACAAGCGCCTGCCGAACCATGGCGAGGACGTGGAGCGGATGCGCAAGAACCGCATCCTGATCGACGGCTCTGACGAAGAGGGTCTCTTGCTGCAGATCTTCACCGCCGACGTGTTCGGGCCGATCTTCTTTGAAATCATCCAGCGCAAGGGCAACGAGGGCTTCGGCAACGGCAACTTCCAGGCCCTGTTCGATTCCATTGAGCTGGATCAGATCCGTCGCGGCGTGATCAAGGTCGACGCCTGATGGCGAGACGGCCGCCGGCCTGGCTGCCCTGGCTGGGGCCGCTGCTGGCGGCCGGCGCCGGGGCGCTGGCAGGCGAGTACTGGCTGGGCGGCGGCTTCTGGGTCGTTCTGATCGCCGCCCTTGTCTGCGGCTTTGCGCCCATTGTCGCCTATCGCGTGTGGAAGCGGCTCCATCATCGATCCTGACGCGAGACATCTCATGCGCCTTCCCCTGCTCGCCACAGCCGCCCTCCTGTCGGTCATTTCGACGCCTGCTCCGGCGCAGGAGGCCCCGCGCTGGTCGCTGGCCATCCACGGCGGCGCGGGCGTGATCGAGCGCAACAGCCTTTCGCCGGAACAGGATGCGGCCTATCGCGCCGCGCTGAACACGGCGCTGGACGCTGGCTCGGCCGTGCTGGCGCGAGGAGGCTCGGCCATGGATGCGATCGAGGCGGCGATCCGGGTCATGGAGAACGACCCACTGTTCAACGCCGGGCGCGGCGCCGTCTTCACAGCCGAGGGCCGCAACGAACTGGACGCCGCCGTCATGGACGGAAGCGACCTGTCCGCCGGCGCGGTCGCCGGCATGACCACCACCCGCCATCCGATCACGGCCGCCCGCGCGGTCAAGGAGCGGTCGCCCCATGTCATGCTGATCGGCGAGGGCGCCGACGCCTTCGCCGCCTCGCAGGGGATCGAGCAGGTCGATCCATCCTTCTTCTTCACCGAGCGGCGGTGGCAGGGCTTAGTCAAGGCGCTGACCGACCAGGGTCAGCCGGTCCCGCCCCGCCCCGCCGGCGCGCCGTCGCCAGACCAGACCGCCGCCCTCCCCGCCCCGCCCCTGAACGAGCGTAAGTTCGGCACCGTCGGCGCGGTCGCCCTGGACAGCCAAGGGCGGCTGGCGGCCGGCACCTCCACAGGCGGCATGACCGCCAAGCGCTGGGGCCGGGTCGGCGATGTGCCGGTGATCGGCGCCGGAACCTACGCCTCCAACGCCGACGGCTGCGCCGTGTCCGCGACCGGCGCGGGCGAATATTTCATCCGCTCCACCGTGGCCCGCGACATCTGCCAACGCACGGCGAGCGGGGCCTCGGTCCAGGCTGCGGCCGAGGCGGAAATCGCCGAGGTCGGCGCGATCGGCGGCGATGGCGGCGTCATCGTCATGGGCGCGAATGGATCCCCCGCCTTCGCCATGAACACATCGGGCATGTACCGGGGCTCGGTCGCAAGCACACAGCCGCCCCGCGTCGCCATCTATGCGGACGAAGACCGATGAGCGACGAGCTCGAAGCCATGGCTGATGAGGAACTGGACGCGGCCTGCGCCATGCCCTTCGCCGAGATCCGCAAGATCACCCCTTGGGGCGACAGCTTCACCGGCTTTCTGCCGTCCGGCCGAGAGGTCGAGGTCGCCCGTCGCTACCTCTGGGCCCACGATCCTGAAGGCGGCGTCATTGTGGAAGTCGAGGTCCACGATCCGGAGACCCGCACCGGGCATGAGGCCCGCGCGCTTCTGACCGAACCTCGATTCGAATAGGTCTTGCCAGCCTCGGCGGCAGGCGTAAGTCTCGCCCAAGTCACGCTCTTGGGGGAGAGG
>JBIICO010000120.1:0-10059 GCA_044238855.1 Caulobacter sp.
CGCGCGGGCGCGGGCGGCGGCGTCCGCCACCGCGCGGGCGACCCCGGCCACGGTCACCGGCTTGCGCAGCACGGTGTCGGCTCCGGCGTCCAGGCACTCGCGCGCCTCGTCGGCGTCGCCGCCGATGACCGCGATGATCGGCACCGAAGCGATCGGACCGTCTGTGGCGCGGATGGCGGCGGCGGTCTGAGGACCGTCCATAAGCGGCATGCGGCCGTCCAGCATGACCAGGTCGAAGTCGGCCAGGCGCGCGAGTTCGGTCGCCCGCCTGCCGTTGTGGGCGTGAACGACCTGATGGCCGAGTTGCTCAAGGATGGCGCGCAGCATGGCCGCGTTCAGGGCGTCGTCCTCGGCCACCAGCACGCGCAGCGGGCGCGAGCTCTGGGCGGCGGCGCTCTGGGCGAAGTCGTTGCGATCTTCCACCTCGGCGCATACCGCCTCGGCGTCCCACGGCAGTTCCAGGGTGAAGCAGCTGCCGACGCCTAGGGCGCTCTGGCCGACCAGCGCGCCGTCCATCAGCCCGGCCAGCTGGCGGGCCAGCGAGAGGCCCAGCCCCGCGCCGGGGATGCCGGCGCCGGTGCGTTCGACGCGGCGGAACGGTTCGAAGGCCTGCTCCAGCTCCTCGACCGACAGGCCGGGGCCGGTGTCCGCCACCGCGATAGCGATACGCTCGCCGTCGCGCAGTTCCAGGCGGGCCTCGATGCGGCCGCGCACGGTGTACTTGACCGCGTTGCCGATCAGGTTCGACAGCACCTGGCGGGCGCGGGTGATGTCGGCGACCACGGCGCCGGTCGCGGCGTTTTCCAACGCCGGATCGACGTGCAGCGCCAGCTCCACGCCCTTGGCCGCGGCGTGCGGGCGGTTGAGCAGCACCAGGTCGCGGGTCAGGCGGACGGGGTCGAACGGCTCGCGTTCGAGGTTCAGGCGGCCGGCGTCGGCCGTCTCGCTGTCGAGGGTCGCGTTCAGCACCGAGACCAGGTCGTTGGCGGCGTCCAGAGCGGCGGCCAGCTGCTCGCGCGACGGGGCGGCGCGGCCCCCTTGGCCGACGGCGGCGGCGAGCACGTGGGTGACGCCGGTCAGGCCGTTGCGGATCTCGTGGCTTAGGGTCGAGACGATGTCCGACTTCGACCGCGCCAGGCGCTCGGCCTTCTCCAGGGAGACGGCGCGCTCGGCGATCAGGGCCTCCCGCTCGGCCGCCATCGCGAACTGGCCGCGCAGCAGGCGGTTGAGGATCAGGCACAGGGCCATGGTCAGCGCCAGCGCACCCCAGGCCAGGGCGGCCTCGGGGCGGCTTTCCTCACGCGAGAACAGGCCGATCAGCGGCCCGGCGGAGGCGGCCGGTCCGACGATCAGCAGGGCGGGGAGGGAGGGGGCGGTGAAGAAGAAGCAGGCCACGGCGCCGGCGACGCTGATCATCATCAGCGCCTCGCGCACCGGTCCGGCGCCATCGGCGAAGGCGGCGATCTGGGCGCATGAGCCGGACCACAGCAGGCCGGCCATGATCTGCACCCGCTGCCGACGCTTCACGTCCCGCGCGGCGTCGGACCGTAGCCAGTCGACGGCGAGGCGAAGGAGCCTGCCCAGACATAGATCGGCAGGCTGACCGCGAAGAGCGCCAGCGCATACGGCAGCAGGCGCCGCTGCGCCTCCAGCGACTGCAAATCGGCGGACTCGCCGCCGCGGGCGGAGCGCGCGGCAGGGTCGGGATTGGCGAACACTTCAGGGAACCCCTCGATTGGAGCGCGAAGGGTAGGCCCACAAGGTTGGCGCCGCGTTACGCGAAAGCGTTAACAGCCGGTCAGTCTTCGTTAAGTTTAACGAGTCATGATCAACCTCGCGTCTGTGACAAAGGGGTGGAATACGGGGTCATGAGCGTGACGCGGGCCGCACTGACGGACATCGACATCCGCACCTTGCTGAAGGGTGCGACAGCGGACGAACGCGCCGTCGCCGCCCACAAGCTCTGCCGGGTCATCGACCGGGGGGAGCTCACCGTCGAGGAGCGGGCCCAGGCCCAGGAGATCCTCCGGGTGATGGCCATGGACGCGGCCGAACTGGTCCGCCGGGCCCTGGCCGTGACGCTGAAGGGTTCCGAGGTGCTGCCGCGCGACGTGGCGCTCAAGCTGGCCAAGGACGTCGAGTCGATCTCCCTGCCGGTGCTGAATTTCTCGCCCGTCTTCACCGACGAGGACCTGTCCGAGATCGTCCGGGTTGGTGGGCCCGTGCGCCAGGTGGCGATCGCCAAGCGCCCGAAGCTGTCCGAGAAGGTCGTCGCTTCGATCGTCGAGCATGGCGGCGAGATGGCCGTCGAGACGGTGTGCGCCAACGACAACGCCGCCTTCTCCGAGCGTCTGCTGCAGCAGGCGATCAGCAAGTTCGAGAAGTCCGAGCAGGTGCTGGCGGCGGTGGCCTATCGCAACGCCCTGCCGCTGGCCGTCACCGAGCGGCTGATCGACATGGTCGGCGACCAGATCCGCGACCACCTGCTCAACAACCACGCCCTGTCGCCCGAAGTGGCGCTCGAGATCGCCATGGGCGCCAAGGAGCGGGCGACCGTCGACCTCGTCGACCAGGCCGGCCGAGCCGCCGATCCCAAGGCCTTCGCCGCCCATCTGCACAAGAGCAACCGCCTGACCGCCTCGCTGCTGCTGCGCTCGCTGGCGCATGGGCACATGACCTTCCTCGAGTGCGGTCTGGCAGAGCTGGCCGGGGTGCCGCACCACCGGACCTGGCTGATGATCCACGACGCCGGGCCGCTGGGCCTGCGCGCGATCTATGAGCGCGCCGGGCTGCCCACCCGCTTGTTCGCGGCCTTCCGCGCCGGAGTCGACACCTGGCACTCGATGGAGTTCGACGGCGGTCTGCGCGACAAGGAGCGGTTCCAGGAGCGCATGCTGCAACGGTTCCTGACCCAACCGCAGGGCGCGGCCCGCGACGACGTCGACTATCTGCTCGACCGCATGGACCGCATCGCGCGACAGAGCCGGGCCACCGCTGACGTTGCGTGAGCCTTGCCGAACGATCGTTTGAGGTCGATCTTCCAGGGATGACCTCCGACGCCGTTCCGATCCGCCCCGCCGCCACCATCCTGCTCGTCCGCGACGACCCCGGCTTCGAAGTGCTGATGGTCAAGCGGCACCACCAGATCGACTTCGCCTCCGGCGCGCTGGTGTTTCCGGGCGGCAAGACCCACCAGGGCGACCACGATCCGGCCTGGGCCGACCACGTCACGGGCTGGCACGAGACACCGGCCGACGAACGTCCGCTGCGCATCGCCGCGATCCGCGAGGCCTATGAAGAGGCGGCGATCATCATCGCCAACGACGCCTCGGGCGAGCCGTTCTGCGGCGACGACCGGGCCGGCGCGGCCCGCGAGGCCGTGGCCAAGGACGAGCGCTCGTTCCTCGATCTGGTCCGCGAGCTGGAGGTGAAGCTGGACCTGGCCGCGCTGACCGTGTTCGCGCGGTGGATCACGCCGGACATGATGCCCAAGCGGTTCGACACCTGGTTCTACGTGGTCAAGGCGACCGACAAGCAGCTGGCCGTCTGCGACGGCTACGAGACCGTCGACGCCGAGTGGATCCATCCCGCCGAAGCGCTGCGTCTGGAAGAGGCTGGCGAGCGGACGATCATCTTCCCCACCCGCATGAACCTGAAGCTGCTGGCCGAGGCCCAAAGCGCCCAGGACGCCGAGGATCGCGCCGCCGCGCGGACGCTGGTGACCGTGCTACCGGTGGTGCAGAAGCGCGAAGGCGGCGCGGTGCTGGTGATCCCGCCCGATGCCGGCTATGGCGCCATCGAAGAGCCGATGACGAGTATCCGGGCCTAGCCGGCGAACGCCTTCACCTGCTCTTCGAGCTCTTCGGCCAGCTTGCGGCCGACCGGGTGGCTGTCGTCGCGGATGTCGCCGCGGACAGCGGCCTTGATGGCGTCGATGTGGGCGTCGACCAGGACCATCGGGGCGGTCAGGCGCTTCTCCGGATCGTCGATCAGCTTGCAGAGCGAGCCGGCGATGCGGGTGACGATCGGGAATTCATAGGTCGCGCCGAGGCCCTTCAGGTCGTGGGCGCGCAGGTAGAGCGACTCGGTCGTTTCGGTGGTCAGGCCTTCGGCGCGAACCACCGCGCGGGCGGCGTCGAGCTTGACCAGCTCGTCGTTCAGCCATTCGGTGAAATTGCCGGACAGGCTCTTCAGGGCCGCCTCGGCCTTGGCGATGGCGGCGGCGTCGATGCCGCCGAACCGGCTGCCTACCTTGAGGCGCAGGGCGTTGGGCGCCTGGATGACCTGGACCGTCGAATTGTCGCTCATACGCGCCTCCCGTCAGCAGAACTGTCCACAGGCTACCGCCAAGGTCGTTAACAGTGGGTGAGACGGCGATTTCAGTGGTTGCGGCGCCGTGTCGCAATTTCGCGCGGCCCGGGCGGTCGGGCCGCCAGGCGAGCGTCAGCCGCTGAACTGCTCGGCGAGGACGCGTTCCTCGAGACTGCGGCCGGCGTCGAACATCATCGCCAGGCTGATGGCGCGGTCCTCGGACACATGGACCTCGACCACATCGCGGACCTCGACGTTGTCGGCCACGGCGCTGACCGGGCGCTTGTCCGCTTCCAGCACCTCGAAGGTCACGCGGTTGGTGTGCGACAGCAGCGCCCCGCGCCAGCGGCGAGGGCGGAAGGCGCTGATCGGGGTCAGGGCCAGCACCTTGGCGTCGATCGGGATGATCGGGCCGTGGGCCGACAGGTTGTAGGCGGTCGAGCCCGCCGGCGTGGCGACCATGGCCCCGTCGCAGACCAGCTCCGCCATCCGGACCTTGCCGTCGATCGAGACGCGCAGCTTGGCGGTCTGGCGGGTCTGGCGCAGCAGCGAGACCTCGTTGATCGCCAGGGCCCGGTGCTGTTTTCGGTTCTTGTCGATGGCGACCATCGCGAGGGGGTGGATCACGGCCCGCTCGGCGGCGGCGATCCGCTCCAGCAGGCCGTCCTCGCTGTACTCGTTCATCAGGAAGCCGACCGAGCCGCGGTTCATGCCGTAGATCGGCTTGGCCTCCGCGAGGGTGCCGTGCAGCGTCTCCAGCATGAAGCCGTCGCCGCCGAGCGCGACGATCACCTGGGCATCGTCGCCGGCGTCGCCGTAGCGTTCCGCCAGCCGCTCGCGAGCCTGCTGGGCCTCGGGGCGGTCGCTGGCGACGAAGGTGATTCTGCGGGTGTAGGGCTCGGCCTTGAACATCAGACCGATCTGACGGCCTGACGGAAGGCAGCGCCAGCGATATCTGCGTCGAAGGGGCCGAAAGCGCCGCCGGCCCGCCGCGCGCTTTCGGCGCCGCCGCCGGGGCGGCCATGGTTCAGGCTGCGTACGGCCTCGAGGATGGTCGGGAAGGCCCCGCGATCGACGCCGACGGCGGCGCAGGCGAGGGCCAGCAGCTCCGGCCGGTTGCTGTCGATGGCGCGGCGCACGTGGTCGGGTTCGAAGTTGCCGAGCCTTGCGATGGCGAGCACGAACAGGCCGAGCCGCCCCTCGCGAAGGGCGCGGAGCAGGTAGCCGGGCTTCAACTGACCGCCATCGTGCAGCTTCTGGATCAGCTGCTTCTCCAGCGCCTGGCGCTCGATCTCCGAGCGGTGCTGCGCGGCCGGCAGGCCGTCGATGGCGGCGTGGGCCTCGCGCACCGCCAGGGCCAGTTCGGCATCGAGGGCGTCTGAGTCGAGGCGGAAGCGCCCGACCAGAGCGCTGCGGAGGGATTGGCCGACCCACAGGTAGAGCTTCTGTGCCAGGTCCGACGACAGGCGCGGGTGGCGCGCCAGCGGCGAGCGCATGGCGGCGATGCGGCGCGAATGATCGACCAGCCGCTCCATGGCGCCGGCGGAGACCTCGGCCGTGTCGTTGCCGGCCAGCGCCGTCAGCACGGCGGGCTCTTCCTGGCGCAGGATGGCTTCGATGACGGAAGAGGACAGGCGGCCGCGGCGAGCGACGGCGATCTGGTGGTCCAGCGTGGACTCGACCAGCAGCCGGATCAGGTCGTGGTCCTGGAGCACCGGGCTCTGGGAGATGACCGGCGCGGCGATCTCGATGTCGTCCAGCGCGAGCACGTTGACCAGGGTCGGAGGGGCCCAGGGCGCGGGGGCGATCTTCTCGGCCAGGCGGCGGCGGATATCGCGCTCGGCCTCGGTCACCAGCTGCATGAAGACCGAGGTGACCAGGTCGCGGATCTGCGGTTGGGCGAGGGCGTCGTCCTCGGCGCGGGCGCAGAAATCCACCATCTCGTCGAGCAGCCGCTCGCGATCCGCCGGATGGCGGCTGCGGGCGAGCAGGATCAGGTCCTGGGCGTCGATGGCGGCGGTGGTCACGCGCGTCCCCGGTTTCCCCACAATGGGCGCAGGATCCAGCCTGCCCCATCCCCATGAAAACATGCTTAAACCCACTGCATAACAACAGGGAGTCGAAACGCATGGCCGAACCGCTGATCGTCGCTCTGGACCAGGGCACCACCAGCACGCGGGCGGTCGTGTTCGACGCCAGGGGGCGGGCGCTGGCGGAAGCCGGACGGCCGCTGCGGCAGAGCTATCCCGACGACGGCTGGGTCGAGCACGACGCCGACGAGATCTGGCAGGCGTGTGTGGCGGTGCTGCGCGAGGCGGTCGAGAAGAGCGGCCGCCCGGTCGCCGACGTCGCTGCGATCGGCATCACCAACCAGCGCGAGACCGTGGTCATCTGGGACAGGGAGAGCGGCCGTCCGGTGCGTCCGGCCATCGTCTGGCAGGACCGCCGCACCGCCGACATGTGCGAACGGCTGCAGAAGGCCGGTCACGAACAGCGGACGAGCGAGATCACCGGGCTGCTGCTCGATCCCTATTTCTCCGGCACCAAGATCGCCTGGCTTCTGAACGACATCCCCGGCGCCCGGGAGAAGGCCGCCCAAGGGCGGCTGCTGGCCGGCACCATGGACAGCTGGGTGATCTGGAAGCTGACCGGCGGCAAGGCGCACGTCACCGACGCCACCAACGCCTCGCGCACGCTGCTGTTCGACATCGGTCGCCAGGCATGGTCGGACGAGATGCTGGAGATCCTCGACGTGCCGCGGGTGCTGTTGCCGGCGGTGCTGGACTGCGCGGGCGACTACGGGCTGGCCGACGCGTCGATCCTGGGCCGCGAGGTTCCGATCCGGGGCGTGGCCGGCGACCAGCAGGCGGCGCTGATGGGGCAGGGCTGCATCCACCCCGGTGAGATGAAGGCCACCTACGGCACCGGCTGCTTCATGCTGCTGAACACCGGCGAGCAGAAGCCGGTCAGCGGCTCGCGGCTGCTGACGACCGTGGCGGCGCGGCTGGGCGGCAAGACGACCTATGCGCTGGAGGGCTCGATCTTCGTCGCCGGCGCGGCGATCCAGTGGCTGGGCGAGCAACTGGGGCTGGCCGGCGGGCCTACCGGCGCCGAAGCGTTGGCCAAGACCGCGCGAGCCGATCACGGCGTGGTGGTGGTGCCGGCCTTCACGGGACTGGGGGCGCCCTGGTGGGATCCGGACGCGCGCGGCGGCATCTTCGGCCTGACGCGCGACAGCGGCCGGGCCGAGATCGCGGCGGCGACGTTCGACTCCGCTGCCCTGCAGACCCGCGACCTCATCGAGGCCATGCGCGCCGACGCCCCCTCGGCCTTCCACGCGGGCGCCGAGCTGCGCATCGATGGGGGCATGGCCAAGAGCGCCTGGTTCAGCCAGCGGCTGGCGGATCTGACCGGCATTCCGGTGATGCGCGCCAGCTACCACGAGACCACGGCGCTCGGCGCGGCGCTGTTCGCGGGGCTGGGGGCGGGGGTGTACGCCTCGGTCGAGGAAGCGGCCGGGGCCCGGCCCGACGCGGAGCGGCTGGAGCCGAGCGAGAATGCCCACGCCCGGGAGAGCGCCTACGCCCGGTGGCTGGACGCCGTGCCGCGGGTGAAGGGCTAGGGGGGCGCTGGAATGCAAGAAGGTGGGGGATTCTGTTGGCAGGCTCCCCCGGGCCCCGCCTGAGGATCTGAACCCCCAGGAGTTTAGGTCGAGTTCGCTAGCACCGCATTACGCGGCGATCGCGTACTCTTCAGCGAAGTTATCGTTCGCAGTTAGTTTAATGGCCCGAAACGGTGAGCCACGCCGAGGCAAAGAATACGTCTTTACACGTCTGTCGATGCTGATCGGCCCCGCGCTCTCCAGCGATACCTGGAGGAGAATGGTGGAGCCGCCGGGAATCGCACCCGGGTCCAGTCCGCTTATTACACGCCCGTTTATGCCCATAGTCCGGGCGAACCCGAACGAGTCCAATATAGGGGGGAATGGTCTCCAAAGGAAGAACCGGCCCGGAATCCACCCTATTCCGGGACTCATCGGACAGGTTCACGCTCGCCGAACGTCGCTCGACAAGCGGCGGGGGAAAACGGGAGCTGGAAAATGAGCAAGTACATCGCCGAATTCATCGGCACGCTGGCTTTGGTCCTGTTCGGCTGCGGGGCGGCGGTTCTGGGCGGCGAGCATGTGGGGCAACTGGGCATCGCCCTGGCGTTCGGTTTCGCCATCGTCTGCATGGCCTATGGGATCGGGCCGATCTCGGGCTGTCACGTCAATCCGGCCGTCAGCCTCGGCGCCTTCGTCGCCGGGCGGATGAGCGCCAGGGACATGGCTCTCTACTGGGTGGCGCAGTTCGCCGGCGCGCTGGTCGGGGCGGCGATCCTGATGCTGCTGGCCAAGGAGGGCGCGGCCAGCGGTCTGGGCCGCAACGGCTGGGGGCCCGGCTATGGCGGCGAGTACTCCATGCACGCGGCGCTGATCTTCGAGATCGTCATGACGGCGCTGTTCGTGATCGTGATCCTGGGCTCCACGGGCGCGGGCTCGGCGCCGGGGTTCGCGGGGCTGGGCATAGGCATCGCCCTGGCGGTGATCCACATCGTCGGCATCCAGGTCACCGGCGTGTCGGTGAACCCGGCCCGCAGCTTCGGCCCGGCGGTGCTGGCCGGCGGCGAGGCGCTGGCGCAGCTGTGGCTGTTCTTCGTCGCCCCGGCCGTGGGGGCGGTGATCGGGGCGCTGCTGTTCCGGTTCAACCTGCTGAAGGCCCCGCTCGCCGACTAGGGCTGAGCCGGAGGCTCGTCGATCACGGGGACGTCCGCGGGCTGCGCCCGGTCGTGGGTGGCCGGGCGCAGCGTGCCTCCGCGCTTGACGAAGTCCTCGTAGGTCTTCGCCGGATCGGAGAAATCCGCGCCTCGCGGGAAGACGACGTCGAACCGTGGCTCCAGCCCGAGCGCCGCGCCCAGCGCCGCCTGAAGGGCCGGCGCGACCTGGCCGGTCTCCTCGTCCAGGCAGGCGCGGCGCAGGTGCCGCGTGCGCCCGGCCGTCGCCAGGGTCAGGTCCCAGGAGACGCCGTCCACGCAGAGGGAGAGGGCGCTACCGTCCGGCTCCTGCGCCTCCACGAAGCGGGGAGCGTTCCACAGCGGGCTCTCGACGACGGCGCGGAGGCCGGCGACCTTCTCCGCCGGCAATTCGGTGTCGAAGGCGATGCGGCGAGCGATCTGGGGTTCGCAGCAGCCGAGCCCGGCGCGCGCCTGGACGAAGGCTTTGCCGTCACGGCGCAAGGTGATGCGGATCACCGCCTGGCGCACGCCCTTGGCCGGGCGGGCCCAGACTTCCAGCACCGCCTCGCCGCGCCGCACCAGCTGGCTCTGAAGCGGCTGCAGGCCCCAGAGGCGATACATCAGCGGATCGACGCCGTTGTCTACTGGCAGGGGCGATTCGCCACGCGTGGGACGGCGCCCTCCGAGCGGATCGGCGGCTTCCTCGGGGCCGGGCCATTTGTCGGCCCACCAGAGACTGGGATCGGGTTCGGACAGCGTCCCGGGCGCGGGCGGCGGCGGGGCGGCCAGAAGCACGAACGCGGTCAGAAGGGCGGTCGAGGCGGTCGGCAGGTCGGGTCTCCCCTTACATGCCCTCGGCGCCTCGCTCGATGGAGAGGACGCCCGTGCGGGACAGTTCCACAAGGCCGAGCGGCCGCATCAGTTCCACGAAGCTGTCGATCTTGGTCGGCGCCCCCGTGATCTCGAACACGAAGC
>JBIICO010000121.1:0-10051 GCA_044238855.1 Caulobacter sp.
CCGGCCCCCATGTTGCCGAGGCCGATGAAAGCGATGCGGGTCATGTCAGGTCTTACTTGGGCTTGCGGAACTTCAGGATGAACTGGTCGGTCTTGCCCTGGATCGACGGGTCGAAGACCGAGGCCGTGCGTGGATCGGAGGGATTACGCAGCAGGTCGCTCTCCGCTTCCAGCTTGAACCCGGCGGCGGCCAGCTCCGACTTCACCGTGGCGATGTCGATGCGGTGCAGCTTGTTCGAGTCGCGGTCGCCGGAACCGTCGGCCGCGTAGTGGTCGACCACCACCAGCACGCCGCCGGGCTTCAGCGCGTCGAAGAGCTGCTTGTTGATCGCCGCGATCTGCTGCGGCGTCGCCATGCCCAGGTGCAGGTCGTGATAGTTCTGCGCCGTGAAGATCACGTCCAGCGGCTCGGGGAAGCTGAAGCTCGCGAGCGAGGCGCGGACCGGCGCGATGTTGGGCGCGAACGCGGCCGTGTCGTCCTGCCATTTGCCGTAGTCGGCCATGTAGCCGATGAACTCGGCCGCCTGGTAGCCGTAGACCTTGCCGGTCGGCCCGACCGCGCCGGAGAAGATCCGGGTGAAGTAGCCGCCGCCCATCAGGAAGTCGCCGACCTTGTCGCCGCTCTTCACGTCGGCGAAGGCCAGGATTTCGGCAGGATGCCGCGCGGCGTCGCGGGCGCGCTGGGTTTCGGGCCGGGCCGGATTGCTCACGGCCGCGGCGATGTTGGCGGGGATTTCGGCGGCGAAAGCGCCGGTGGTCAGGGCGAGCGACAGCGCCCCGGCCAGCGGGGCGAGCAGCGACTTGCGGAACATCAGCGGCCTCCTCTCGGCTTGCGGAACTTGTACGCGAACTGGTCGGTCTTGCCGCGGATCGACGGGTCGAACACGCTGGCGGTCAAAGGGTCGCGCCCGTTGCGCAGGATGCGGGTCTCGCCTTCGTAGACGAAGCCGGCGGCCTCGATCTCGCGGCGCACGACCGCCGGGTCGATGCGGTGCAGGCTGTCCCACTGGCTGACGCCCGTGCCGGCCTTGGCGGTGTGGTCGATGACGATGAAGACGCCGCCCGGCTTCAGCGCCTGGAAGGCGCGGCGGTTGACCACCGACATGTCCACCGGCCCCATGAACGGCAGATGGGTGTCGTGGTAGTTCTGGGCCGTGAAGATGACGTCGACCTTCTCCGGGATCGAGAAGTCCGGCAGCTTCTGCAGGATCATCCGCGTGTTCTGGTACGGCGGCTTGCCCACGAAGGCGGCGACCGTGGGCGGCTTGCCCTTGGCCAGGGCGGTCAGTTCGTCCGGAACGTAGGCGTAGACGCGGCCGGCCGGTCCGACGACCTTGGAAAAGATACGGGTGAAGTAGCCCGAGCCGGGCACCAGATCGACGACCTTCATGCCCGGACGCACGCCGGCCCAGGCCAGGATCTCGCCCGGCCTGCGGGTCGCGTCGCGCGCCTTGTCTGCGGCGGGGCGGTTCGGATCGTTCAGGGCAGCGCCGATATAGGCCGGCACGGCGATGGGGGCGTCCGCGGGCGGCGGGGGCGGCGGAGGCGGCACGGTCTCGCAGGCGCCGAGCGCGAGGACGGCGGCCAGCGCCAACCAGCGGGCATGGGTCTTCATTCTGGTCTCTTCCCTTGCAGGTCCCCCGACCCGGGCTTCTTCTTAGGCCCGTTGTCGGCTCAAGTCAGCGTCAAGTCGCCATCAGATCAGAGGCGTCCACTCCTCTTCGGCCGGCAACGGCGCGAAGATGTCGTCCAGCACCGCGTCCTCCACCTCGCCGACCGTGGCGGGGCTCCATTTCGGCGCGTTGTCCTTGTCGACGATCACCGCGCGGACGCCTTCGAGGAAGTCGTGCATCCGCACGACGCGCGAACCGATCCGGTACTCCATGACCATGTTGTCGGCGAAGTCGTCGAAGGCGGCGCCGTGCGCCAGCTGGCGATAGGCGACCTTGAGCGTCCGGGGCGACTTGGTGGCGAGCGTGTCCAGCTGGGCCCTGGCCCAGTCGCCGCCGTCGACCGTCAGCCGGTCGAGGATGGTCTCCACCGAGTCGCCGTCGAACAGGCGGTCGATGTCCTCGCGGTGCGCCTTGATCGGCGCGGGGCCGCAGTCATCGACGAAATGGGCCAGAGCGCCCATCAGGCTGTCCGGATGCTCCAGCAGCGCCGCCTTGAAACCCTCGACCTGGTCGAAGGCCATGAAGTGGGTGGCGATGCCGAGAGCGCAGCAGTCGGCGCCCTTGATCCGCGCGCCGGTCAGGGCCAGCCACAGGCCCGTCCGCCCCGGCAGACGCGGCAGGAACCAGCCGCCGCCGACGTCCGGGAACAGGCCGATCCCCGTCTCGGGCATGGCGAAGGTCGTGCGTTCGGTCGCGATCCGCACGCTGGCCGGCATCGACAGGCCGACGCCGCCGCCCATGGTCACGCCGTCCATCACCGCCACCACGGGCTTGGGATAGACGAACAGCAGATGGTTCAGCCGGTACTCGGTGTGGAAGAACGCGCGCGCCGCCTTGCCGTCCCCCGCCCCGCTTTCGGCGAGCATGCGGATGTCGCCGCCGGCGCAGAAGCCGCGCTCGCCGCTGTGGTCGATCAGCACGCACTTCACCGCGCCGTCCGCCTTCCAGGCCCGCAGCGCCTCGATCATCGCCTCGCACATGCCCAGCGTCAGGGCGTGCAGCGCCTTCGGCCGGTTCAGCGTGATGCGGCCGACGCCGCCTTCGATGCGGCACAGGACTTCGGGCTCGGTGGGGTCGGTCACTGTGACTCCTTGCGTCCTTCGAGACGCGATCCCGAGGGAAGGCTCCTCAGGATGACGCAGATGGGTGGGCTTCAATAACGCTCGTCACGGTGAGGAGCGAGCCCTCTGGCGAGCGTCTCGAACCCCGCCTCACTGCCGGAACATCTCGCGGCTGATGATGACGCGCATGATCTCGTTCGTGCCTTCGAGGATCTGGTGGACGCGCAGGTCCCGCACGATGCGCTCCAGCGGGTAGTCCTGGAGGTAGCCGTAGCCGCCGTGCAGCTGCAGCGCGTCGTTGGCGACCGCGAAGCCGGCGTCGGTGGCGAAGCGCTTGGCCATGGCGCAGAGCTTGGTGGCCTGCGGGTCACGCTTGTCCAAGGCGTCGGCCGCGCGGCGGACCATCAGGCGCGCGGCTTCCAGTTCGGTGGCCATGTCGGCCAGCTTGAACTGCAGGGCCTGGAAGTCCTTCAGCGGCCGGCCGAACTGGTTGCGGGTCTCCTTGTCGGGCTGGGCGGGGTCGCGCGCGCAGGCGGCGCCCCCGAGCGCGCAACTGGCGATGTTCAGGCGGCCGCCGTCGAGGCCCATCATGGCGAAGCGGAACCCCTCGCCTTCCTGTCCGACCCGATTGCTTTCGTGGACCCGGACGTTGTCGAAGTTCACCTGCGCCGTCGGCTGGGCGTTCCAGCCCATCTTGCGCTCGTTCGCGCCGAAGCTGAGGCCTTCCTGGCCCTTCTCGACCACGAAGGTCGAGACGCCCTTGGGCCCGTCGTCGCCGGTCCGGGCCATGACGACATAGACGTCCGAGACGCCCCCGCCGCTGATGAAGGCCTTGGAGCCGTTGAGGACATAGTGGTCGCCGTCCTTCCTCGCCGTCGTGCGCAGCGAGGCGGCGTCGGACCCGGCGCCCGGCTCGGTCAGGCAGTAGCTGGCGATCAGCTCCATCGTCGTCAGCCGCGGCAGCCAGCGCGCGCGCAGCTCGTCCGATCCGAAGCGGTCGATCATCCAGGAGGCCATGTTGTGGATGGTCAGGTAGGCGGCGGTCGGCACATCGCCGTAGCTGAGCGCCTCGAAGATGATCGAGGCGTCGAGGCGGGTCAGGGCCGAGCCGCCGACGTCCTCCTGGACATAGATGCCGGCGAAGCCGAGGCCGGCGGCGGCGCGCAGCACGTCGACCGGGAAGTGCTTGTCCTCGTCCCACTTCGCCGAATGCGGGGCCATTTCATCCCGGGCGAAGGCCTGGGCCATCTCCTGGATCGCGCGCTGGTCGTCGGTCAGAGAGAAATCCATGCGCGTAAAGCTCCCTATCCGGCAAGGTGATGCCCCTGCCCGCTCGTTCATTCGGGTTGCTGACCTGACGCCGACAGCGCACCCTGTCAACGATCCGATAGGCCAAACGACGAGCATGAACCAGACAACCGTAACCCCTGAAACCCTGCAGACGTTCGGCGCCGACCGGGGCATCGCCCTTTTCGGCTACGGCCTGCTTTTCGCTTCCGTGTTCCTGATGGGCTTCACGGGCGTGGCGGCCCTGATCATCGCCTACGTGACCCGGGGCCAGGCCTCGCCGGGGGTGAGGCGGCACCTGAACGCCCAGATCGGCATGTTCTGGACCGGCCTGTTCCTGGCGGTGGTGGCGATCGGCCTGACCGTGGCCGGGGTCTGGCTGCTGGTCGACGACGTCTGGAGGGCCTCGCCGGGCGCGGTAGCCGAAGCCGACATCTGGAAGACCGTCACCACCCACTTCAGCCTTGTGGCCAAGGATTCGCGTCTTCTGATCCTGTTCCTCGGCGCCCTGATCGCCTTGGTGGCGCACGTGGTCTGGGGGCTGGCCGCCCCGGCCATCGGCTTCCTGCGACTTGCCACGACCGACCCCAAGGGCGTAACCGCCGAGCCATGACCGTTCCCCCGCTCGCGCCCTACCCCGCCACCCGCCTGCGCCGTGTCCGCCAGGCCGACTGGAGCCGCCGGCTCGTCCGCGAGACGGTGCTGACGCCGTCCGACCTGATCTGGTCGATGGTGGTGCACGAAGGCGAAGGCCGCATCCCGGTGGCCTCGATGCCCGGCGTCGAGCGATTGTCTGTCGAGGAATGCGCCAAGGCGGCCGTCGAGGCGCGCGACCTGGGCATCCCGGCCATCGCCATCTTCCCGTACATCGACGGAGCCCGGAAGGACGCGGAGGGCTCGCTGGCCGCCGACCCGGACGGCGTCATCAGCCGCGCCGTCCGCGCCATGAAGGACGCCGCCCCCGAGGTCGGCATCATGTGCGACGTGGCGCTCGACCCGTTCACCGACCACGGCCACGACGGGATCATCGAGAACGGCGACGTGGCCAACGACGCCACCATCGAACGGCTGGTCGAGCAGGCCCTCGTCCAGACCCGCGCCGGCTGCGACATCCTCGCCCCCTCCGACATGATGGACGGGCGCGTCGGCGTCATAAGAGCGGCCCTGGAATCCGAGGGATTCCAGAACACTATGATCATGTCCTACGCGGCGAAGTACGCCTCGGCCTTCTATGGTCCGTACCGGGACGCCATCGGCTCGGGCAAGCTCGGCACGCTGGGCCCGTCCGACAAGAAGACCTACCAGCAGGATCCGGCCAACAGCGACGAGGCCCTGCGCGAAGTGGCGCTCGACATCGCCGAGGGCGCCGACATGGTCATGGTCAAGCCGGGCATGCCCTACCTGGACATCGTCCGCCGCGTGGTCGACGCCTTCCGCGTGCCGACCTACGCCTTCCAGGTCAGCGGCGAGTACGCGATGATCAAGGCCGCCGCGGCCAACGGCTGGATCGACGAGGAGCGGGCCATCGGCGAAAGCCTGACCGCCTTCAAGCGGGCCGGCGCCAGCGGCGTCATCACCTACTTCGCGCCCCGCGCGGCGCGGATGCTGGGAGCCTAGTCCCGCTTGGTCGCCGCCTTCGCCCCCGGCCGCTTCTACGGGACGATGCAGGCGGAGCACCGGCGGGAGAGCTTTCGCGTCGCCCATCTGGCCGGGACGACGCCCGAGCACGAGGTCGCCGAGCACAGCCATGACGACGCCCACTTCGTGCTGGCCACGCGCGGCCGATACCTGACCACCGCCCACGGCGAGGCCGGCGAAGGCCCGGTTCTGGTGTTCAACCCGCCCGAGGTCGTTCACCGCGACCGCTTCGCCGGCGACGGCGGCTGGTTCATGGCCCTGAGCTTCCCGGCCACCGCCTGGCGCGGGCTGGCGGACCGGCCGGCCATCGACGCGGTGCGGCTGTCTGGACCGGATGCGATCCGCGCGGCGCTGCGGCTGACGCTGGCCGTAACGGCGACGCGCCCCTGTGTGCTGTCGCTGGAAGCCCTGTCGCTCGAGCTGGCGGGCGAGGCCGAGCGCCGGCACGTCCACACGACGCACCGTCCGGCCTGGCTGGAGCGCGCCGACGCACTGATCGCCGACCGCCGGGCGGATTCGCTGGAGGTCGCCGACATCGCCCAGGCGGCGGACGTGCACCCGGTCTACCTGGCCCGGGCATTTCGACGTTGGATGGGGTGCTCGCCGGGCGACCGGCTGCGGCAGCGGCGGCTGGAACGGGCGGCCGACCTGATCGCCCGTGGCCGTCACGACCTGGCCGAGATCGCGCTGCTGAGCGGCTTCTGCGACCAGAGCCACCTGAGCCGGGCGTTCCGCGCCGGCTGGGGCATGACGCCAGGCGAGTACCGGCGGCTGGCGGGCCAGGTTCCAAACGTCCAAGACCGGAGCGGCGCGGCAAGATAGGAGCTTTGCGTCATCCTGGAGCGCCCGCCTTGTTTCGCACCCTCGCCGCCGTCGCCGCCCTCGTCCTCGCCCCCGTCGCGGCCGATGCCGCTGAGTGGACCCGCTCGACGCCGCAGGCGGAAGGCCTCTCCGCCGCGCGCCTGACCGACCTCTCGAAAGCCGTCCGCGCCGGTGACTTCAGGCAGATCACCAGCGTGGTCGTGGTCCGCAACGGCAGGCTGGTGTTCGAGGACTACTTCGACGGCGGCGGGCCGGAGGCGACGCGCAACACCCGCTCGGCGACCAAGACCGTGACCGGCATGCTGGCGGGCGCGGCGATCGCGCGGGGCCGGATCAGTTCCGTCGACGCGCCGATCCTGCCCTACCTGAAGGGCCGCCCGGCGCCCCAGAATCCCGACCCGCGGAAGGCGCGCATCACGGTCGAGGACCTGCTGACCATGAGCTCGCTGCTCGAGTGCGACGACCAGAACGCGTTCTCGCGCGGCAACGAGGAGCGGATGTACCTGATCGAGGACTGGGTCGGGTTCTACCTCGACCTGCCGATCAAGGGCTTCCCGGCCTGGGTCCCGAAACCGGCCGACGCGCCGTACGGTCGGTCGTTCAGCTACTGCACCGCCGGCGTGGCCACCCTGGGCGCGGTGGTCCAGGGCGCGGTGAGCGAGCCCCTGCCCGACTTCGCGAACGAGGCGCTGTTCGAGCCGCTGGGCATCGACAAGGCCGACTGGCAGTTCTCGCCGCTCGGCCTGGCACAGGGCGGTGGCGGCCTGGGCCTGCGCAGCCGGGATCTGGCCAAGCTCGGCCAGCTCTACGCCGACGGCGGCGTCTGGCAGGGCCGGCGTGTGCTGCCCGAAGCCTGGGTGAAGGCCTCGGTGACGCCGCACGCCCAGATCGACGAGGTCCACCGCTACGGCTACCTGTGGTGGCTCAAGGACATGCCCGGCAAGGCCGGCCCGACGCCCGCCTGGCTGATGAACGGCGCCGGCGGCAACAAGGTGATCGTGCTGCCCGAGCTGAAGATGGTCGTGGTCGTGACGACGACGAACTTCAACGGCGGCGGCGCGCATCCGTTGTCGGAGAAGCTGGTCGCCGACTACGTGCTGGCGGCCGTGGAGGGCTGAGCCGCCTTCCGCTTGCGCGGGGTCGGCGCTTCGACCGCCGGCGCCGCCTCGGCCAGCCGCTCCGCCCGGACCAGGTCCAGCACCTCGACGATCTGCCGCGCCCGCCAGTGGCTGGCGAAATAGTAGAGCGCGCCCAGGGTCGAGAGAGCCACGATCTGGAGCACGGCAACCGGTTCGCTGCGTACGAACGCCTGCACGGCGTCGGGAAACACCTCCGCCCCGGTCGCCACCAGCGTCAGTGGAATGGTCACGTAGGCGACGGCGATGGTCGTGAACATCTGCTTCTGCCGCCGGGCGTTCAGCTCGGCCAGGGCGACGACCGCCTCGAACTCGCCGTCCGCCCGGCCGGCCAGCAGGTCGAAGGTCTTCTGCGTCGATCGATTGCGACGCAGGCCGGTGACGTAGTCGATGCCGAACGCCGACCAGGCGCCGGGGGTGCCCAGGCCGGTCAGCCAGCCCCAGACCGGGAACAGGCTGTAGACCGATCGCCAGAGCGGCCAGACGGGAGAGGTCAGAAAGGCCTTGCTCACGCCTTCCGCTCCAGGCGCGCCACCAGGCTGGAGGTGTCCCAACGGTTGCCGCCCATGGCCTGGATCTCGGCATAGAACTGGTCGACCAGGGCCGTCACCGCGAGCGTCGCGCCGTTGGTCCGCGCTTCGTCCAGCACCAGCCCCAGGTCCTTGCGCATCCAGTCGACGGCGAAGCCGAACTCGAACTCGCCGCGCGACATCGTCGGCCACCGGTTCTCCATCTGCCAGCTCTGGGCCGCGCCCTTGGAGATGGCGGCCAGCACGCCGTCGGTGTCGAGCTCGGCGCGCCGCGCGAAATGCAGCGCCTCGGCGACACCCTGCACCAGGCCGGCGATGGCGATCTGGTTGCACATCTTGGTCAGCTGGCCGGTCCCGGCCTCGCCCATCCGGCGCACAGCCTTGGCGTAGGCGTCGATGACCGGCTCGGCGCGGGCGTAGGCCGCCTCGTCGCCGCCGCACATGATCGTCAGCTGACCGTTCTCGGCCCCCGCCTGACCGCCGCTCACCGGCGCATCGACGAACCAGCGGCCCGACTCGCGCGCCAGGGCGGCCATCTCGCGCGCCACCTTGGCCGAGGTGGTGGTGTGGTCGACGATGACTCCGCCGGCGGCCATGGTCGCCAGGGCCTGGGGGACCACCTGCCGCACGTCGTCGTCGTTGCCGACGCAGAGGGCGACCAGTTCGGCGTCCTCGCAGGCCTCGCCGACCGTCGCGCCGGCGCGGCCGCCGTGAGTCGCGACCCAGCGCCGGGCCTTTTCGGGGCCGCGATTGAAGACCCCGACCTCGTGCCCGGCCCTGGCCAGGTAGCCGGCCATCGGGAAGCCCATCACGCCAAGGCCCACAAAGGCTGTCTTCATCACGCGAAATCCTTCTGAGAGGTCCCGTCTGGACCACGCAACCGCCCCCTTCGCAACCCCGTCTTAACGCCCTGAGGCGATCTTCTGGACAAGGTTAAGCGGGGACTCACCATGGCGTTGCGCGACGACGCACCGATCCTGATCAAGAAGGTCAAGAAGGGCGGCGGCCATGGACACCATGGCGGCGCGTGGAAAGTCGCCTACGCGGACTTCGTCACCGCGATGATGGCCTTCTTCCTGCTGATGTGGCTGATCAACACCACCAGCCCGGAACAGAAGCGCGGCATCGCCGACTATTTCGCCCCCGCCAGCGTGGCCGAGACCACCAGCGGCTCCGGCGGCATCCTGGGCGGCACCTCGCTGGGCGAGGACGGCGTGAAGAGCTCCGGCGCCATGGCGGTGGTCGAGCAGATGGCGCCCGAGGCCCCGCAGAACACCCGCGAAGACGGCCAGACCGACAACAAGCCCGGCACCACCGACCTGGAAGCGGCCAGCGACGAGCAGCTGCGCAAGGAAGTCCAGGCCCGCGAGGACCAGGCCTTCGCCTCCGCCGCCCAGTCGCTGCGCCAGGCGATGCAGCAAATGCCGGAACTTGCCGAGCTGTCGAAGCAGATCCTGATCGACCAGACGCCCGAGGGCCTGCGCATCCAGCTGGTCGACCAGGACGGCCGGGCGATGTTCAAGGAAGGCGCCGCCGCGCCGAACGACCGGGCCAGGATCCTGCTGCGCGCCATCGCCAAGATCATCAACCAGCTGCCCAACCGCATCAGCATCAGCGGCCACACCAGCATGAACCGCGACGGCCGCACGGCCGGCGGCGACTGGAAGCTGTCTTCTGACCGGGCCGATGTGTCGCGTCAGCTGCTGCAGGGCTACGGCGTCGATCCGGACCGGGTCTACCAGGTCGCCGGAAAGGCCAATTCCGACCCGCTTTACGCCGACGATCCCATGCTGGCGGGGAACCGCCGGATCGCTATCGTGCTTCTCCGTGAAGCGCCCGTGCTACCGCCAGATTGACGAACGATGATCGGTCAATGTCAGCTTGCGCAGGCTTCAAGGATGGGTG
>JBIICO010000122.1:0-10046 GCA_044238855.1 Caulobacter sp.
AGCGCCGCACGGACCGATGGCAAGCGAGTACTATTCGATCGCCAAGACGCTCCCGCGCGCTTCGATCAGGGACCAAGTGCTGGAAGTCTCCTATCGGCACGTCGAGGCCGCGTTCGCGGGGGGCGCCACGTCCGGAAAGCACGCCCTCCGTGGCAGCATCCGCTTTGCGCGAAGAGACCGCATCGGCGGGCTTCTGGACTATGAAGCCACCGTGCGATTGCGCGAGGGCGAAGAGGCGGCGACGGACGCAGAGCTCGGCGACGCCCGGTCGGAGCTCGGTTTCGCCCTAGTCTTCGACGGGCAACGCGAGCGTGGGCTGGCCGAAATGGAGGCTGGCGTCGCTCTTCTCGAAAGGGCGGGACCGAGCGGATTCCTGGTGCGGGCCAAGCGCAAGCTGGGCAGGGCGTATCTGCGGGCGTTCTCCCCGGCGCGCGCGCTCTCCACGCTGGAGGAAGCACACGACATGGCCTTGGCGAACGGGCTGCTGGACCAGATCGATGACATTGATCGCATGGCTGCCGAGGCGGCCAGACAGATCCGCTTGGCGAGACTGCGTCTGGGTCGTTAGCCCGCTTGCCCGCCGCCCCAACTCCGATAGCCTCCCGCCTTCGGTTTTGGGGAGAGCCTTCCATGCTTCGTCGTCAGTTTCTGAGGGGCGGTTCCGCTCTGGTCGCGCTCGCCTCCGCGGGGGCCGTTCGCGCGGCGCCGGCGGCCGGGTCGGAGGACGCCAGGCTCAGGGCCCTGCTGGACGCCTTCTGGGAAGAGGATCTGGACGCATCGCCGGAGATGGCCACGGCGTTCGGGGTCGACACCGGCCAGCGCGCCGGCCAGCGCGCGAAGCTGAGCGACCAGAGCCGCGCCGCGCGCATCCGCTGGGGCGCGGAGCACAAGGCGCGGCTGGCGCGCCTGGCGATGATCGACGAGAGCAAACTGTCGGCGGCGAGCAAGGTCGACCGCAAGGTCGTCGCCTATGCCTACGACCGCATCGCCACCGACAGCGGCAAGTACCGCTTCGGCGAGGGCCCGGCCGGGTTCAGCTACGCGCCCTACTCGCCCTACGTGGTCAGCCAGCTGAGCGGGGCCTACCAGAGCGTTCCCGACTTCCTCGACTCCAACCACCCGGTGAAGACGAAGGACGACGCCGAAGCCTACCTCGCGCGCCTGGAGGCCTTCCCCAAGGCCCTGGACGACAACACCGCCGCGCTGAAGGAAGACGCCGCCGCCGGCGTGCTGCCGCCGGACTTCGCGCTGGAGGCCACGCTGGCGCAGATGAGCCGCATGCTGGCCGTCGCGCCGGGCGACAGCGGCCTGACCACCTCGCTGGCCGGCCGCGCCAAGGCCGCGGGCGTCGCCGGCGACTGGGCCGCGCGCGCCGCGGCGATCGTCAGGGACAAGGTCTATCCCGCCCTCGCCCGCCAGATCGCGGCGGTGGAGGCGCTGAAGGCCACGGCCAGCCACGACGCGGGCGTCTGGAAGCTGCCGAACGGCGACGCCTTCTATGCCGACGCGCTGGCGTTCCAGACCACGGTCGACCGCTCGCCGGCCGACACCCACGAACTGGGCCTGGCCCAGGTCGCGGAGCTCAACGCCCGGATCGATCTGCTGCTGAAAGCCCAGGGCCTGACCACCGGCTCGGTCGGCGAGCGCCTGACGGCGCTGAGCAAGCGCCCCGACCAGCTGTGGCCCAACACCGACGCCGGCCGCGCCGATCTCATCAAGTCGCTGAACGAACAGACCGAGGCCATCCGGGCGAAGATGCCCCTGGCCTTCCGCACCCTGCCGCCGACGCCGGTGGAGATCGTGCGCGTGCCGCCGGAGATCCAGGACGGCGCCCCGAACGGCTACGCCACGCCGCCGACGCTGGACGGCTCGCGCCCGGGCCGCTTCTACATCAACCTCAAGGACACGGCCGAATGGCCGAAGTTCACTCTGCCCACGCTGACCTACCACGAGGCCCTGCCCGGCCATCAGTGGGAGGGCGCCATCTCGATGATGTCGACCGACACCCCGATGCTGCGCCGCGTGGGCCTGGGCTTCGCGGCCTACGGCGAAGGCTGGGCGCTCTACGCCGAACAGCTGGCCGACGAGCTAGGCTCCTACGACGGCGATCCGCTGGGCAAGATCGGCTTCCTGCAGTCGCTGCAGTTCCGCGCCGTGCGGATCGTGGTCGACACCGGCATGCACGCCAGGCGCTGGAGCCGCGAGAAGGCCACGGACTACATGGTCGAGATGACCGGCATGCCGCGCACCCGCGTCCAGCGCGAGATCGACCGCTACTGCATCTGGCCGGGCCAGGCCTGCAGCTACAAGATCGGCCACACCGAATGGGTCCGCGTCCGCGAGGCGGCGAAGGCCCGGGCCGGCGCGACGTTCGACATCAAGGCCTTCCACGACGTCCTGCGCAACGGCGCCATGCCGCTGGTGGTGCTGGACCAGGTGGTGAAGGGGATGTTCCCGTAGCCCCCGCTACCGTCATCGTCGGACGTGTTCCGACGACCCATGCACGGTGAGTTTCACAAAGAGCTCCGCGGGAGATGGAGCACTGATCCCGAACGCCCGTGTTCATGGGTCCTCGGGATGACGGGAAACAGGAGAGGAACCCCGCATGACCGCCGAAGCCATCCTCGAGCCCGATCTGCCGATCGTCGATCCGCACCATCACCTGTGGGACCGGCCGTCGCCGCCGCCGGCGCGGAAGGGCGGGCACGCATTCGAGGACGTGATCCGGCTGACGCCGCGCTACCTGCTCGACGAACTGCGGGCGGACGCGGGCAGCGGCCACAACGTGGAGGGCACGGTCTACGTCCAGTGCGGCGCCTTCTATCGCGCCGACGGCCCGCGCGAGATGGCCCCGGTCGGCGAGGTCGAGTTCGTGAACGGCGTCGCGGCGATGAGCGCCAGCGGCCTCTACGGCCCGTTCCGCGCCTGCGCCGGCATCGTCGGCCACGCGGACCTGATGCTGGGCGACGGCGTCACGCGGGTGCTGGAGGCGGAGATCGCCGCCGGCAACGGCCGCTTCCGCGGCATCCGGCACATGGTCGCCAGCAATCCCGACGCGGCGGTGCTCGGCCCGATGGCCCACACGCCGGGCGGCCTGATGGGGGACGCGACCTGGCGCGAAGGCTTCGCGAAGCTCGCGCCACTCGGCCTGACCTTCGACGCCTGGCTGCTGGAGCCGCAGCTGCCGGAGCTGATCGCCCTGGCCCGCGCCTTCCCGGACCAGGACATCGTGCTGGACCACGTCGGCACGCCGCTGGGCATAGGGACCTATGCCGGCAGGCTGACCGAGCGGTTCGACGTCTGGGCGGCCAACATCCGCGAACTGGCCAAGTCGCCGAAGGTGACCGTCAAGCTCGGCGGCCTCGGCATGCCGTTCCCCGGCTTTCCCGGCCTGGACGGAAAGGCTCGGCCGACGTCACAGGCGCTGGCGGATCTCTGGCGGCCCTACATCGAAACCTGCATCGCGGCGTTCGGCGCCGACCGCTGCATGTTCGAGAGCAACTTCCCGGTCGACCGCTGGGGCTGCGACTACGCCACCCTGTGGAACGCCTTCAAGCGCATCGCCACGGGCGCGTCGGAGACTGAGAAGGCCGAGCTGTTCGCGGGAACGGCGAAGCGGTTCTATCGGGTGTAGCCGGGGGCCATGACGTCCTGCCCCTCGACGGCGTCCGGCGTTTGCGAGGAGACAGCCAATGATGTCGCAAGGGACACCATAAGCAGTCCCCGCCCCTGTTCTCCGCCTAACGCGTCAGCCAGGGCTTGGACTTGCCGGCCGCGACGTTGGCCGCCTGCTGGCGCTGGAACTTGCCGCCGCGGGGCGGGGTCGGCCTGGCGGCGATGGCGGCCTTCTTCAGGCGCAGGGCCTTCTGGGCGGGCGTCTCGTCGGCGGGGGGCTGGTCGGTCATGGGCTGTCTCTACCGCGAAAAGCCGTGCTAGGCCTAGGGCATGGTCGGAACCGCCATCGCGTTCGAGAACGTCAGCAAGCGCTACGGCGACCACGCCGCGCTGGCCGGCGTGTCGCTGACCATCCCGGCCGGACAGTTCGTGGCCCTGGTCGGCGCCTCGGGCTCGGGCAAGACCACGCTGCTGAAGACCATCAACCGTCTGGTCGTCCCCGACAGCGGAACCGTGCGGCTCGCGGGCGCCGACGCGGCGGCCGGCCCGGTCTATCAGCTTCGACGTAAAATCGGCTACGTATTCCAGGAGATCGGCCTGTTTCCTCACCTGACGGTGGCGGAAAACATCGCCGTGACGCCGAAGCTGCTCGGCTGGACGCCGGACCGCGTCGCCGCCCGCGTGGCCGGGCTGCTCGACCTCGTGGCCCTGCCCGCCGCGCTCGGCGCGCGGACGCCCTCCGAACTCTCCGGCGGCCAGCGCCAGCGGGTCGGCGTCGCCCGCGCCCTGGCGGCCGAGCCGGGCGTGCTGCTGATGGACGAGCCGTTCGGCGCCCTGGACCCGGTCACCCGGGACGCCCTCGGCGCGGACGTGGGCGCGCTGCATGCGCGGCTGGGCCTGACCACCGTCCTGGTCACCCACGACATGACCGAGGCCATCCTGCTCGCCGACCGCATCGTCGTGCTGCGCGCCGGCGCGGTCATCGCCGACGGGACGCCGGCCCAGTTGCTGGCCGAAGCGACCGATCCCGACGTCCGAGCCCTGGTCGACGCCCCCCGCCGCCAGGCCGAGCGCCTCGCCGCCCGCCTGGGCCCCGCATCATGAGCGGCGCCGTCCACGCCGCGTTGGAGCTGCTGCCCGACTACCTGGCCTGGCACGTTCTGCTCAGCGCCGCCGCCCTGGCGCTGGGCGTGGCGATCAGCCTGCCGCTGGCGGTGACGGCCAGCCGCGACCCCCGCCTTCGCTGGCCGCTGCTGGCCTTCGCCGGCCTCATCCAGACCATCCCCAGCCTGGCCCTGCTGGCGCTGTTCTTCCCTTTGCTGCTGGCGTTAAGCCAGCTCGCCAAGGCGCTGACAGGACACGGATTTTCGGCGCTCGGGTTCCTGCCCTCGCTGCTGGCGCTGACGCTCTATTCGATGCTGCCGATCCTGCGGACCACGGTCACGGGCATCCTCGGCGTCGACCCCGCGGTGCGCGAGGCCGCCGACGGGGTCGGCATGACCCCGTCGCAGCGGCTGTGGCGTGTCGAGCTGCCGCTGGCCCTGCCGGTGATCATGGCCGGGGTGCGCACCGCCGCCGTCTGGACCATCGGCGCGGCGACCCTCTCGACCCCGGTCGGCCAGACGAGCCTCGGCAACTACATCTTCGCCGGGCTGCAGACCGAGAACTGGGTCTTCGTGCTGTTCGGCTGCGCCGCCTCGGCCCTGCTGGCCATCGCCGCCGATCAGCTGCTGGGCCTGATGGAGGCCGGTGCCGCCCGCCGCGATCGCCGCCGGGTGATCGCCGGCGCGACGGGGCTGGCGATCGGGATCGTCGTCGCCCTCCTGCCGCTCGCCGGCCTCGGCAAGCCGCACGCCTACGCCATCGGGGCCAAGAACTTCTCCGAGCAGTACATCCTCGCCGAACTGATGGCCGCGCGGCTGGAGCGCACCGGCGCCCACGTCACCCGCAAGGAGGACCTCGGCAGCGCCGTCGCCTACCGCGCCCTCGCCGCCGGCGAGATCGACGCCTACGTCGATTACAGCGGAACACTCTGGACCAACGTCCTGAATCGCCGGGACAATCCTGGCCGCGAGGCGATGGTCGCCGAGCTCACCAGACAGCTGAAGGCCCGCGACGGCGTCCTGGTGCTGGGCTCGCTCGGCTTCGAGAACGCCTACGCCTTCGCCATGCGGCGCGACCGGGCCGAGGCGCTGGGCATCCGCACCCTGGCCGACCTCGCCGCTGCCTCGCCGCGCCTGACGTTCGGCTCGGACCTGGAGTTCCTGTCGCGGCCGGAGTGGAAGGCGGTCGACGCCGCCTACGGCTTCCGATTCCAGCGCGAAAGAAGCTACCAGCCGACGTTCATGTACCGGGCGCTCCAGGGCGGCGACGTCGACGTGATCAGCGCCTTCTCCAGCGACGGCCGCATCGCCGCCGACGACCTGGTGGTGCTGACGGACCCGAAGGGCGCCCTGCCCCCGTACGACGCGGTGATCCTGGTCTCGCCCCGGCGCGCCGGCGACCGCCGCCTGCTGGACGCCCTCCGCCCGCTGGTCGGCGCCGTCTCCGTCGACGCCATGCGCCACGCCAACTACGACGTCGACAAGGACAGCGGGAAGATCACCCCGACCCAGGCGGCCGACAAGCTGGAAGAGCGGCTGCGCTGATCATCCGGCCGTGGGCGCGGCGAAGAGCCGGGGCCCAGCGATGCGACCGCCGCCTCCGGGTCCCGGATCGGCCCATGGCCGTCCGGGATGACACTCAGGCGCGGCGGTGAAGATCCCCCAGCACCCCGACGCTCAGCCCCGGCAGATCCTCCGCGATCAGCCCCGGCCCGTGGCGCCGCGCGCACTCGGCGTGGATCCAGGCGCCCGCGCAGGCGGCCTCGAAGCTCTCCATGCCCTGGGCGATCAGGCCCGCGATGAAGCCCGCCAGCACGTCGCCGCTGCCCGCCGTCGCCAGCCAGGGCGCGGGCTCGACATTGACCGCCGCGCGGCCGTCCGGCGCGGCGATGACCGTGTCCGGTCCCTTCAGCAGCACGATGGCGCCGGCGGTCTCGGCCGCCTTGCGGGCGGCTTCTACCCGGTGGGCGCTCTTCTTCAGCAGGCCGGGAAACACCCGCTCGAACTCACCCGGATGCGGGGTGAGCACATCGTCGCGGTCCAGAGCCTTGAAGAGGTCGGCGGGCTTGTCGCGGAACACGGTCAGGGCGTCGGCGTCGAGCACAATCGCCCCGCCGGTGTGGGCCAGTGCGAAGACCCGGGCGCGGGTGGCGGGCGTCACCCCGGCGGCGGGGCCGATCACCACCGCGTCGGCGTTCTCGGCCGCCTCGACCAGCTGGGCGTCGCTCTCGAACTCCCGCAGCATGATCGCTTCGAGATGCGCCGCGTTGACCGCCAGGGCCGAGGGCGGCGACAGCATCGTCACCACGCCCGCCCCGATGCGCAGGCCCGCCCGGGCCGCCAGCCGCGCGGCGCCGGTCGACAACTGCTCGCCGCTGACCACCGCCAGCCGCCCGCGCGCGTGCTTGTGCGCGTTGGCCGCCGGCCAGGGGAACCGCTCCAACCACAGCCCCGGACCGTTCTCGACCAGCGTGGCGGGAGTCTGGCCCAGCCCGATATCGGCCACCATCAGCTCGCCGCAGGCGGAGCGGCCCGGCTCCAGCGCCTGGCCGAGCTTGCGGCGGTGGAAGGTCACGGTCAGGTCGGCGCGAAACGCGACATCGCCCACCACCGCGCCGGCGTCGCCCGAAACGCCGCTCGGCATGTCGACCGAAACCACCTTGCAGCGGCGGTCGTGGGAAAAGCGCGCCATCCTCAGGGCCTCGCCGTCCAGCGGTCGCGACAGGCCCGCGCCGAACAGGGCGTCGACGATCAGGTCGGCGGGCTTCCTGGAGGCCTCGAGCGACAGCGTCTCGCCGCGCCACTTGCCGGCCATGGCGCGGGCGTACGGGGTCGCGGGCGCGCCCAGCGTCTCCACCCACACCGGCCAGCCGCGCTTCTTGAGCAGCCGGGCGATCACATAGCCGTCGCCGCCGTTGTTGCCGGGTCCGCAGAGCACGGCCACGCGACAGCGTCTGAACCGCGCCACGATGGCGTCGGCGACCGCCGTCCCCGCCCGCTCCATCAGCACCAGCCCCGGCGTCCCCGCCGCGATGGCGGCCTGGTCGGCCGCCGTCATCTCCGCGACGGTCAGAATCTCGGACGCGGCCATGAACGCCTTTCGGGACTAGAGGACTTGCGTCGCAGCTTCGCGCCCTTTGGCGACCAGGATCAAGCGCCCGTCGTCGCCGACCTCGAAGATCTGGATCGAGCAGTGGTCGGGGCGGAAGCCCATCACCAGGTCGCTGTCCTCGGCCGTCGAGACGGCGGCGTTGATGGCGACGTAATGGCTGAACACCGCCGTGTCCGCATAGCCCGCGACCGCCGCGGCGACGCCGCGCCGCCACTGGTCGTAGTCGAGGTCGCCGGCGATCTCCTGCCAGCGGCCGCCGAAAGCGTTGCGCAGCCAGGCGCTCCGGTCGTCGTGGCTGACCCTCGAGGGGGTCGGGATCTCGCCCACGCCGGCGTCGATGACGATCTCGACGCCCAGGGCGGCGGCGAACGGCGCGGCGGTTTCGCGGCAGCGGCGCAGCGGCGAAGACACCACCCTGGTCGGCCGCTGGTCCTCCGGCAGCGCCAGCAGCGCCTCGGCGGCGGCGCGCGCCTGCTCCCGCCCCGTGTCGTCCAGGCCCGGATCCTCGTCCGCGTCGCCCCAGGTCGAGGACGGCTTGCCGTGGCGGATCATGTAGACGCGGGTCATGCGGAGGCTCCTTGCCGGGCGACATAAGCCGGTCCGGCCGGGTGGGGGAAGAGGCCTCGGGATTCGACCGCCGCGAACTTGGGCAGTCGGCGCCGCGCGGACGCACAGGCCGACAGAGCCCTGCCCCGAAAATGGCCCGATCCGGCGAAAACCGCCCTCCGGACACGCGTGACCTCGGCAAAAGCATCGCGTTTTACCGCGCTCGAACCGCTTCCCGCGACGGAACCGGCCCGTTTCCAGCCCTGCTCTTGTCTTGGGCGCCGGGCGCCTGTTTCATGGGCGCCGCCAGCCTTTCGCTGCACCGCAACCTGTCCGGGACCGTTCCCGCTTGAAGCGGCCCGGCGGCGCGTGCTGGTTCCCGCCAACCGCCCGCCCAGAGGCCCGCATGAAGAAGATCGAAGCCGTCATCAAGCCGTTCAAGCTGGATGAAGTGAAGGAGGCCCTGCAGGAGCTGGGCGTCCAGGGCATGACCGTGCTCGAAGCCAAGGGCTATGGCCGCCAGAAGGGCCACACCGAGCTCTATCGCGGCGCCGAGTACGTGGTCGACTTCCTGCCGAAGATCAAAATCGAGGTCGTCATCGCCGACGATCAGCTGGCCGGCGCGCTGGAGGCGATCCAAAACGCCGCCCGCACCGGCCGCATCGGCGACGGCAAGATCTTCGTGTCCGAGATTACCGACGTGGTTCGCATCCGCACCGGTGAAAGCGGCGCCCTGGCCATCTAGGCCGCCGCGTTACGCATCGCATCGAGTTACAAGCCTAGGGGATAAGGCAAATGGCCAAGACAACGGCAAAGGACATCCTGGCGCAGATCAAGGAGAAGGACGTCAAATACGTCGACGTCCGCTTCACCGACATCCGCGGCAAGATGCAGCACGTCACCTTCGACATCGACCTGGTGGACGAGGACTTCCTGGACGACGGCACCATGTTCGACGGCTCGTCGATCTCGGGCTGGAAGGCCATCAACGAGTCCGACATGAAGCTGCGTCCGGACCTGGACAGCGCCTACATCGACCCGTTCTACCAGCAGACCACGCTGTGCCTGTTCTGCGACGTCGTGAACCCGGACTCGGACACCCCCTACAACCGCGACCCGCGCTCGATGGCCAAGACGGCCCTGGCCTACGTGAAGGCCTCGGGCGTGGGCGACACGGTGTTCTTCGGCCCGGAAGCCGAGTTTTTCGTGTTCGACGACGTGAAGTGGTCCACCGCGCCGCATGACACCGGCTACAGCTTCGACTCCGAAGAGCTGCCGGTGAACAGCAACAAGGCCTATCCGGAAGGCAACATGGGCCACCGCCCTGGCCCGAAGGGCGGCTATTTCCCGGTGAACCCGGTCGACAGCCTGCAGGACATGCGCGGCGAGATGCTGGCCGTCATGGGCGAGCTCGGCATGAAGCCGGAAAAGCACCACCACGAGGTGGCGCCCGCCCAGCACGAGCTCGGCCTGAAGTTCGACACCATGATCACCATGGCCGACCGCCTGCAGCTCTATAAGTACGTGATCCACAACGTGGCCCACGCCTACGGCAAGACGGCCACCTTCATGGCCAAGCCGATGTTCGGCGACAACGGCTCGGGCATGCACGTGCACCAGTCGATCTGGCAGGACGGCAAGCCGCTGTTCGCCGGCGACCAGTACGCCGG
>JBIICO010000123.1:0-10034 GCA_044238855.1 Caulobacter sp.
CGACGAGCTGCGGATCAACCTGACCGCCCTGCTGGTGGGCGGAAACCTGACCACCACCGACCTGATCGGCAACGGCGTGCGGCTGTTCCTGCTCAATCCGGATCAGCTGGCGAAGCTGCGCGCCGAGCCGACACTGATCAACGGGGCGGTCGAGGAGATCCTGCGCGTCGAGGGGCCGGTCGACGTCACAGGCCGCATCGCGGCGGAGGACATGGCCGTGGCCGGCTGCCCCATCAAGGCGAGGCAGACGATCACCACCTTCCTGCGCGCCGCCAACCGCGATCCGGAGATGTTCCAGGACCCCGACCGCTTCGACATCACGCGCAAGGGCAAGCCGCACGTCTCGTTCGGCGGCGGGGCCCACATCTGCATCGGCGCCCCGCTGGCGCGGCTGGAGGCCGGGATCGCGCTGACGCGGCTGTTCGAGCGTTTCCCGGACATGCGCCTGGCCGACCCGGCCGCCGAGCCGAAGTGGCGCAAGCTGCCGTTCTTCCGGGGCTTGGAGGAGCTGAGGGTGGCTGTCGCCTAGAAGAGCGACCCCTGCGCCGGCTCCGGCTTCGCCACGCCTTCGCGCGGCGCCTCGGCGTAACGCCACGTCCCCGCCTGCGACGCGACCAGCAGCGGCTCAGCCGGCTCGCCCGTCAGCCAGCCGTTCCATCCGTCGCGTTCGATCACCACCGGCTGGCGGTCGTGGATCGGCGCGATGTCGGGGCCGGGGGAGGTCGTCAGCAGGGTGAAGCGGCGGTCCTCGGCCGCGCCGGTCACCAGCCCCGCGAAGCAGAACCAGTCGCCGTCGTCGCGCGTGAAGCGCCAGCGGGTCTTGGGGGACTTAGTCCCCGTGAATTCGAAGAAGCTCGAGGCCGGGACCAGGCAGCGCCCGCTGTTGAACGCCCGTCCCTCGGACCGGAAGTTGATCACCGGCGGCCGCTTCGGCTGCCGCGGGATCAGGCCCCACTTCAGGCGCGTGAGCGTGGCGCCGCCGTCCGTCTGGATCACGACGGGCGCGACGTCCGTGGGCCGGATGTCGTCGGTGGGCTGCAGGTTCGGCGCGGGACCATCGAACACCCACTGGTCGATGTGGTCCTGGAACACATCGAGCAGGTCCGTCACCGAGGTCAGCAGGCCGTAGTTGTTGCACATGGGGTGGAGCTTAGCGTGCTCCTCCAGTCCCCCAAACCTCCGCTCATCCTCGCGGAAGCAAATTGGGGACTGGATATCGTGTCCCCGCCTGGGGACATGACTTCCTGTCCCCGCAACAGCGTCAGGCGGTTTTGCGGGGACAGCTAATGACGTCCCAAGAGGGACGCCAAAAGCAGTCCCCCGATGCCCCTCCCACAGGACGAGGTCAGACGATCGTCTGAGGCCCTTCTAAGCCACCTTCACCCGCGCCGCGCTTTCCGGCAGGTCCTCGCCGAACGCGCGCTGGTAGAACTCGGCCACGGTCGGGCGTTCGAGTTCGTCGCACTTGTTCAGGAAGGTCAGGCGGAAGGACAGGCCGATGTCGCCGCCGAAGATCTCGGCGTTCTGGGCCCAGGTGATCACGGTCCGCGGGCTCATGACGGTCGAGATGTCGCCGTTCATGAAGGCGTTGCGGGTCATGTCCGCGACCCGGACCATGGCGGCCAGGGTGCGGCGGCCTTCCGGCGTGGCGTAGGCCGGGTTCTTGGCCAGCACGATTTCCGCCTCGGCGTCGTGGTCGAGGTAGTTCAGGGTCGTGACGATGGACCAGCGGTCCATCTGCGCCTGATTGATCTGCTGGGTGCCGTGGTAGAGGCCCGTCGTGTCGCCCAGACCGATCGTGTTGGTCGTCGAGAACAGGCGGAAGTAGGGGTTGGCCCGGATCACGCGGTTCTGGTCGAGCAGGGTCAGCTTGCTGCCCGACTCGAGCACGCGCTGGATGACGAACATCACGTCCGGGCGGCCTGCGTCGTACTCGTCGAACACCAGCGCCATCGGGCGCTGCAGGCACCAGGGCAGGATGCCTTCCCGGAACTCGGTGATCTGCTTGCCGTCCTTCAGGACGATGGCGTCCTTGCCGACCAGGTCGATCCGCGAGACGTGGCTGTCGAGGTTCACGCGAACCATCGGCCAGTTCAGCCGGGCGCAGACCTGCTCGATGTGCGTCGACTTGCCGGTGCCGTGGTAGCCTTGGATCATCACGCGACGATCGAAGGCCAGGCCCGCGACGATGGCGAGGGTGGTTTGCGGGTCGAACCGGTAGGTGTCGTCCACGTCGGGAACGTGGCTGTCCTTCGTGCTGAAGAACGGCACCTTCATGTCGGAGTCGATACCGAACGCCTCGCGCACGGTGATCTGCTTGTCGGGGACAAGCGACAGCAACGGATCGGACGGGGCGGCGGTGTCGGAAAAGTCGGCCATGATGGTTTGATCGATTAGCGCCTTATCGGCGTTCAGCAAACATTCGTTCGACGAAAAAGTGGAGGAGGAAGCGTGAAGATCGACCGCAGGCTGGGGTTCTGGCTCGATCTGGCGCGGCGGGAGGTCGGCCTCTTGGCCGCGCTGCTGATGCTGGCGGTGGCGACGCTGTCGTTCATCGAGATCGCCGACGACGTCGCCGAGGGCGACACCCGCGCCGTCGATCAGGCCCTTCTGCTGAGCCTCCGCGCCGCCCACGATCCGTCCCTGCCGCTGGCGCCGCCTTGGATTACCACGGCCGCGATGGACATCACCGCGCTCGGCTCGGTGACGGTGCTGGCCCTGCTGGTGCTGTTCGTGGCCGGGCTCTTCGCGGCCCTGCGCCGCTGGCGCGAGGCGCTGGTGATGGTGCTGGCCCCCGCCGGCGGCGTGCTGATGAGTCAGACGCTGAAGGGCATCTTCGGCCGCGACCGGCCGGACGAGGCCTGGCGGCTGGTCGAGGCGGTCAACGCCAGCTTCCCGAGCGGCCACGCGATGCTGTCGGCCGTGGTCTATCTGACGCTGGGCGCGCTGGTGGCGCGGTTCGCCAGGAAGCGGCGGGTGAAGGTGTTCGCCATGACCGGGGCCCTGGTCGTCGCCCTGACAGTGGGGATCAGCCGGGTCTACCTCGGCGTCCACTGGCCGTCGGACGTGCTGGCCGGCTGGTGCCTGGGCGGCGCCTGGGCGCTGGGCTGGTGGCTGGCGGTGCAGGCCTGGGACCGCTTCCGTCCGCTGGACGCGACGACGGGCACGATCTCACAGGCGGAGTTGAGGTAATCCGCGGGCGCACGGCATCGGCTGACTCCCGGATCGCCTGCGGCGTCCCGAGCGACGCGCTGACTAAGCCAGCCCCGCCTTCTTCAGCGTCTTCCAGGCCTTCAGCACGCGCTGCAGCTTGTGGACGGCCCCGCTGTCGCCGCCGTTCGTGTCCGGGTGGCACTTCTTGACGAGCTCGGTGTAGCGCACGCGGATCTGCGCCTTCTCCGCCGTATCGGGCAGGTCGAGGTCGGCCAGGGCGTTGCGTTCCAGCTTGCCCAGCACGCGGCCGTCCGGGCGCTGCGGCGGCTGCTCGACACCGGAACGGTCGGCGCGGCCCATGCCGAACAGGCTGAACGGATCGTTCCAGCCCATCGGCCCCTGCGCCTTGGCGGCGGCCTCGCGCGAGCGGTTGGACGCCTTGAAGCTCCAGGTCGGCCGCTCGCCGGTGATCCGCTCGGCCTGGGCCTGGGCGATGGCTTCCTCGCTCATCCCCGCGAAGAAGTTCCAGCTTTTGTTGTACTCGGCCGCGTGCTGTTGGCAGAAATTGTAGAACTGCCCCGGCATGTTGCGGGACTTGGGCGCGCGAGCGGTCGCCACTGAAAGGCAGTCCGAGTGATCGCAGCGCTTCTCGCCGGGCTTCAGGCGTGTGACATCGGCCTCCGCAGCCTCTTCTTCCTCGGGCTTGGGAGGGCGTACGCGAATGTCCACGAATTTGGGACGGTATTGAAAGGCGCCGGCCATGCCCCGAAGTATGGCCTCCAACCTTTCGCTTTCAAGAATTGACCTTTGAAAAATGGGCCTGATTACCGACTCCATCACCCAAAAGCTCACCGCTGCGTTCCAGCCGACACGGCTGGAGGTCGTCGATGACTCCGACCGTCACTCCGGCCACGCCGGTCACCGCGAGGGCGGCGAGAGCCATTTCAACGTGCTGATCCAGTCGGACGCCTTCGCCGGCGTGCCCAGGGTCATGCGCCAGCGAAAGGTCTACGCAGCGCTCGCGGACGAGCTGGCCGGGCCGGTGCAC
Source organism: Caulobacter sp. (assembly GCA_044238855.1). Taxonomy (GTDB): domain Bacteria; phylum Pseudomonadota; class Alphaproteobacteria; order Caulobacterales; family Caulobacteraceae; genus Caulobacter. Next base: position 4,202 of record JBIICO010000123.1, read on the forward strand.
GCCCTGTCGCTGAAGGCGTTGGCGCCGGGCGAAGGTTAGGCCGCGGTCGCCATCAGTCCGTTGAGGGCGCGTTCCAGGTCGCTCTGGCGGAAGGGCTTCTGCAGCACGGGGGCGCCCGCGTGCTCGCCCTCGACCCCGGCGGCGCCGTAGCCGCTGGCGAACGCGAACGGCACGCCGCGCGCCTTCAGGGCGTCGGCGACCGGGAACACCGCCTTGCCGGCCACATTGACGTCGAGCAGCGCCGCGTCGATGTCGGCCGTGCTGGCCAGCGACATCGCCTCGTCGAAGTCCGGCGCCGGCCCGACGACCGAACAGCCGAAGTCGGTCAGCATGTCCTCGACCAGCATCGAGACGAGCATCTCGTCCTCGACCACCAGAACCCGCAGTCCGTTCAGAGACACACTCACGCTCAGCCCTTTCCTTCCAGCGCCGCCAGAGGTAGGCGCATGGAGCAGGTCACGCCCTGCTTAAGATAAACCAGTTCGACCTTTCCACCGAGTTCGGCGGCGAGGCCCTTTTCAAGAAGGCGCGAGCCGAAGCCGCGCCGCGTCGGCGGCTCAACGTCCGGGCCGCCTGATTCTTCCCAGTCCAGCTCCAGCTGGCCGTCGACCACGCGCCAGCGGATCGTCACCTGGCCGCGCGGTGTCGACAGCGCGCCGTACTTGGCGGCGTTGGTCGCCAGCTCGTGGAAGGCCATGCCGACCGCCACCGCCGCCTTCGGGCTCAGATGGATGTCCGGACCCGCCTCGATCACGGCGCGGCCGTCGCCGTCGCCGCCGAACGCCTCCAGCTCCGCTTCCAGGACCGCGCGCAGCCGCGCGCCTTCCCAGTTCTCCAGCGTCAGCAGGTTGTGCGTCTCCGACAGCGCCAGCAGGCGCGCCTCGAAGGCTTCGCGGAACTCGCCCGGAGAGCGTGCGGAGCGCAGGGTCTGGAAGGCGATCGACTGCACCGTCGCCAGTGTGTTCTTCACCCGGTGGTTCAACTCGTTGAGCATCAACCGCTGCCGTTCCTCGGCGCGGCGACGGTCGGTGATGTCCAGCGATACGCCGGCCATGCGCTTGGCCTTGCCGCCCGGCACGATGGTGTCGGCGCGGCCGCGGGCGTGGACCCAGCGTTCCTCGCCGTTCGGCCAGAGCACGCGATATTCGATGTCGTAGTCGGAGCCGTCCGCGATCGCCTTTTCCATCGCTTCGATCATGCGCGGCCGATCTTCGTGATGGATCGAGGCGATGAGGTCCTCGATGCCGAAGTCCTCCGTCAGGCTCCGCCCGTAGTTGGCCTTGCAGAGGTCGGAGGCTTCGTAGGCGCGGGTGCTCACGTCGAGCTTCCACGAGCCCATGCGCCCGGCGTCGAGCGCGAACGACAGGGTCTCGCCGAGGCTCGCCTCCGTCGCGCGCCGCGATTCCAGCGCCGCGAGCGCGGTCTCGTTGGCGCGGATGGCCTCGATGGCCGCCGCCGCCTGACCGGCGAGCCCTCGCATGACGCGCTCGTGGTCGCCCTCGAACCGGCCCGGCTCGGGGTGGCCGAAGAACAGGCCGCCCAGCACCTCGCCGCCGCGCGCCCTGACCGGAACGGCCAGATAGCTACGGACCGGCAGGTGGCCTTCCGGCATGCCGTAATAGGGGGCGCTGCGCCCGTATCGCGGGTCCCGGGTGATGTCGTCCGACCGCACCACGCCCTCGCCCGAGAAGGTTGGGGCGAACACTTCGGTGTTGCGGGGCATCGGATAGTTCTCGAAGGCCGAACTCGGCGCTCCGGCCAAGGCGTAGAGCGAATAGCTTTCGCCCTCGGGATTGACGAGGTTGTAGAAGAAGGCTCCGAACGCGGCTCCCGTCAGCTCCACGCCGCCGTCGACGACGGCCTGGACGATCCGGCCGATTTCGCGGCCCGAGCCGATTTCCTCGCCTATGCGGATCAGGATGTCCGAGCGGCGCACGTCCTCGACCAACGCACTTTCGAGCGTAGCCGGCGCGCCGGAGGCGGCTCTTGCAGCCTCTTCCACAGTATCAGCTCGATATCCCAACCTGTCCCCCGCGCCGCGGAATCCTCCGCGTGCCAAGCCGCAACGCGCTGTTCCCGCGAGGGTTCCCGCAAGCTCCCTGGGCTAACCGGACTGACCTTCGAGCCAGCGGCCTTCGGCGTCGAGACGCGGGCTGATCTTCAGTCCCGTGATCTGGTTTCGCCGCCGCTTGACGATCTGGAACCGATGGTGATGGAAGATGAAGGTCTGGCCTTCCTCAGGGATCGTCTGGGCCTCGTGGATCACCAGGCCGGCGATGGTCACCGCCTGGTCGTCGGGCAGGTCCCAGTCGAGCGCGCGGTTCAGGTCGCGGACGGTCACCGATCCGTCCACCTCGACCCAGCCGTCGGGCTGAGGCTTCACGCCGGCCACGGCGGTGTCGTGCTCGTCGTCGATCTCGCCGACGATTTCCTCGAGGATGTCCTCCAGCGTCAGCACGCCCTGCAGCATGCCGTACTCGTCGACGACCAGCGCAAAGTGCTGGCGGCGCTTGAGGAAGGCGTTGAGCTGGTCCTTCAGCTTGGTCGTGTCGGGCACGAACCACGGCTTGCGGGCGATGCCCGACAGGTCCAGGTCGTCGATCGACGAGCGGGTGTCGGCCATAACCCGCAGGATGTCCTTCACGTGCAGCACGCCGACGATGTTGTCCGGATCGCCCAGCCAGAGGGGAATGCGGCTGTGGCCGGTATCCAGCGCCTGCTGGACCAGATCGCGCGGTGGCTGGTCGATGTCGAGCATCACCGCCGACTTGCGGTGGACCATGACCTCGCTGACGTCCATCTCGCTGAGGTCCAGCACCCCGCCCAGCATGCGCCGGTCGCCGCTTTCGACCACGCCTTCGGAGTGGTGGTACTCGACCGCGCCGCGGATCTCCTCGTGCGCCGCCAGCACGTCCGTCTCCATCGACAGATTGATGCCGAACGGCCGCAGCGTCTGGCGCACGACCCACTGGGCGCCGTTGGCCAGTGGCCCGAAGATCTTCACCGTCCAGTAGGTCGGGATCGACAGCGTCCGCGACACCGTCTCCGGCCGGGTGATGGCCAGGGTCTTGGGCAGGATCTCGCCGAAGATCACCACCAGGACGGTCATGACCACCGTGGAGATCAGCACGCCGATCGGTCCGGGGAAGGCCACGGCCAGCACGCTGGTGGTCAGGGCCGAGGCGCCGATGTTGACGACGTTGTTCGAGAGCAGGATCGCCCCGATCATCGTCTCCTGGTTGCCCATCAGCCGGTTGATACGGGCGGCGGCGCGGTCGCCCTCGCGCTCCAGCTGGTGCATCCGGCCGCGACTGGCCGCGGTCATCGACGTCTCGGCGGCCGAGATCAGCGCTCCGATCCCGAGCAGCACGATCAGGGCCGGCGCGAGGGCGCCGATGATGGCGATGATCACGGAAGGGCTCCCTCGGTGAGCAGGAAGTCCCGCAGAGGCGCGGGGTCGACATTCTTCGCGACGAAGGCGTCGCCGATGGCGCGCGCCAGGATGAAGGTCAGCGTACCAGCCTCGGCCTTCTTGTCCTGGCCCATGTGGGAGATCAGCCGGTCGGCGCGGAACGTCGCGCCCTGCGGCAGGTCGTCCAGGCGAGTCGGGAGGCCGGCCGCCTTCAGCGCCTGTTCGACGCGGCAGGCGTCGATGTCGGGGCAGAGGCCGAGCATGGCCGAGAAACGGAAGGCCATGGCGCTGCCGGCGGCGACCGCCTCGCCATGCTTGAGTTCCTCGCCGTAGCCGGTCTCGGCCTCCAGCGCGTGGCCGAAGGTGTGGCCGAGGTTCAGCAGCGCCCGGCGGCCCTGCTCCTTCTCATCCTCGGCGACGATCTCGGCCTTCATCTCCACCGAACGCGCGACCGCGTGGCTCAGCGCTTCGAGCTCGCGTTCCAGCACCTTGCCGCTGTGCTTTTCCAGCCAGTCGAAGAACGCGGCGTCGCCCAGCATCCCGTACTTGATCACCTCGGCGTAGCCGCAGGCCATCTCCCGGGCGGGCAGGGTGGCGAGCACGTCCAGGTCGGCCAGCACCAGCCGGGGCTGATGGAAGGCGCCGATCAGGTTCTTGCCGCGCGGATGGTCGATGGCCGTCTTGCCGCCGACCGAGCTGTCGACCTGGGCCAGCAGGCTGGTCGGGATCTGCACGAAGTCGATGCCGCGCTTGTAGATCGCCGCCGCGAAGCCCGCGAGGTCGCCGACCACGCCGCCGCCGAACGCCACGATGACATCGCCGCGGTCGAGCTCCAGCGCGAGCAGCTGGTCGGACAGCGAGGCCAGGCCTTCGAAGCTCTTGCTCTCCTCGCCGGCCGGCACGGTGATGACGTCCACGGCCACGCCCGCGCGCTCCAGCGAGGCGGCCAGTCGCTCGCCGTGGTGTTCGCCGACGTTACTGTCGGTCACGATGGCGGTGCGGGCGGTCTTCAACAGCGGGGCGATACGTTCGCCGGCGCGGTCGATCAGGCCGGGCCCGACGACGACGTCGTAGCTGCGCGCGCCGAGGCCCACGGGAATGGTCTTGATCAAGCCTCGGCTCCGGCCAGGTGTTTGTTGAGCGCCGCGAGCACCGACTCGACCGCTTCGTAGTGAGGGGTGTCGCCGGTCTGCACCTGAATGTCGGCTTGGGCGTAGAGCGGGTAGCGGACCTCGGCGAGGTTGGTCAGCACTTCCAGCGGGTCCTTGCCGCGCACCAGCGGCCGGGTGTCCTTGCGGCCGATGCGGCGGGCCAGCAGTTCCAGATCGGCCTTCAGCCATACCGACACGGCGCGGTCCTTGATCAGCGCCCGCGTCTCGTCGTTGACGAAGGCGCCGCCGCCGGTCGCCAGCACGTGCGGGCCGTCGTCCATCAGCCGCGCGATGACGCGGCGCTCGCCTTCGCGGAAGGCAGCCTCGCCGTAGGTCTCGAAGATCTCGGAGATGGTCCGGCCCGCGGCGGCCTCGACCTCGTTGTCGGCGTCCTTGAACGGCAGGTCGAGGGCCAAGGCCAGGCGCCGGCCGATGCTGCTCTTGCCCACGCCCATGAGTCCGACGAGGGCGATGGTCTTCCGGCGAAGTCGTGGATCAGCGCTCATTTGAGGGTTCCGCTTACACGACGCCGGCCCATGGGGCCACGCTCCGGAGAAGATTTCGCCCTGCCGCCGGTTGGATCGCGCCGCGCCAGGGCATAGGTATGCGCCGTCCCGCCCGGAGAACCTCATGTCCAACGACGTCCGCGAGGGCCTCGACGCCGACGGCGCATCGCTCGCCAACTGGCGCGCTTCGCCCTGGAACCGCTGGGCCTTCCGGAACATCCCCGAGCTGCTGCCGGTGGCCGAGATCGGCGCAGGGACGCCGCGTCCCCTGATCGACGCGCACAGCGCCGCTTTTGACGACTTCCGGCTGGATCGCCCGGGCGGCGTATCGCTGGACCTCGACGGCTTCCTGACCGCCACGGCCACGGACGGCCTGGTCGTGCTGCGCGACGGCAAGGTGCTGCTGGAGACCTATGCCAACGGCATGACGCGCGACACGCGGCACATCCTGATGTCCGCCACCAAGGCGATGAGCGGCCTGGTCGCCGGCGCGCTGGTCGGGGCGGGCAAGCTGGATGTCGACGCGCCGGTGTCCGATTACGTGCCGGAAATCGCCTTCAGCGGATGGCAGGACGCGACGGTCCGCGACCTGCTCGACATGCGCACCGGCATCGTCCTCGACGTCGAGGCGAGCCGCGCCTACCAGGCCGCCGCCAACTGGGACCCGGTCACGCCGGAGGAGGCGGGCGCGACCCTGCACGACTTCCTCGCCAATACGCCGCCCGCTGCGGGTCCGCATAACGGGTCGTTCCACTACACCTCGG
>JBIICO010000124.1:0-10004 GCA_044238855.1 Caulobacter sp.
TGGAGACGCTGCGGCTGCGCTGCGTCGGCCGGGGTGTCGAGCTGGTCCAGGTCGCCGGTCGCTGGCGTTTCCAGACGGCCGAGGACCTGGCCTTCCTGATGACCGAGGAGCGGGAGGAGCCGCGCCGCCTGTCGAAGGCCGCGCAGGAAACCCTCGCCATCATCGCCTATCACCAGCCGGTCACCCGCGCGGAGATCGAGGCCGTGCGCGGGGTGCAGGCCAGCAAGGGCACGCTGGACGTGCTGCTGGAGCTGGGCCTGGTCCGCATGCGCGGCCGTCGCCGCACGCCGGGCCGCCCGGTCACCTACGGGACCACCGACCTGTTCCTGGAGCATTACGGCCTGGCCGCGCTGGCCGACCTGCCCGGCATCCAGGAGATGCGGGCCGCCGGCTTGCTGGGCCTCGACCTGCCGCCGGGCTTCGAGGTGCCCGATCCCTCCCGTCCGCCGCTGGACGAGGAGGACGGCCTCGATTTCGAGGGCGCGGGCGACGACTCGCCGGAATTCGTGCAGGACTTCGTCGGCGGGGAGGACTAAGGGCGGGCCGAAAGGTCACACGCCTTTAATTTGGCCGTTTGACGCGCTACGGCCTATATAGACCGTGAACACGTATGCATGCCGCGCGCGGAACGCTCGCGGCGCTTTGGAGCACCCGGAACCATGGGTTCATTTAGCATCTGGCACTGGCTCATCGTGCTGGCCGTCGTCGCGCTGCTGTTCGGCGGTCGCGGCAAGCTGTCCGGTCTGATGGGCGACGCCGCCAAGGGCATCAAGGCGTTCCGCGACGGCCTGAAGGGCGAGGACAAGGTCGACGAGACCCCGGCCCAGCCGCTGCCCCGCACCGAGTCCGAGAAGGACAAGATCGTCAGCTGACGCTGCGATCCAACTTCGCCACTTGATCGCGCCGCTGGCGCGGGCGTAAGGCCGCGTGATGCTTCCTGAAATCGGCGCCACAGAACTGCTCGTCATCGCCGTGGTCGCGCTGGTCGTGGTCGGGCCCAAGGACCTTCCCATCCTGCTCCGCAAGCTCGGACAGTGGATGTCCAAGGCCCGGGGCATGGCCAACGAGTTCCGCGCCAGCTTCGACGAGATGGCTCGCCAGTCCGAACTCGACGAACTGCGTCGCGAGGTCCAGGCCCTGCGCACGGGCCAGTTCTCCGATCCGCTCCGCGGCGCGGCGGACGACGCCTCCAACGCTTCGGTCGATCAGGTGTTCGCCGACATCGACGCGGGGCTGAAGAGCGGCGACGCCAACGTCAGTCCGGCGCTGGCCTGGCAGCCACAGACCTATGAGCCGGACCCGATTGTCGAGGCCCCGGCCGGGAAGCCGAAGCGCAAGCGTGCTCCGGCCAGGCCCAAGGCCGCCGCCGCCGCGCCGATCGTCGAGGAGGCGACCCCGGCCCGAAAGCCGCGCGCGCCCCGCAAGAAGAAGACCGAGACCGCCTCGTGAGCGACGACCACAGCCCTGACGACGTGGATATCGAGGCCTCGCGCGCCCCGCTGCTCGATCACCTGATCGAGCTGCGCAAGCGACTCATCATCTGTATCGCCGCCCTGATCATCGGCTTCGGCGTCTGCTTCGCCTTCGCCGACGACATCTACACCTTCCTGCTGCAGCCGTTCGTGAAGGCCGGCGCGATGATCGCGTCGCAGCGCGCCGGCGGGAGCCACAACCCGCTCGACTTCAGCCATGCCTTCGACCTGATCCAGGTCATGCTCGGCCTGAAGGAAACGCCCAAGCAGCTGAACGCGAAGACCCTGGAACTGATCTTCACGGCCCCGCTGGAGTTCTTCTTCACCAAGCTGAAGATGGCCGGCTTCGGGGCCGTGATCGTGACGTTCCCGGTGCTGGCCTGGCAGGTCTACCAGTTCGTCGCGCCGGGCCTCTACAAGCGGGAGCGCCGGGCCTTCCTGCCGTTCCTGGTCGCTTCGCCGGTGCTGTTCGCCCTGGGCGCGGCGCTGGTCTACTACCTGATGCTGCCATTCGTGATGTGGTTCTCGCTGAACCAGCAGGTCACGACCGAGACCGTCAACGTCGCCCTGGTGCCCAAGGTGTCGGACTATCTGACCCTGGTGACCACGCTGCTGCTGGCGTTCGGCCTGTGCTTCCAGCTGCCGGTGGTGCTGTCGCTGCTCGGCCTGGCCGGCATGGTGACCAGCAAGATGCTGCGCGAGATCCGCCGATACGCCATCGTCGGCATCGTCGTCGTGGCCGCCATCTTCACGCCGCCGGACCCGATCAGCCAGCTGATGCTCGCGATCCCGATCGTGCTGCTCTACGAGATCTCGATCTGGCTGGTCTGGCTGATGGAGCGCCGTCGCAGGCGCGAGGACGAGGCGGCGGGCGTGGACATCGTCCCGGTCTAGGCCTGCGGGGCGTTGCCGCTCCGCGCGACGCGCTCTAGAGAAAGCGCCTCACTCCATCGGCGTTTCTTCCCATGCACGACATCAAGGCCATTCGCGAAAACCCCGCCGCCTACGACGCCGGTTGGGAGACTCGTGGCCTGTCCGCGCAGACGCCGGAGATCCTCGAACTCGACAGGACCCTGCGCACCGCCCAGACGGCGCTGCAGGCCGGTCAGTCGCGTCGCAACGAGGTCAGCAAGCAGATCGGCGCCGCCAAGGCCCAGAAGGACGAGGCGAAGGCCCAGGCCCTGATGGCCGAGGTCGAGCAGCTGAAGGCCGATATGGCCGCGCAGGCGGAGATCGAGGCCCGGGTCGGCGCGGAACTGCGCGACCTGCTGGCCCGCCTGCCGAACATCCCCGACGCGCAGGTCCCGGCCGGCGCGGACGAGGCCGGCAACGTCGAGCAGAGCCGCCGCGGCGACCCGCGCCGCCTGAACAACCCGCGCGACCACGTCGACCTCGGCGCCGGTCTCGGCGGCATGGACTTCGAGGCCGCCGCCCGCATGAGCGGTTCTCGCTTCGTCGTTCTGAAGAAGAGCGTGGCCAGGCTGGAACGCGCCATCGGCCAGTTCATGCTCGACCTGCAGACCACCCAGAACGGCTACACCGAGGTGTCGCCGCCGGTTCTGGTCAAGGCCGACGCCCTGTTCGGCACCGGCCAGCTGCCGAAGTTCGAGGAAGACCTCTTCCGCACGACAGGCGACCACTACCTGATCCCGACCTCGGAAGTGACCCTGACCAACCTGGTCCGCGAGCAGATCACCGACGAGGAGGAGCTGCCGCTCCGCCTGACCGCGCTGACGCAGTGCTTCCGTTCGGAAGCCGGCTCGGCCGGACGGGACACGCGCGGCATGATCCGCCAGCACCAGTTCCAGAAGGTCGAGCTGGTGGCGATCACCACGCCGGACCAGTCGGCCGCCGAGCACGACCACATGGTCGCCAGCGCCCAGATGGTGCTGGAGAAGCTGGGCCTCGCTTATCGCACCATGCTGCTCTGCACGGGCGACATGGGCTTCTCGGCGAAGAAGACCTTCGACCTGGAGGTCTGGCTGCCGTCGCAGGCGACGTTCCGCGAGATCAGCTCGATCTCCAACTGCGGCGACTTCCAGGCCCGCCGCATGGACGCCCGCTGCCAGAAGCGGGGTGAGAAGGGCACGCGGTTCGTGCACACCCTGAACGGTTCGGGCCTGGCCGTCGGCCGCACCCTGGTCGCGGTCCTCGAGAACTATCAGGACGAGAACGGCCGCATCGCCATTCCGGACGTGCTGGTCCCTTACATGGGCGGCGTCACGCATCTGGAGCCGGACGCCTGATGCGGATCCTCCTCACCAACGATGACGGCATCCACGCCGAGGGGCTCGTCGCCCTGGAGACCATCGCCCGCGCCCTGACCGACGATGTCTGGATTTGCGCGCCGGAATACGAGCAGTCCGGCGCAAGCCGCGCCCTGACGCTGGCGGACCCGATCCGCGTGCGGAAGGTGGCGGACCGCAGGTGGGCCGTGGCCGGCACGCCGACCGACTGCGTGATGCTGGCGGTTCAGGATCTGATCGACGGCCCGCGGCCGGATCTGGTGCTGTCGGGCGTCAATCGCGGCCAGAACATCGCCGAGGACGTCACCCTGTCCGGCACCGTGGCCGGCGCCATCGAGGGCATGTCGCTGGGCATTCCCTCCATCGCCCTGTCGCAGACGATGATGGCGTTCGAGGACGAGGTCATTCCGTTCTGGGAGACGGCCGTCGAGTACGGCCCCGGCATCGTCCGCCGGCTGGTCGAGGTCGGCTGGCCGAAGGACGTGATCATGAACGTCAACTTCCCGGCCCGGCCGCCGGAAGAGGTGACGGCCGTTGAAGTCACCCGCCAGGGCTTCCGCGACACGCACATTCGCACGCTCGACAAGCGAACCGATCTGCGCAACCGCGCTTACTACTGGATGGGCTTCTCCGGCCAGCTCTCGAAGCCTGCGGACGGGACCGATCTGAAGGCGATCTACGAGGGCAAGATCTCGGTGACGCCGCTGCATATCGACCTGACGCACATGCCGACGGTCAACGATCTCAAGGGGGTGTTGGGCGGCGCCCCGCCCAAGGGTTGATGACGGAAGAGACCGACACGCCGCAGACGCGCATGATGCGCCTTCTCCTCGCCCTCCGCTCGCAGGGGGTGACCGATCCGCGCGTGCTCGACTCGATCGAGAAGACGCCGCGCGAACTGTTCACGCCCGACCTCTTCAAGGAGCGGGCGTTCGAGGATTCGGCCCTGCCGATCGCCTGCGGCCAGACCATCAGCCAGCCCTTCATCGTCGGCCTGATGACCCAGGCGCTGACCATCGAGCCGCGCGCGCGGGTGCTCGAGATCGGCACCGGCAGCGGCTACCAGACCGCGGTCCTCTCGCGCCTGTCGCGGCTGGTCTACACCGTCGAGCGCTATCGCACCCTGATGAAGGAGGCGGAGGACCGCTTCAAGACGCTGGGCCTGATCAACGTCATCACCAGGTTCGGGGACGGCGGCGAGGGTTGGGCCGAGCAGGCGCCGTTCGACCGCATCATGGTCACCGCCGCCGCGCCCGAGGAGCCCAAACGCCTGCTGGCGCAGCTGAAGCCCAACGGCGTGCTGGTCGCACCGATCGGCAAGGGGCCGGTGCAGAGCCTGCGCCGCTACGCCGGAGACGGGCAGGGCGGTTTCAAGGTCGAGCTTCTCGGCGACGTCCGTTTCGTTCCCCTGCTGGACGGTGTCGCGCGGGAACTCTGAGCTATCCACAGCGAGATCGCTTTTCGGCCCAGATTTGGCCGTGTTGCTCCGCTGACAAGAACGTAACTGGCGATTTGTGCGTGCTTAACCGACGCTTAAGGCGGCGGGCACGATTCATTCGCGATTAAGATCGAACGGAGCGGCGATGACGCACTCTTTCACCCGGACCGCCCTGCTCGCCGCGGCCGCCACCGTCCTGACCGCTTGCGCCTCCACGCCCGCGTATCCGACGGCCGAGGGCCAGGCCGCCGGCACCGGGCCGCAGCGCGCCCGTCCGGCCTATCCGGTCCAGCAGACCGATTCCGCCGAGACGGACGGCGACCCGTCGATGCAGGCGCGCCCGTCCGGCACGGTCCAGACGGCCCAGCTGCCGCCGCCGTCGGGAACCGCGGTGGCGCCGCCGTCGCCGGTCGAGAGCCGTCCGCTGCCGTCGCCCGAGACGGAATACACCCCGCCGCCGCTGTCGCCGCCCCCGGCCGCCGCCTACACCCCGCCGCCGGCCGCGAGCTATTCGCCGCCGCCGCCTCCGCCCGCGCCGGTCACCCGGACCGTCGTCCTGGCCCCCGGCAAGGTGATCGACGCCGACGGCCGGCCGAAGACCTACACCGTCAAGGAAGGGCAGGGGCTCGACGCCGTCGCCCGCGCCATGGGCTCGTCGCGCGCCGAACTGGCCAAGATCAACGGCCTCAAGGAGCCCTATGCCCTGAAGCCCGGGCAGGTGCTCAAGGGCCCGGCCAGCCGCACCAAGGCCTATGTCGTCGAACGCGGCGACACACTGTTCCAGATCGCGCGCCGCTTCAGCGTCAGCGCCGCCGCCCTGGCCGAAGAGAACGACATCGAGGTCAGCGACTCTCTTCGCGTGGGCCAGAAGATCAAGCTGCCGGCCGGCTACAAGGACAAGGGCCCCGAGAAGAAGACGATCACGGTGACGCCGCCGCCCGCCGCGACCCCGGCGCCGACGACCTCGGAACCGCCGCGCATTCTCGCGGGCCAGTCGCCCTATCCAGGCTCGCCCCCGCGCCCGGTCAGCCCGCCGCCGGCTTCGCCCCCGCCGCCGCCTCCGGCCGCTTACGTTCCGCCGCAACTGCCGCCGCCGCCTCCGCCGGTGACGCGGCCGGCGAGCCCGCCGCCGCCGGTGGCGACGCGTCCGACCTCGCCGCCTCCGCCCGTGGTGGCCACGCCGCCGGTGACCACCCGTCCGCCCGCCACGCGACCGGCCTCGCCGCCGCCGCCGGTCGCGACCCGTCCGACGCCGGTCCCGCCGGTCACCCGTCCCGTCAGCCCGCCGCCGCCGCCCGTCACGACCCCGCGTCCGCCGGCCGGAACCGCCCCGCTGCTGCCGAGCGACACGCCGCCGAACCTGTCCGACGCCGAGATCGCGGCCCTGGGCCGCGGCCGCTTCCAGTGGCCTGTGAAGGGCAACGTGATTTCGGACTATGGGCCCAAGGGCGCGGGCCGTCGCAACGACGGCGTCGACATCGGCGCGCCCGCGGGCTCGCCGGTCCGTTCGGCCTCGGCCGGCAAGGTCGTCTATTCGGGCGGCGAGGTTCCGGGCTTCGGCGTCACCGTGCTGATCCAGCACGAGGACGGCTGGGTCACGGTCTACGGCAACCTGCAGACGGCCACCGCCCGCATCGGCGAAAACCTGGCCGCCGGCCAACAGATCGGCACGGTGGGAACCAGCGGCGGCGCGCCGCAGCCGCAGCTGCACTTCGAGGTCCGCTACTCGCCGTCGCCGCGTTTCAAGGCCAAGGCGATCGATCCGGCGCTGGTGCTGCCGCGCTGATCATCGAATCTCCCTCCCCGTATGGGGAGGGTGGACGGCGAAGCCGGGACGGGTGGGGAACCGGTTGGCCGCTGGTCAGCGTTGACCTCTGATCACCGTTGCCCCACCCGACCCCTTCGGGGTCACCCTCCCCATGCGGGGAGGGAGGGGGCGTTAGGCCGGCAAGCTCTTCCCCAGTTCCCCGGCCAGGTCGCGAATGAACTGCCAGGCGATCCGGCCGGAGCGGGAGCCGCGCAGCTGCGACCATTGCAGGGCGCGGCGCTCCAGATTGTCGACCCGCAGGTCGAATTGCGCGACGTAGCTGTTCACGGCCGCGAGATAGGCGGCCTGGTCCATCGGCGGGAAGCCGATCCAGAGGCCGAAGCGGTCGCTGACGCTCATTTCCTCTTCGGCGTCCTCGGCGGCGGCGATCATACCGCGCTGCTCGGCGTGGTCGCGCGGCATCAGGTGGCGGCGGTTGGAGGTGGCGACGAACAGCACGTTCTCCGGCGGACCGCCCACGCCGCCCTCGAGCGCGGACTTCAGCGCCTTGGCCGCGGCGGCGCCGTCCTCGAACGACAGATCGTCGCACAGCACCACGAACCGCTCGTCGCGGCCGCGCAACAGGTCGAACAGCGGCGGCAGGGCGGTGACCTCGTCGCGATCGACCTCGACCAGCTTCATCGCAGGAAACGCGTCGACCATCGCCATGAAGGCCGACTTGCTTAGCGAGCTCTTGCCGGTGCCGCGCACGCCCCACAGCAGCACGTGGTTCGAGGGCAGGCCGAGCGCGAAGCGCTTCAGGTTCTGCATGAAGCGCGACTTCTGGTTGTCGATTCCGACCAGCAGGTCGAGGGACAGCCCATAATCCGGCGCGGCCGGAAACGCGCCGGTGGCCGGATCGTGCCGGAACAGCCGGGCGCCGGAGAAATCGGGCGCCGCGGGGGCCGGCGGAGCGATCCGCTCCAGCGCCGTGGCGATACGGGTCAGCAGGGCCTGTGTCTTCTCGTCCATACCCCGCCGCATAACGGCTGAGCCGCTCATTGCAAAGCGAAGGGTCAACGCATAGTTTCCGCCGACCCGAGGGGACGGCTCGCGCCGCGCCCCACCCTTTGCCATTTCCGGAGACGACATGCCGACCGGCGACGCCTCGAACATCATCATGCAGATCGCGCCGCTCGCGCTGATCTTCGTGTTCTTCTACCTGTTCATGATCCGCCCGCAGCAAAAGCGGGTGAAAGAACACCAGAACATGATCACCAACCTGAAGCGCAACGACAACGTCGTGCTGTCGAGCGGCCTGATCGGCAAGGTCGTCCGCGTCGAGGACAAGGAAGTCGGCCTCGAGATCGCCCAGGGCGTGACCGTGAAGGTCGTCAAGGCGATGATCTCCGAAGTCCGCGTCAAGGGCGAGCCCGCGGCCGCCAACGACGCCAAGAGCTGAAGCTCGCTAAGGTCCATCCGACATGATGACCCTGTCACGCTGGAAGGTGATCGTCGTTCTCGCGGCGCTCCTCTTCGGCCTCGTATTCGCCCTGCCGAACGTGCTGCCCGCCACCGTGCGTGACCAGCTGCCGCCGTTCCTGCCCAAGAAGACCCTGAACCTGGGTCTCGACCTGCAGGGCGGCTCCTATCTCCTGCTCGAGGTCGATACCGCGGCCCTGATCAAGGAGAAGGTCACCAATCTCGGCGAGGACGTCCGCAAGTCGCTGGAAGAAGAGCGCGTCGCCATCGCCCAGATCGTTCCCGAAAAGCAGGGCGTGCGCGTCCGGCTGGTGAACGGCGGCGATATCGAACGCGCCTACGGCGCCCTGGCGAACGACATCCCGCGGCCGCTGCTGAACGGCGCCGGCGCGGACATCAGGGTCACGCGTGAAGACGGTCAGGTTGTCCTGACCTTCACCGACCAGGGGCTGCGCGAGCAGTCCGCCGGCGCGGTCGAACAGTCGATCGAGATCATCCGTCGCCGGGTGGACGAACTGGGCACCAAGGAACCGTCGATCGCCCGCCAGGGCGCGGACCGGATCGTCGTCCAGGTGCCGGGCGAGAGCGATCCCGAGCGGCTCAAGGCCGTCATCGGCAAGACCGCCAAGCTGACCTTCCAGATGGTGGATCCCACGATCACGCCGCAGGACCTCTCGCAGGGCGGGGCGCTGCCGCCGGGCGCCGAGTTGCTCCCCTATGACGAGACCGCCCGCCAGCAGGGCGGAGAGATCGTCCGCCGCCGGGTCGACATCTCCGGCGAGAACCTGACCAACGCTCAGGTCGGGACGGACCAGGGCGGCAACTACGTCGTCGACATCACCTTCGACAGCCAGGGCTCGCGCAAGTTCGGCCAGGTCACGACGCGCTACGTCAACAAGCGCTTCGCGATGGTGCTCGACGGCAAGATCCTGTCGGCGCCGAACATCAACGAGCCTATCCTCGGCGGCCGGGCCCAGATCTCGGGCGGCTTCACCGCGGAAGGCGCCAACAACCTGGCGATCATGCTGCGCAACGGCGCCCTGCCGGCGCCGCTGAAGGTCGAGGAACAGCGCACCGTCGGCGCCGAACTGGGCGCGGACGCGGTCGAGGCGGGCAAGACCTCGACGATGGTCGGCTTCGTGTCGATCCTGGTGTTCATGGTGCTGGCCTACGGCCTGCTGTTCGGCGGCATCTCGGTCATCGCCCTGCTGGTGAACGGCCTTCTGATCGTCGCCACCATGAGCGTCACGGGCGCGACGCTGACCTTGCCCGGCATCGCCGGCCTGATCCTGACGCTCGCGGTCGCGGTCGACGCCAACGTGCTGATCTACGAGCGGATGCGTGACGAGGTGAGAGCGGGAAGACCGCTGCTCTCGTCAATGGACGCCGGCTTCTCGAAGGCCATGGAGACCATCATCGACGCCAACCTGACGACGCTGATCGCGGCGGCCATCATGTTCGCGTTCGGAGCCGGTCCGGTCCGCGGCTTTGCCTGGACCCTGGCCATCGGCGTCTTCACCTCCGTCCTCACCGCGGTCCTCGTGACCCAGGTCCTGCTCGCCATCTGGTACCGTTCGGCGCGTCCCAAGACGCTGCCGATCGCGTGAGGTTCGAACCAT
>JBIICO010000125.1:0-9971 GCA_044238855.1 Caulobacter sp.
CGGCGTCGAGCAGCACCGAGACGATCACCAGGTCGAAGGCCGCGCGGGCGCGGGCCTTGCGGTCCGGCCAGAAGGCTTCCTCGGACAGCTCCGCCCAGAGGTCACGGCCGCGGGCGTGGAAGTGTCGCCAGCGGGCGTGGAACGGAACCTTCAGCGTCGGGTACTGGTCGCGGATCACCCGGGCGACGATGTCGGCCGTGTGCGGCAGGCGGTCGAGGTCCACGCGCCAGTGGGAAAGGTCGCCGGCCTCGGCCAGGGCCAGG
This sequence comes from Caulobacter sp., assembly GCA_044238855.1. Lineage (GTDB taxonomy): Bacteria > Pseudomonadota > Alphaproteobacteria > Caulobacterales > Caulobacteraceae > Caulobacter. The sequence goes on from JBIICO010000125.1 coordinate 264, forward strand.
GCGCGGTCGGCGGCGTCGCGAACGGCCGCGGCCGAGAGCAGCGGCCGGGGATCGACCTCAGAACTCGCCGAGATCACGCCCGACCACCTTCTTCAGTTCGTCCTGGGTCGGCGCGCCTTCCGGCGTGTAGTAACCGGCCGCCTTCTTGGCCTCCATCTCGACCGAGGCGTCGTCGGGGACGAGATAGTCCGGGATCGGCACCCGCTCGCCGATCTCGATACCGCCCTCGACCAACGCGTCGTGCTTCATGTTCGACATCGAGATGAAGCGGTCGATGCGCTTGATGCCCAGCCAGTGCAGCACGTCCGGCATCAGCTGCTGGAAGCGGGCGTCCTGGACGCCGGCCACGCATTCGGTGCGCTCGAAGTAGGTGGCGGCCTGATCGCCGCCCGGCTGGCGCTTACGGGCGTTGTAGACGAGGAACTTGGTCACCTCGCCCAGCGCCCTGCCCTCCTTGCGATTGTAGACCACCAGCCCGGCGCCGCCGTTCTGCGCTTCGAGGATCGACTCCTCGATGCCGTGGGTCAGGTAGGGCCGGCAGGTGCAGATGTCGGAGCCGAACACGTCGCTGCCGTTGCACTCGTCATGCACGCGGCAGGTCAGGCGGCGGTTCGGGTCGGCGATCGCGGCCGGGTCGCCGAAGATGTAGAGGGTAATCCCTCCGATTGGCGGCAGGAAGGTCTTGATGTCCGGCCGGGTGACAAGCTCGGGGTACATGCCGCCGGTCTGCTCGAACAGGGTGCGGCGCAGCTGGGTCTCGTCGACGCCGAACCGCTCGGCCACGCCGGGCAGATACCAGACTGGATCGAGCGCCGCCTTGGTCACCGCCACGTCGCGGCTTTCGTGCACGACCGTCCCGTCGATCTTCAGCCGGCCGGCGTCGATGGCCTGGCCGATCTCCGGCAGGGACAGGCGGGCCTTGGTCACGGCGATCGACGGACGAATGTCGACGCCTTCGGCGATCTCCCGCGCGAAGTCGAGCTGGACGCGGTGTCCCCACGGGTCGAGCGAGACGATCCTGTGCTGGTCGGCCCACTGGCCGAACGGGCCGATGTCGACCACCGGGGCGGTGTCGGTCAGGTCCGGCCGCACCAGCGGATTGAGCGCGCCCGACGCGATGGCGAGCGACCGGTAGATGGAATAGGCGCCGCCGTGGGCGCCGATGGCGTTGCGATCCGCGCCGGCGTTCGGGCTGGCGATCACCGGCCCGCGCTCGCGGGCGGTGGGGGCTCCCCAGTCGATTGGGAAACGGGTGGTGTTGCCGACCTGCGGGTGCGAGGTCAGGCGGATATGGGCTTGCTTGTTGACGGACATTCCCTCGCGCTCTTCGCGGCGCCTCCTGAAAGGAAAAGGCTCCGAACCGGTTTTCGCCGGCAGGGAGCCTTTGAGCGGAGATGCTGCGCTCGAATTTCGAGACTGGCAAGAGGGGTTTACGTTACGGCGCGCGGCTCAGACGGAACACCTCGACCTCGTTCTCGCGCACGACAACGAGCTGATGATGCTCGCTTTCTTTCAGTCGCCGGGCCGCGAGCTCTCGCGCGCGAACGCGCGACGGACAGCAACGAACGCCGCGAACACAGAAATCTGCCCCGGGCGCCTGAACCTGACATAGCCGCCTATTGACCGCGTCGGCCGACCGTCGCGACATACCGGCATGACCCAGCCTCTCGACGCCTTCGTCCGCGGCCTGCCCAAGGCCGAACTCCACCTTCATATCGAGGGCAGCCTCGAACCCGAGCTGATGTTCGAGCTGGCGAGGCGCAACCAGATCGACCTGCCGTTCAAGTCGGTCGAGGAAATCCGCGCGGCCTACGCCTTCTCCAACCTCCAGGACTTCCTGGACATCTATTACCAGGGCGCCGGGGTGCTTCAGACCGAGCAGGACTTCCAGGACCTGACCATCGCCTACTTCCGCAGGCTGAAGGCTGACGGCGGGGTCCATGCCGAGATCTTCTACGACCCGCAGACCCACACCGATCGCGGCCTGCCCTTCTCCGTCGCCGCCGACGGCATCCTGGCGGGGATGAAGCAGGCGGAGGACGAACTTGGCGTGACCAGCAAGCTGATCATGAGCTACCTGCGGCATCTGTCTGAGGAGGCGGCGTTCGAGACGCTCAAGCAGGCCGAGCCGTACCTCGACCGGTTCGTCGGCGTCGGGCTCGACAGCGGCGAGGTCGGACATCCACCGCGGAAGTTCGCGCGGGTCATGAAGGCCAGCCGTGAGCGCGGGCTGCTGATCAATGTGCATGCCGGCGAGGAAGGGCCGCCCGAGTACGTCTACGAGGCGCTCGACATCCTCGGCGTCGACCGCATCGACCACGGCAACCGGGCGCTGGAAGATCCGGCGCTGACGCAGCGACTGGTCGACATGGGCATGACGCTGACCGTCTGCCCGCTGTCGAACCTCAGCCTGTGCGTGGTGAACGATCTCAAGGACCATCCGATGAAGCGGATGTTGGACCTGGGCCTCAAGGCCACCTGCAACAGCGACGACCCGGCCTACTTCGGCGGCTACGTAGCCGACAACTACATCCGCACCGCGCAGGCGCTGGACCTGACGCGGGAAGAGATCGTGACGCTGGCGAAGAACAGCTTCGCCGGCTCGTTCCTGGGCGACGCGGAGAAGGCGCGGCACATCGCGGCGGTGGACGCCTACGTGGCGGCGAACGGGTGACATGCTGACGGGGACATGCACTCCCAAAGTGCGCGTCCCCTGAAAATCAGCGGGCCTGAGTGGGAACACGCACCGCTTCGCGATGCATGTTCCCGTCAGAGCTTATCCCGTGATGCGATAGCGGCCACGGCTGTCCGGGCAGACCCGGACGTAGCGGTAGTCGGTGCGGCCGTCGTACTCGGTCGGGGCGGCGGCCAAGCGGCAGCCACGACGGTTGTAGTCGTTGTAGCCGTAGCGGCCGCTGCGCGCGCTGCGATCGCGGTAGTAGCCGCCCTCGCGGTACGAGATCGTCTGCTCGCGGGTGAAGTAGTAGCCATCGTTGTCGCACTTGGCCGAGTCACGGCCGATCGCGCCGCCGACGCCGCCGCCAACCAGGGCGCCGAGCACGGCCCCTTCGGTCTTCACGCCGGAAGAAGCCACGTTGGAGCCGATCGCCGCGCCGGCCAGGGCGCCGATGATGGCGCCGGCGGCCGTGCGGCCGTCCTTGCGGTTCTCGCAGGGGCTGCCGCGATAGGCGTCGTAGTAGCGGTCATTGTAGGCGACGTCGCGACCGTAGTTGTCCGCGCCTCGCGCGGCCGGCACGTATCGATACTCACCGTAGCGGCGGACATAGGCGCCGCGGCCGTAGCGACGGTCATAGTCGGCCTGGGCGCGCACATAGGCCTCGCGGCTGGCTTCATAGGAGCTGCGCTGCGCCTCGTAGTCCTCGCGGCGATCCTCGTATCGATCGCGCTGGCGTTCGTAGTCGCGCTGCTGCGACTGGTACTGCTCCCAAGTCTGCGGCGCGCTCTGGGCGACGGCGACGCCGCCGGAAAGGGCGATGGCGCCCGCGGTGGCGATGGCGATGAGTTTGACGTTCATGGTGCTCCGGTTCCTCGTTTCAAACGCGGAGCGAAGAAGGTCTCCCGTCACCTTTCGACGCCCGCTGGGCGCCCACCCCCGATACGCCGATGAGAACGCCGCGAACCGGTAACGGTTGCGTGGGGTCAGATCAGCGCGCTGCGCGTCTCCTGGCCCATCAGAACCCGGCCGGTCAGTTCGAAGATGCTGGGCGCCACCATGGCGTGGTGGGTGATGACGTGGGCGTCGCGAAAGCGGCGCTGGAGATCGTTTTCGAGGAACACCGCCGCCCCGCCCATCATATCGTAGGCGACGCGGCTGACGTCGGCGCCGACATGGGCGGCGTGGGCGCAGGCCAGGCGCAGTCGGTTGCGTTGTTCCAGCCTCGGCTCGGCGCCGGACTGGATCGCCGCCCACAGAACGCCGATGCATTCGAAGTAGTGGGCTCGGGCGGCCGACAGGCTCGCCACCGCCCTGGCGAACTCGACCTGGGTCACATTGCGCTCGGCGACCGAGCGCTGGGAGCCCTGCTGCTTCTTCTCGAGCGCCATATTGCCGGCTGTGAGCAGGGCGGCGCGGGCGTTGCCGAGCGCCACGGCGGTCACGCCGAGCGCCAGCATGCCGAAGGCGGGGAACCGGAACAGGGCGCCCGGCTGCGTGACCGGATCGCCGTGCAGCGCGACCGACCGCGCCTTGGGCACGCGGACGTCCCTGACCGCGAAGTCCAGGCTGCCGGTGCCGCACAGGCCGCTGGTCCGCCAGGTGTCGATCAGCTCCACCTCTTCGGCGCGGAAGATCATCATCCGGTGCAACGGCTGGCCGTCGGCGTCGAGTTGCGGGCCCTTGTCGGCCATCAGCAGGGCGCCGCCGGCGATCCAGTCGGCGTTCTGGGAGCCGCTGCCCCATTGCCAGCGACCCGTGACGCGCCAGTGGTCGCCGTCGTCCACCGCCTTGCCCATCGGGGCGAAGACGCCGGCGGTGATGACCTGTGGCGAGCCGAACACCTCGCGCGCCACGTCCAGCGGCAGACGGGCGGACATGAAGGGCGTGGTGGCGGCGATCATCAGGCACCAGCCGGCCGAGGCGTCGGCCTGGCTAAGCGCCTCGATGGCGAGTGCGATCTCCTGCGGCGGGGTTTCGTAGCCGCCGAGGCTGGTCGGCAGCAGCATCCGAAACAGGCCGGCGGCGGCGAACTTTTGCGCCAGGTCGGCGGGCAGGCGCCGGCCGGCCTCGATCTCGTTGGCGCGGCGGGCGACCTCCTCGGTGAGGGCGGTCGCGGCGGCGACGGCGTTGAACGTCATCCGGGCAGTCTCCACAGGGCCGCGAGGTTGTTACGTTGCATGTTCGACGAGCCGCCGACGATTGGCATGCCGAGCAGGTCGCGGACATTGCGCTCGATGTCGTAGTCGGCCGACAGGGCGTAGGCGCCCATGACCCGCTGGGCGGCGAGGGCGATCTCGACGCCGGCCTCGCCGATGAACAGCTTGGCCATGCTGGTCTCCACCGCGCAGGGCTTGCCATCGTGGGCCAGGCGGGCGGCGTTCCAGAGCATCAGGCGGCAGGCTTCCAGTTTGGTGCGGGCGTCGACCAGAGCGTGGCGGACGGCCTGGTGGGCGGCGATCGGCTTGCCGAACTGGACGCGCTCCTGGCTGTAGGCCCAGGCCTCGTCGAGCGCCGCCTGGGCGAGGCCGAAAGCGCAGGCGCTGATCTCCAGCTTCTCGATGTCCAGCGCCCGGCCGGCCAGCATCTTCCAGCCCCGGTTCCAACGATCCGGCCCGCCGACGATGGCGCTGGCGGGCAGCCGCACCTGGTCGAAATGGACGTCGGACGACAGGGTGTAGCGCAGGTTCACATGGTCGATCGGCGTGATGGTCACGCCCGAGGCACTCGTCGGGATCAGCACGAAGGAGAGACCGTCGCGGGCCGGAGCGTCCGGGTCCGAGCGAACCAGGCAGTAGATGTAATCAGCGAAGTCGGCGCCCGTGCACCAGCGCTTGGCGCCGGTGATCACCACCTCGTCGCCCTCGCGGCGGGCGCGGGTGGTCACGGCCGACAGGTCGCCGCCGACGTCCGGCTCCGACAGGCCGTAGGCGAAGATCAGCTCGCCCCGGGCCAGCTTCGGCAGCAGCGCCGCCTTCTGCTCGGCCGAGCCGTTCTCGAGGATGTTCATCCCGCCGTAGAAGGCGCACTGGATGAACGGCCCGGCGAGGAAGGAGCCCGCGCGGCAGAGCTCCTCGATGGCGGCGACGGCGGCGAGGATGTCCGGGCCCGTGCCGCCGTACTCTTCCGGCACCGTCAGGCCGCAGAGGCCGAGGCCCGCGAGTTCGCGGAACAGCTCGCGAGGGAATTTGTGGGTGCGGTCCCACTCCCGGCGCTTCTCGCGCGGCGCACGGTCGGCGACGAACCGCTGGAGGACCGAGCGGAGGGCGGTGACGTGGTCGGGTTCGGGAAGGCTCATAGGCTGAACCGCAGTGCGTGGTTCGCGACGCGCTTCGCGCGCCTCACCTTGACGAACTTCGTTGCGGCCGAACCGCCCCGAGGAGCGAACCGAAGGTGAGCGTCTCGAAGGACGCATTTGTCTCCCGGCATATCCCTACTCCCCCGTCAGGTTCGGCGGCCGACGCTCCTTGAAGGCGGCGACGGCCTCCCTGCGGTCGGCGGTCATGTTGCTGAGGGACTCGTAGGCCACGGCCGCGTCGCTGGTGGCGACCATGATCTGCTTGAGGGTGATATTGGCCGTCATCTTGGTCCAGCGGACGGCCCAGCGCGGGTTGCCGAGGATCTTGCCGGCGATCTCAGCGACCTTGGCGTCGAGCTGATCGGCCGGGACCGCGTGGTTGATCAGTCCCATCGCCGCCGCCTCGGTCGCGGTCAGAAGGTCGCCGGTCATCAGCAGTTCCTTGGCCCGCGCGAAGCCGATCAGCTGCGGCCAGATGATCGCCCCGCCGTCGCCGGCCACGAGGCCGACCTTGACGTGAGGGTCGCCGATCTTGGCCGTCTCGTCGGCGACGATGACGTCGCACAGCAGGGCGATGGTCGCCCCCAGCCCCGCCGCCGCGCCGTTCAGCCGGGCGATGATCGGCTTTTCCAGATCCAGCAGGCCGCTGACGATCCGCTTGGCGTCATAGGCGATGGCGCGGAATTTCCGGGGGTCGCTGATCTGCTCGTCGAACCAGTCGAAGTCACCGCCGGCGCAGAAGGCGCGGTTCTCGCCGGTCAGGACGATGAGGTCGCTGTCCTCGTCATGCTGCAGATCGACGAACAGCTCGGCCAGCTCGTCATGCATGCGGGCGTCGACCGCGTTCACGGCGTTGCCGCTGAAGGCGCAGGTCAGAATCCGGCCGTCACGGCGGAAGGTGAAGCGCTGATAGTGCTCGAACTTCATGCCGGATCCTCGCTCACCCGCACGAGGCGGCGGCCGAAGTTCTCGCCCCGGAACAGGCCGCAGAAGGCCTCCGGCGCGGACTCGAGACCGTCGAATTCCTCGATGGCGAACTTCAGCGAGCCGTCCACGATCCAGTCGGCCAGCGTCGCCTGGGCGACCGCGAACTGGCGGATGTCGTCGAACACCACCAGCCCCTCCATCCGCACCCGATGGGTGATGAAGACGTCGGTGTGCTTCAGGCCCACGCGCTCTTCGGCCGGTGTGTTGTAGTCGGCGACCTGGCCCGAGACGACGATCCGACCCCGGAGCTTCATGAGCGGCAGGACGCGGTCGATCATCTCATTGCCGACGTTGTCGAACAGGACGTCGACGCCGTCCGGGCAGGCCGCGCGGATCGCGGCCGTCAGATCCTTCTCGGCCTTGTAGTCGATCACCGCGTCGAAGCCGGCCTCGTCCTTGAGCCAGCCGCATTTCTTCGGCCCGCCGGCGATGCCGACCACGCGCATGCCCAGCTTCGTGCCGATCTGGCCCGCCGTCGCCCCGACCGGGCCGGCGGCCGAGGTGACCAGCAGGGTCTCGCCCGCCTTCGCCTGCGCCACCCGGTGCATCCCGAACCATGCGGTCATGCCGGGGATGCCCAGCACGCCGATCCAGCAGCCGAGTGGCACGCGGCGGTCGCCGATCTTCTGGATGTAGCCGCGTCCGTCCGACACGAAATGCTCGCGCCAGCCGCCGCCGGCCGCGATCAGGTCGCCCGGCGCGTACTGCGGATTGGCGCTCTCGACCACCTGCGCGATGCAGAAGCCGTCGACGCCCTCGCCGATCTTCATGGCGCCGGCGTAGCTGTCTCCGCCCGACAGCCGTGAGCGCATGCCGGGATCGACCGAACTCAGGATCACCCGGGCGATGAACTTGCCGTCGTCGAGCGCCGGGTAAGGGCGGGTCTCGAGCGCGAAGTCGTCGGGCGCGGGCGCGCCCACGACATGCCGGGCCAGCACCCAGCGTCGGGTTGTTGCAGTCACATGTCCTCCCGTGGGCCGTCTGCGCGGCCTCATCGCGAGTCAGGATGACGGATGATGCGGATTGCACAACCGGTGTTCTGCGGGTTCCCTTGGGACACGCCCCGGACACGACCTGGGACATGTACCGTTCGGGTTCGTGTCCCCCGGAGCTTGCTGAAGCGGCAGGGGACACGGACTGCAGTGCATGTCCCCGTCAGCGGGGCGCCAGGCCACAATTCCGCCGGCGTGCTGAAACGTCTATGGAACCACCATGAACCGCCTGAGCCTGATCGCCGCCCTGAGCCTTTTCCTCGCCGCTCCGGCCCTGGCGCAGGACGGCGACAGGCCGGAGCCGCGTCACGACCGGGGCATGACCCAGACACGCCCGAACCTGCGCGACGCCGTCACCGCGCCGCTCGACGATCTGAACCTGAAGCATGTCGACATTCCCGACGTGCTGAAGCGCGCCGTCGCCGGTCCCTACGACATGGACGGGATGACGCGGTGCGAGGGGATCGCCGCCGAGGTCGGCCGGCTGGACGAGGCGCTCGGCCGGGATCTCGACGAGCCGCCGCCGCCCGACAAGCGAACCCGGGTTCAGAAGGTCCGGCAGGCGGCCGGCGACGCCGCCGTCAACGCCGTCGAGGACGAGACGCGCGGCCTGCTGCCCTTCCGGGGCTGGGTGCGCAAGCTGTCGGGCGCGGAACGTCGCGACAAGCGGGTGGCCGCCGCTATCCAGGCCGGCAAGATCCGTCGCGGCTATCTCAAGGGGGCCGGCATGCGCATGAACTGCGCCCCGCCGGCCGCGCCCAGCTGGTTCGTCCCCGAAGAGGCGGAGGCGAAGAGCGGCGGGCTGCTGACGTGGCTGGCGGAAGTCTGGGCGGGGATCACCGCCTGGTTCAGGGGCCTGTTCGGCTGAGCCCACAATAGATACCGCTCATATCCGCGAAGGCGGGGATGAACGGATTGAGTAGAGGCCCTAAACCAGACGCGCCCGGAGCGCGTCCAGGCTCTCCACGAACCACACATGCCGGCCCCGGTTCGACTCGCCGACGAAATCGTTCAGCGGCTTGCTGGCGGACATCTTCGCCGAAATGTCCCCGACCACCGCCACGTTGATACGGTAGTTCACGGCCTTCTGCAGGATCGCACCGGCCAGGCCGGTCGAGAGCTTCAGGAAGTCGTCCGACAGACGCGCGAGAGGGATGGCGAGCCATTGCGCGCCCTCCCCCATCGCGTCGCCGATCAGGTCGGTCCCGTCGCGCTCGGAGGCGACGGCCGGACCGGCCGGGTCGAGAACCAGGATGCGAAGGCCGCCGATGTCCTCGACCGTGTGGGTCACAGCCCGAGAACCGCCTTGGCCATGATGTTGCGCTGGATCTCGTTGGAACCGCCGAAGATCGAGGTCTTGCGCATGTTGAAGTAGGTCGGGGCCGACTTGGCCGCCCAGCTGGGGATCGGCAGGGCATTGTCGCCTGTCAGGCCCTTGGCGAACGGCGCGCCGTAGTGGCCGGCCGCTTCCAGGGTCAGCTCGGTCAGCCGCTGGCCGACCTCGGTGCCTTTCACCTTCAGCAGGCTGGCTTCCGGACCGGGGCCCTTGCCCTTGCTCTCCGAGGCCAGGGTGCGCAGTTCGGTGTACTCCAGCGCGGCGAGATCGACCTCCAGCTCCGCGACCTTGCGGCGGAAGTCGGGGTCGCGGATCAGCGGCTGGGCGTCGTCGCCCGGCTCGGCGGCGGCGATCTCGCGCAGCTTCTCGATGCCGCGCTTCGAGCGGGCGACGCCGGCGATGCCGGTGCGCTCGTGGCCGA
>JBIICO010000126.1:0-9948 GCA_044238855.1 Caulobacter sp.
GAACGGCATGTCGACCACGACCATGGCCCGGCGCGAGCCGCGCATGACCGCCTGGCCGTGCAGGATCATCATCTCCATGGTCACGCCGACGGTGTTGGGCAGGCCGTGCACGACCATCCCGACCGAGTCGCCGACCAGCAGCAGGTCGCAGGCCTCGTCGAGAATCGAGGCGACCGGCGCGGTGTAGGCGGTCAGGCAGACAATGGGTTCGCCGCCCTTGCGGGCGGCGATGTCCGGCGCGGCGAGGCGACGGACGGTTTCCTGGCGGTGGGCCGACACGGCAGAGACTCCCGGTGGTTACTTGAAGTCGTCCACCGTGCGGAAGACGACGAAGGCGACCGCCATAACAGCCAGCGCCGCGCCCATCCAGATAACCTGGCCGCCCATGGGCAGGCCCTGGGTCAGTTCGCCGACCCGGAACAGGCCGCCGAGCGTCTCGCCCAGCGAGTCGAGCCGACGCTCGGTCGCCAGGGCGCCGCTCTCCAGCACGACCCGTGAGCCGACCAGCTGCAGCGCGCCGATCGTCCCGGCGGCGAGACCCGCCGCGCCGAGCGCGATCTGGCGCATGCCCCAGCCGCGGTCGAGACGCATCTCGATCAGTCTGGCGAACGTCTCGTTGTCCGCGAAGGCCGGAGGTTCGTTGAACATCCGGTCCAGCTTCATTTCGAAGTCCAGGTCAGCCATGACCTTTGCTCCCTGCCGGCTCGCCCTGGCCGCCTTCTTCCGGCGCCAGTCGTAGCCGGAGCTTATCCAGACCACGTTTGACATGCGATTTGACCGTTCCAAGTGGCACGTTCAAGGCCTCCGCGGCCTCGGCGTGAGAAACCCCTGCCCCGTAGCAAAGCGACACGCACATACGCTCGGCCGGCGACAGGGTCTTGAGCGCCTCGTCGAGGTCGATGCGGGCCGCGGCCGAAATCTCCCCGCCATGGCCCTCGTCGGCCGTTTCGGCCTCGAGGTCGAAGCGGGACTCCTTCCGCCAGCGGCGAATGTAGAGCCTTGCCGCGATCCGGCGGACCCAGGCCGAGAACGGCCCTTCCCCCCGGTATTCGGCGATCCGCTCGAAAGCGGCCAGGAAGGCGTCCTGGGCGACATCGTCGGCGACCGAGGGCTCCGCCCCCATGCGGCGCAGGATGCCCCGCACCGCGCCGCCGTGACGGCGGACCAGTTCGCCGAAGGCCGGCCGATCGCCCGCCGCCGCGAGGGCGGCGAGCTCGACATCGTGCAGACTGGCGGGTGATCTTGCCCCGGCCATGTGCTTGCGCTCCCCTTCAAGCCTTCGGACGATCAGGCCTGGTTGCCCTTGTTCGGGTTGAAGAACCCGAGGGCGATGTACGCGAGACCGATGATGGCCGGGATCATCCCGATGCCGATCAGCGGGTGGAAGGCTTCCTCGTGGCGGAAGCCGATCATGAAGCCGAAGGCGGCGACGCCGAGGCCGATGGCCAGCCAGACCACGCCGACACGGATGTCGCCGAACGAGGTGGGCGGGGTCTTCACGTTCTTCGACAGGGCGTCGATCACTTCGGCCGGCAGCGGCTGGCCCTTGTCGAGCGACACCCGCAGCAGATCCTGCATCTGGCGACGCTCGCGGCTCTTCAGCCAGACGGGCACGAGAATGATCGCGGCCAAGGCGGCGAAAAAGCAGATCGGGACAACAACGTCTTCCATGACAAATCTCTCCGATGCGAGGGAGCGAAGCGCGTCTCTGCGTTCGCCTTCTGATCAGTAGAGGCAGCGACCGCGCCCAACGGATGCGACGAGTCGGATGAAATGTTTGTAAGCCTTTGGGGCGGCTTCAGGACGGTCGCAGAAGCCGCTGCCCGAACAGCAGCATTCCAGCCGTGACGGCCAGGATCGCGGCCGGCGTAGCCAGGGTCGCGGACGCCGGTTCGATCGCCGTGCTGATGATCGGCGCGACCGCCCACAGCACCACGCCCCCCGCCGCCGCCAGCACGCCGGCGCCGGCCATCGTCCGCATCAGCTCGCGCCCCGCGACCCGCTGCATGACCTCGGCCTCGAACGCGAGATCCCGGGCGGGAGCGCGTCCTTCGTTCAGGAATGCCGACAGGCGATCCTCGGCGGTCATGATTGGTCTCCCAGGGCGGCGAGCAGTTTATCCCGTCCGCGCGCCACATGCGACTTGATCGTGCCCAGCGGCAGCGCGAGGGCCTCCGCCGCCTCGGCGTGGGTCCAGCCCTCGGCCAGGCAGAGGGCCACCGCCGCACGCTGGTCGTCCGGCAGGGTCGCCATCGCGGCCTCCAGCGCCATCCGGTCCTCGGTCGAGACACCCGGACCGCCCCCCTGGTCCCGGGTCTCCAGCCATTGGCCGTCGCGGCGGGCCGACCGGCCGGCGGATCGGGCCCCGCTCAGCGCCTTCCGCCAGGCGATGCCGTACAGCCAGGGCCGGAAACCCGCGTCGTCCTTCAGGCGGGCCAGGTTCGACCAGGCAGTCACGAAGGCCTCCTGTGCGACGTCGTCGGCGTCCCGTCCCGCGGTTCGCCTGAGGAAGGCGCGCAATCCCTGCTGGTGCAGGCCGACGAGCCTTCCGAACGCCGACTGTGACCCCGCCCTGGCCGCCCGCACAAGCGGCTCATCCACCGATCAACCCCGCGGGCGCGACGTCAGGGTTGCGACCAGCGACGCCAGCGTCAGCGCACCCATCACGAAGGTTACGATGATGAAGCCCGGACCGGCTTCGTACATGTCCGTCGCCGCGGCGTAGCCGAAACCGGCCGCGAGCGAGCCGAACAGAACCACGCGGGACCAGCCGCCCAAGCCGTAGTTCCGGCGGTACCGCCGCGCCGCCCGGCGCTCGGCGCGATCGTCGACACCGCTCCAGTCATCCTCCGGCGCCGGCGCGTTCAGGCGCTCCAGCAGGCCCGGCGGGACGTCCTTGCCGCTGGCGACATAGCTCTTGATGAGCTCGAGCGTGTCCTTGTGCTTGCGGTAGTTCAGGAAGCTCTGCCAGCCCGCCATGATGAACCAGGCCAGCGGAAACAGCAGCCACCAGTAGCCTTTGAACAGGTCTTCCATTGTCTCGGCCCCTTCTCTCGCGACCAGATTGCCGCGCTTTCAAAGGGTAGTCGCCGCCGTTCGCGCGCCTGGATGCGCGTTGGATCAGTTTTTCAGATTCCGGCGTCGACAATACAGCGCAGGCTTCGCCAACCGGCGGCTTTGGCGACGGCGAAGGTCGAGTTGCCGTCTACAATGAGGAAACTGCCGTCCGCCAGACGCCTCACGTTGATCGGCGCTCGCTTCGGATGCGCGCCGACGGCAGCGGCGGCCATTAGCCGTTGGGCATTGGCCACGCCTTCCGGTCGGCGACGACTCGGTCTTAGATCGACGAGTAGAATCTCTATCGCTCTGCCATCCGGCAGGAAATAGCGGTCCAAGTCTTCCACAAGACCCATGCTCAGTCCTCCTTGAGCTACCCCCTACTTGCGTCTAAAGACGTCGCCTTCACGACGACGCGCTTAAGACTTGATTAGGCGCCGTAAACCATATTTGGCCTCGACGAACACTCCTTCGAACCTCAACATCGAGTAGCGATTCCACTCGGGCCCACTACATATCTGAGATGAGGTATCCCATGCGTCGTCCGTTCCTTCGTCGCCCCTTCCTTCGCCGTCCGTTTCTGCGCGCTTCCGCCTAGCCGCGCGTCGGCATTTGCCAAAGCCGCGCCGACGCGTCGTCTTCACGCTCCGCCAGGTCGAAATAGCGTCGCCAGCCGACCTGCGTACGCCACTCGGCGTAGGCTCGATCCACGGCAATTTCTGATTCATGTTCGCCGCCGCTAAGGGCTGCGATGCATCGCTCGACGCCAACCCGAACGTCTTCTTTTGTCTCGCCGAAGACGATCAAGAAGAGACCCTCGGTTCCGTCCACGGTGGTATCGAGATCAGCGATGTCTGCCTTGCTCAGCTTCCTGATCTCACGACGTAACTCCTTGAGATTTTTGGCGACAGATGCCTTCAGCGCTTTCTGTTTCTTGCCTTTGCTGGGCGTGAGACTCTCTCGCTCCAGCAGCCAGATCAGTTTGTTCAGCTTCAGGATCGCTCGCCGGAACGGCGACAGGCCCCAAGCGTCGGCGTTCTCGAGAATCTTGTCGGTGCTCGCCAACGCCCGCGTGAAATCCTGGATGGCATAGTACCCAAGGGGCAGCGCACCGATCTCCCGCTCGGTTAGGCCACCGCCACTCTTCCGCAGCGCGCCCACTCTGTCGAACACGCGATTGACGTGCTGCTCCAGGTAACGGGACGCTTCTGGACCCATGCGAAAGCTAGCTATTCGCGCAGCCAGCAGCCATACGACGCGCAACAGTTTGGGATCGTCCGCGGCGGCGTCAACACGAGCCATGATGCTCATCAGATGTCCGTCGGACGACGGGCACTGGATAAGGTGCTCCCGCTGGTCGTGTATGTCCTGCCGGAGGGAGACGATCGTTTCGTCGGCGAGCGCGTCGCTCCAATCCTCAGCCAGGACGACACTCAGATCTTCATAGAGGGCTTCAAGGCTAGCCCGAAACGGACGCCGCTCGATATTCTGGCGGGCTAGGATCATGTTCCGCACGATCTGGCTTTGCTGCTCCAGGCCCTCGATGGTGCCGCTGATCGTCTCGATAAGCGCCTTCATACGATCATCAAGCGAGCCCTGAGGCTTGTATGTCAGGTCGTGCATTTTTGCCGACCATGCGTCATGCAGCATGGTCTTGCACTGAACTTCGCACCGCAAGCCACGCTGGCCGATTGCATTCGAAGTAAAGACCTGATGAGTGGCGAAGTAGGTCCCGCGATGTTCGCGTGGCTTGGAAGCCGTGTAGCTGGGCTCGCCCAGTTTGGCGGCGACAGCGGCCAGCACCCGGGTGACCTGGTCCGGATACTGCACAACGATCGTCACGCCGACGATGTCGCTGATGTCGCGCAGTTTTCTGTCAGTCACCGGCCGCGCGCAGGCAGCGAAGATTTTCTCGGTGTCCTTCAGCTCTGCATCATCGCCACCCTGCTTGTCAGCGCGGCTGTAGACGCGGATCACGGCATCATGGCCGAGTTCGGCTTCGACACCCTGGCACGCTTTCTTCACCTCCCGGGCGAGATTGATGTAATTGCGCCGCTCCTTCTCGACGAAGTCACGCACGATCTGGATTTCGCTCATGAACGCCCCCGGCCGCGCCCTACCGCATTAGGGGCGTCGACGGCCGAAACAATTTCAGGCCGCGCTCATCAAGGCAAGGGCGTCAGGGTGCGTCAGCCGAACCGCTTCTCGTACTGGTCGGGCTTGAAACCGACGATCAGTTCGCCGTCCGCGTCCAGCACCGGACGTTTGATCATCGAGGGCTGGGCGACCATCAGGGCGATGGCCTTGTCCTCGTCGAGATCGGCCTTGGCCGCGTCCGGCAGCGCGCGGAACGTCGTGCCCGAGCGGTTCAGCAGCACCTCCCAGCCGACCTTGCCCGCCCAGCGCTTGAGCGTGTCCGCGCCGATGCCGACGGCCTTGTAGTCGTGGAAGCCGTAGGCCACGCCGTGCCCGTCCAGCCAGACGCGGGCCTTCTTCATGGTATCGCAGGCCTTGATGCCATGGAGGGTGACGGTCATGCGCGGGGCTCCCTTGAACGCGGCCTGCCTAGCGCAGGTCGCCGCCGCGCCGCTAGCCCAGTCGGCGGCCACCCAGCCGCAGGTGGCGACCGCGGCCGTGGAGGCTGTCGACCAGGACCAGTTCGTCGACGCGCCAGCGGATGGGCTCGATCGCCTCCTCGGCGACGACGCGCGGGTCGTAAAGCACGGTCATGTGCGGATTGAACGGAGGCGGCGGTTTCAGGTCCGGCAGGAGGCGCGGGACTTCGATCTCCAGCTCGGCGCGGACTTGCTCCAGCCCCGCCACGCCCTCGCCGCCGACCAGGACCAGGGTGCGCTTTCCCTGCCCTCTGCCCCAGCTCACGACGTGGCTCAGTTCGACGTCGAAGGGCGGTATGGCGATGGCCTCGGCGGCGGCTCGCGCGCCTTCCAGAACGGCGGCGGGCGCCGCCTCGTAGACACCCAAGCCGTAAAGGGTGACGTGATAGCGCTCGGGCGGGAACGCTGGAGCGACGAGCCCGTGCCGCCGCCGCAGCCCCTCGACCAGCGCCGCGATCCGCCCGGCCGTCTCCGGGTCCGGATAGACCGCGAAGAACAGCTTGTGGATCACGCCGGCCTGGACGGGATCATCAGGCCACGCTGGACGGCCGGACGTTCCAGACCGCGCTGGAGCCAGGCCTCGACGGCCTCGAAGTCGTCGAAGCCGACCAGTTCGCGCGCCTCGTAGAAGCCGATCAGGTTGCGGACCCAGCCCAACGTGGCGACATCGGCGATGGTGTAGTCGTCGCCCATGATCCACTGGCGGCCGGTGAGCCGGCCTTCCAGCACGCCCAGCAGGCGCTTGGCCTCAGCCACGTAGCGGTCGCGCGGCCGCTTGTCCTCGAAGTCCTTGCCCGCGAATTTGTTGAAGAACCCGACCTGGCCGAACATCGGCCCGATGCCGCCGATCTGGAAATGCACCCACTGGATCGTATGCCAACGCTCGGCCGCATCGGCCGGAAGCAGCTTGCCCGTCTTCTCCGCCAGATACTGCAGGATCGCGCCCGACTCGAAGAGGCCCAGCGGCTTTCCGCCGGGCCCGTCCGGGTCGATGATCGCCGGGATCTTGCCGTTCGGGTTGAGCGAGAGGAACTCAGGCGTGTGGCTCTCGTCGGCGCCGATGTCGACCAGGTGCGGCTCGTAGGGCAGCCCGATTTCCTCGAGCATGATCGCGACCTTCACGCCGTTGGGCGTGTTCAGCGAATAGAGCTGCAGCCGGTCCGGGTGCGCCGCCGGCCATCGCCTGGTGATCGGGAACTGCGACAGGTCGACCATGAGACGCTCCGTAGGCTGCGGGTCGCGAAACTAACGCGCCAGGAAGCCCGTCAGCTGTCCAGAGACGTCGGGGGCCGCATCAACGGGTTCAAGACCGGCTCGGCGATCTTCTTCAGCGTGTTGCGGTCGCGATGCCGGAACGGCTCGTCCTGTCCCCTCACCTGAAGCATGGTGTCGGAGATGTAGCTCCAGGTGCCGTCGTCGTTGAAGAGGATCTCCAGCCGGTAGCTGTCGGTCCGGAATGCATGCTCCAGGAAGGTGGTCGAGCAGATGCCGTACTCGGTCTCGCCGCGCTTGGCGGCGACGACGATGCGGGTCCCGTCGTCCGAGGCCCGGCCGGCCGCCAGCGCCGTCTGGCCGCGCGGAATGGCCAGGCTCTGCAGGATCAGCCCCGTCGCCGGCTCGTAAAGCCAGTAGCCGACCTGGTCATGGAAGGTGGTGTCCTCGTCAGAGGCCATGATCCGGATGTGATAGCGCAGGCCGTAGAACAGCTGCGGCCCGTTCGCCTGCGGGTCGGTCGGCGAAAAGACGATCCGCTCGAAGAACTCGCGCCGCTCCGGCCCCTCGGCCTTGGGATTGACGTCGACGCCCTTCAGCCCCTCCCAGGTCCCCGCCAGACGCGCCAGCGGCCCGAGATTGGCCAGGCCGTCAGGATCGGCCTCCGGCTCGGTGAAGATGTCGTCGGGAAAAGGATTCACGTGTCGCCCCCAGCGCGCTCGATTGAGTCGGCGTGAGGCTAGGAGATGGAAGGCGGGCCGGTCCAGCCAGCCGAAGGTGTTATCCGGCTTTCGCCAGCACCTCGCCCACCAGATCGGCTTCGGCGTCGTGGTTGTAGACATGGAACGACAGGCGGAGCACCTCGCCGCGCCGGTCCAGTCGACAGCCGGCGGCGCGCAGCGCGGCCTCGACGTCCGGGCCGGCGGCGATGCACAGCGTGCCGCCGAAGCCGGTCCGGTCCGGCTCGAACCAGCGGTCGCCCGCCTTCTCGGCCACGCGGGCGATCAGCCGGCGGTTGGCGGCGAGAACGGAGTCGACGCCGATCTCGGCGATGGTCGCGATGGCCCCGGTCGCGAGGGCATAGGGCGCCACCGACGGCGTACCGCCCCAGAAGCGGCGCGCGTCGGGGGCATGGCGGAAGTCGCGGATGTCGAACTCGAACGGGTTCTCGTGGCTGAACCAGCCGATATCGATCGGCTTCGCGCGCGCCGTCAGTCCGGTGCTCGCCCACAGCCAGCCGGCGCCCGGTCCGCCGCACAGCCATTTCACGCAGGAGCCGATCACGGCGTCCACGCCCCAGGCCGGAATGCTCACCGGCAAGATGCCGGTCGACTGGGCCACGTCGGCGATGCTCAGCGCCCCGGCCGCCTTGGCCAGGGCGGCGACCTCGGCCACCGGGGCGACCGCGCCGCTGTTGGAGTGGACGTGCATGACCACCACCGCGGCGGTCTCCGCGCCGATGTCCGCCGCCCAGCTGTCGGCCTTGCCCGGATCGCCGGTCAGCAGCTTCAGCCGGTATCCGAGCCGCTCCAGACCCGACAGGGCGAAGCCGATGGAGGGAAAGCTCTGTTCGGAGGCCAGCAGCACATCCCTGCCCGCTTCAGCCGGCAGGCCGGCGAGCAGGCGGAACAAGCCGCCGGACAGGTTGACCTGCGGACAGTATTGAGAGGCCTCGCCGCCGAGCAGCCCGGCCAGCGCGGCCCGGAAGCCGTCGACAGCGTCCAGCCAGTCCGGCCAGCCGTCGGAACCCCTCTCGGCCCAGGGGCGCAGCATCGCCGTTTCCAGCGACGCGCGGGCGGCCAGCGGCAGGGCGCCGACCGAGTGGGCCAGCAGATAGGGACCCCCGCCCGGGACCTCGAACCGCGAACGGATATCGGTCATTTGCCGACGGACAGGCTGTCGCGGACGCGGCCGTAGTCCGCTCCCCACTCGTCGGTCATCTCGACCCGCACGTCCCACAGCTCCGGGAAGAAGCGATGGCGCGCGCCGCTGTTGAGCAGCTCGACCGAGCGGCCCTTCAGCGAGGCCGACCCCATGCCGATGGACCGGTGGATCAGGAAGATGTGGTTGGAGCGGAACTTGCCGAACAGTTCGTCGAACTCCATCAGCGCCTCGCCGACGGCGTAGGCCGCGTCGTGCGCGTAGCCGTGGTCGTACACGTCGCGCACCGTCCGCCCGGTCGGCGTCAGGTAGGTGGCGACGTAGCTGTCCCACAGGTGGGTCGGCATCTTCAGCAGGGTGCGGAAGCCCGGCGATTCCTGGCCGCTGCCGTTGCCCAGCTGCAACCGGATCTTCTGGTAATCCTTGGGCGACATCGTCTCCAGCACCTGGAGCTGGTCGGTCATCAGCTTCATCAGCATGTTCACGCGCCCCATCAGGGTCACGACCTTGAACGGCTCGTCGGCGCGGATGGCGTCGTTCACGTCGATCAGCGTGTAGGCGATGAGCTTCATCCACAGCTCCTCGACCTGGTGCACGATCTGGAACTGGAGTTCATCGGCGTTGCAGAGGGTGTCGAAGCTCTTCTGGCAGGACAGCAGCCGCTCGGTGTTCAGATAGAGCTCGTAGTCGAGCTCCGCCGGCGCGTTCAGGCGCGCATAGATGGCCTCGCGGTCCATTTGTTCTCCCTCGTCGTTGCGCGGAGGGTAGCGAAGGACGGCGGGAACATTGTCGCGAAAATCGGCGACGGACCGCGCCTTTCGCGACAAACGTTCTACATGATATAGCTGCGGGGATCGATCGTACCACTCGTTAACATATCGGAAGACCGATGGACCGGATCGACCTGCAACTGATGGGCCTCCTGGAGGCGGACGGGCGGCTGTCCTACGCCGATCTCGCCGAGAAGACCGGTCTGACGAAGACACCCTGCTGGAAGCGGGTCCAGGCGCTGGAGGACGGCGGCGCGATCCGCGGTTACCACGCGGCCATAGATCCGACAGCGCTGGGCCTGGCGACCCAGGCCTTCGTCAGCGTCACGGTGGCGTTCGAGCAGCATGACGCCTTCGAGGCGGCCGCCGTGCGCCATCCGATGATCCTGAGCTGCCACGCCACGGTCGGCGAG
>JBIICO010000128.1:0-9921 GCA_044238855.1 Caulobacter sp.
GAGCGCGTCGAGCACGTTGGTCACGCGCAGCTCGGCGATCTCGCCCACGGCCGCGTGGAACTCCTTCCAGAACTCGCGCAGGAATTCCTTCCAGTCGAGCTTGCCGTCGGAGACGAGGTCGAGCTTCTCCTCCAGCGCGGCGGTGAAGTCGTACTCCACGTAGCGCTTGAAGAACTCTTCCAGGAAGGCGGTGACCAGGCGGCCCTTGTCCTCGGGGATGAAGCGCTGCTTCTCGACCCGGACATAGGCGCGGTCGCGCAGCACGGTCAGGATCGAGGCGTAGGTCGAGGGCCGGCCGATGCCGAGCTCTTCCATCTTCTTGACCAGGCTGGCTTCCGAATAGCGCGGCGGCGGCTCGGTGAAGTGCTGGTCGGCCCTCGCGCGGAGCACCCGGGCGTCGGCGCCTTCGTTGATGACCGGCAGGCGGGCGCTGTCCTCATCCTCCGCGTCGTCGCGGCCTTCCTCGTAGACGGCGAGGTAGCCCGGGAACTGCACCACCTGGCCGGTGGCGCGCAGGCCGGTCTGGCCGTCGCTGCTTTCGATCTCGACGACGGTGCGCTCGATCCGCGCCGCTTCCATCTGCGAGGCGATCATCCGCTTCCAGATCAGCTCGTAGAGCCGGCCCAGGTCGCTCTCCAGCCGCAGCGAACCGGGGTTGCGCTCCAGCGAGGTCGGGCGGATGGCTTCGTGGGCCTCCTGGGCGTTCTTGGCCTTGGTCTTGTAGTGGCGGGCGGTCTCGGGGACGTAGTCCTTGCCGTACAGGCCGCCGATGACCTTGCGGGCCTCGTCCAGCGCCTCGGGCGCCGACTGGACGCCGTCGGTCCGCATATAGGTGATCAGGCCGACGGTCTCGCCGCCGATGTCGATGCCCTCGTACAGCTTCTGGGCCGCCTGCATGGTGCGCTGGGCGGAGAAGCCCAGCTTGCGCGAGGCTTCCTGCTGCAGGGTCGAGGTGGTGAAGGGCGGCGGCGGCGTGCGCTTCGCCGGCTTCTTCTCGACCGAATGCACCTTGAACGTCGCGGCCTGCACCGCCGCCTGGGCGGCCTGGGCCGAGGCCTCGTTGCCGAGGTCGAACTTGGTGAGCTTCTGCCCCGCGTGCTTGACCAGGCGGGCCAGGAACGGGTCGGCGCCGGCGGCGACGTCGGCCTCAACGGTCCAGTACTCCTGGGTCCGGAAGCGCTCGATCTCCAGCTCGCGGTCGACGATCAGGCGCAGCGAAACCGACTGCACCCGGCCGGCCGAGCGGCTGCCCGGCAGCTTGCGCCACAGGACGGGCGACAGGGTGAAGCCGACCAGATAGTCGAGCGCTCGCCGGGCCAGGTAGGCCTCGACCAGCTCCATGTCGATCTGGCGCGGGTTCCTGATCGCCTCGAGCACGGCGGTCTTGGTGATGGCGTTGAAGGTGGCGCGCTGGACGCTGACGTCCTTGAGCGCCTTCTTCTTCTGCAGCACCTCGAGCAGGTGCCAGCTGATCGCCTCGCCCTCGCGATCCGGGTCGGTGGCGAGATAGAGGGTGTCCGCGTTCTTCACCGCGTCGACGATGTCGTTGATGCGCTTGGCGGACTTGGCGTCCACCTCCCAGCTCATCGCGAAGTCGTCGTCGGGCTTCACCGACCCGTCCTTCGACGGCAGGTCGCGGACGTGGCCGTAGGAGGCGAGAACCTTGTAGTCCGAGCCTAGGTACTTGTTGATGGTCTTGGCCTTGGCCGGGCTCTCGACGACGACGACGTGCATGCGTTTCCGGGGAAGAATCTAAAGTGTCGACAAGCGGGATCGCCTGCCGAGCGAGGCCGGAAAGTGGGGGCGGGGCAGGGGCAATGTCAACGGATGCGCCGCGACACCGCCTGTTTGCGGATGGTTTTGCGCGCCTCCCGTAGGGGGCTGGCGCAAAAAACTTTCGCCGTGACGGGCCACGCGGCATCCCGGGCCGGGAATCGGCGGCCGCTGGATGGCGATGTGAGGGGGAAGTCGTCGGCCGACCGGCGCCCGATCAGGGGGGCTGGGGGGGCTGTTCAGGATCCGGACCGGATGCGGGTCAGCCGACGAATGAACCTTGCCGTCGCGTTATGGCGACCCCAAGCCCGGATTAAGGCCATTCGGCGGCGCGGCCGACCGTGGTTTGGGGAACACAGGCGTTAACGGAAACGCATTCGCCGGGCTGGAACGCGTTGCACTTTCCCGGGCCCGGTCGCAGAGTTCCCTCAACGACGGTCGCATCCGCGGCCGTCAGGGCGTGGGGCCCCGCGACGCTTCCAGGATCCCGAGGATCCTGCGCGGTTCAGAAGAAGCGGCGAAGGCGGTCCTCACGGGCCGCCTTTTGCTTTGTGGGCCGTCAGCCTCGCCCGAGCGGCACATCCAGGCGGCGGTCCTTCGGCAGGGTGTTCAGCGCCGGGCTTCGCTTCGACTTCTCGAAACCGGCCATGACCCGCTCGTAGCGTTCGCGAACCACGCTCTCGTACTCGACGTGACTGAAGATATAGAGGTCGTCGTCCTTTACGGCCTCGACGACGCGCCGGCCGACGACGAGCGGATCGATGCCGCCCGCCATCCACGCCCGCTGCTGCTCCAGCGCCGCCGGGTCGACGGCCTTGCCGGGACCGCCATAGGCGTCGTTCTGGCGGTTGCGGCGGCCGGCGTAGATGTTGGTGCTGACCAGGCCCGGGCACAGCACCGAGACGCCGATGTCCCTCGGCGCCAGCTGCTCGCGCCAGCCCTCGCTCATGGCCACGACGGCGAACTTGGTGGCGCAGTAGGGCTCCATGCCGGCGGGGCTGATATGGCCGGCCATCGAGGCGGTGTTGACGAAATGGCCGCCCTCGCCATGGCTCTCGATCAGCGGACCGAAGACCTCCATGCCGTAGACGACGCCCTTCAGGTTGACGTCGATGACCCAGTCCCAGTCGCCCTCGGGAACCTCGCCGAACGGACCGCCCGCGCCGACGCCGGCGTTGTTGGCGACGAGGTGCACCTTGCCGAACTTCGCGATCGTGGCGAGCGCGCCCCGGCGCAGCGAGTCGCGGCTGGTGACGTCGACCTTCGCCCAGTCGGCCTGGATCTGCCGGGCGCGAAGGGCCTCGGCCTTCTCCCGCGCCACCTCCGCCTCGATGTCGGCGATCATCACGTTCATGCCCTCGTGGCCGAAGGCCTCGGCCATGGCCAGGCCCAGGCCGCTGGCGCCGCCGGTGATGAAGGCGGTCTTGCCGCGCAGGTCCTTCATGGTCAGTCCTCCCGATCCAATTGCAGCCCGTCGAGATCGCCCCTGGCCCGCCACTCGGCGAGCAGGGCGTTGAAGCGGTTGATGCCGGGCGTGTAGGTCTGGCCGTTCAGACCGCCGGAGCGCTCGCCGCCCTCGTTGTTGTAGTAGCCGGGCGTGCAGGCGTTCTGGAAATCCCGGTTCAGGACGGCGACCTGGCGGATGGTCTCGACCCACGCCTCCTCGGCCTCGGCCGTCGGCTCGACCGTGGTCGCGCCGCGCGCCTTGGCTTCCTTGATGATGTAGGCGATGTGCCGGGCCTGGTCGTCGAACATGGCGGTCATGTTCACCGACAGACCGTTCTGGCCGACGCCGATGTAGAACCAGTTGGGGAAGTTGCGGCTGGAATGGCCGTGCAGGGTCCGGAAGCCGTCCTGGTAGTAGTCGTACAGCGACAGCCCGCCGCGCCCCTCGATGTCGAAGCCGATGCGGCGGCGGAAGGCGGTCGAGATCTCGAATCCGGACGCGTAGATGATGCAGTCGACCGGGTACTCGACGCCGCCCGCCACCACGCCGTCGGCCGTGATCCGCTCGACGCCCTTGCCGTCGCTCACGTCCACGAGGGTGACGTTCTCGCGGTTGAAGGTCGGCAGGTAGTCGTCGTTGAAGGTCGGCCGCTTGCAGAACTGACGATACCAGGGCTTCAGCGCCTCGGCGACGGCGGGGTCCCTGACCGTTTCGTCGACCCGGGCCCGGATCTTGTTCATCTTGACGAAGTCGGCCAGTTCCATGGCCTTGGCCGCATCCCGAGGCGTCAGTTTCTCGCCCCGCCTGGCGGCCTCGACGACGCCCGAGGCCAGGCTGCGGAAGATGTCCGTCCAACTGTCGTTGACCAGGTCCTCCTCGAACGGCCGGCCCTCGACGATGTCGGCGAAATTGTGCCGCCGCGCGCGCTGCCAGCCCGGCTGCAGGCTCGCCGCCCAGTCCGGATCGGTCGGCGAGTTGCCGCGCCGGTCGACCGACGAGGGCGTGCGCTGGAACACGTACAGCTGCCGCGCATACCGTCCGAGGAACGGCACGCACTGGATGGCCGTGGCGCCGGTGCCGATGATCGCCACCCGCTTGTCGGCCAGCCCGGTCAGCCCGCCCGTGGTGTCGCCCCCGGTGTAGGCATAGTCCCAGCGGCTGGTGTGGAAGCTGTGGCCCTTGAA
This sequence comes from Caulobacter sp., assembly GCA_044238855.1. GTDB lineage: Bacteria > Pseudomonadota > Alphaproteobacteria > Caulobacterales > Caulobacteraceae > Caulobacter. The sequence goes on from JBIICO010000128.1 coordinate 4,405, forward strand.
GTCCTCCAGCCCCGGGATGCCCGGCAGCTTGGCCCGGCTGGCGGTGCCCAGCGCCATGATCACGAACCGGGCCTTGATGTCGTCGCCGCGGTTGGTGGCGATCCGCCAGCGCTTCAGCCCTTCGTCCCACCACAGCTTCTGCACCCGGGTCTGGAACAGCGCCTGGTCGTAGAGGCCGTAGGCCTTCCCGATGCGCTGGGAGTGCTCGTATATCTCGTTGACGTAGCTGTACTTTTCCTTCGGGACGTAGCCGAGCTCCTCCAGCAGCGGCAGGTAGCAGTAGCTCTCGATGTCGCACTGCGCGCCCGGATAGCGGTTCCAGTACCAGGTGCCGCCGAAGTCGCCGCCGGCCTCGATGATGCGGAACCCGTCGACCCCCGCCTCGCGCAGCCGCGCCGCCGCCAGCATGCCCGAAAACCCGCCGCCGATGATCGCCACCTCGATCTCGTCGTCCAGGGCGGGGCGCTCGAACGTCGGGTCGGCGTAGGGATCGTCCTCGGCATACCGGGCCAGTTCGCCCGACAACTCCCGGTACTGGGCTTCGCCGTCCGATCGCAGCCGCTTGTCGCGTTCCCGCCGGTACCGTTCCCGCAAGGCGTCAGGGTCGAAGCCCAAGGCTCCCTCGATCTTGCCGTCGCCGCGATCCATCGGCTGCTCCCTGATCTTTTTTATAACGCGTTATGACATCTAATCCTGCCTTCCGGCGGGGCAGCCAAGACGTCTTGAGCGATAGATCGTGGGAGTTTTCGCGTGGGATGGCGCGGCGACGATGATCGCCTACCACCCCCTCGGTATGGGCCCATCCTGCGGCGTGACGTCGTCCCCCAGGTCGAGGAACAGCTCGTCGACATAGCACCAGCCCCAGCCTTCCGGCGGATCGTAGCCTTCGATGACCGGGTGCCGGGTGGCGTGGAAGTGCGCCGTCGCGTGCTTGTTCGGGGACTGGTCGCAGCAGCCGACGTGGCCGCAGGTCCGGCAGAGGCGCAGGTGCAGCCACTGGCCGCCGATCTTCAGGCAGTCCTCGCAGCCGCGGGCGCTGGGCTTGACCTTGTGGACGTCGCGGTCGGCGTGGGTGCATTCGTGGGCCATGGCGGCGCTCCTATTCGGCGGCCGCGAGGGCGCGGTCCTGTTCGGCCAGATAGCTGTGGATCGCGGCGACCACTTGGGCGCCTTCGCCGATCGCCGCCCCGACCCGCTTGACCGAACCGGAGCGCACGTCGCCGATCGCGAACACGCCCCGGCGGCTGGTCTCCAGCGGCAGGCAGTCGCGGCTGATCCCGGCGCCGGCGCAGGGCGAGCCCACGGCATCGTCCGTCAGGATGAAGCCCCGGTTGTCGAGCGCCACCTCGCAGCCGGTCAGCCAGCTGGTGTTCGGCTCGGCGCCGATGAACAGGAACAGGTGGCCGATGGCGTGCGTCGTCTCGACCTTGCTGTCGACGTTGGTCCAGGTGAGCCGCTCCAGTCGGGAGCCTTGGCCTTCCAGCGCGGTGATCTCGCTGCGGGTGACCAGTTCGATGTTCGGCGTCTGCTTGATCCGGTCGATCAGGTACCTGGACATGCTCTCTTCCAGGCCCTTGGCCCGGACCAGCATCCAGACCTTCTTGACCTGGCTCGCCAGATAGACCGCCGCCTGGCCGGCCGAGTTGCCGCCGCCGACGAGCACGACCTCCTGGTCGGCGCACAGCCGCGCCTCCAGCGGCGAGGCCCAGAAGTGGATGCTGGCGCCCTCGAACGCCTCCATCCCCGCGACGTTCAGGCGGCGATAGCGCGCGCCGCTGGCCACGACCACGGACCGCGCGGCGGCGGTCTCGTCCTCGGCCAGGGTCAGGCGGAACCGGCCGTGGCGGTCATCGGGCGAGTCCTCGAGCGACAGCGCGCCGGTCGGGATCGCCATCTCGGCTCCGAACTTTTGCGCCTGGCTGTAGGCGCGGCCCATCAGCGCCATGCCGGTGATCCCGGTCGGGAAGCCGAGGTAGTTCTCGATCCGCGCCGACGCGCCCGCCTGGCCGCCGAACGCGCGGGTGTCGAGCACCAGCACCGACAGCCCCTCGCTGGCCGCGTAGACCGCCGCCGCCAGCCCGGCCGGGCCCGCGCCGACGATGGCGACGTCGTAGACATGGTCTGGGTCCAGCCGCACGGTCAGGCCCAGGCACCGGCCCAGCGACTGTTCGCTCGGCTTCTTCAGCAGCGCGCCGCTGGGGCAGAGCACGATCGGCAGCTCTTCCTCCACCAGATGGAAGCGCTCGATCAGGGCCCGGGCCTCCTCGTCGACCTCGGGGTCCAGGGTCTGGTGAGGATGGCCGTTGCGGCCGAGGAAGCTCTGCAGCTTCAGCACCTCGCCGTCGCTGCCGTGGCCGACGATGACCGGCCCGGCGCCTTCCTCGATCAGCCCCACGCGGCGCAGGATCAGGGCGCGCATGATCCGCTCTCCGAGTTCCGCCTCGGCGATCAGCAGGGCCCGCAGCTTCTCCGGCGCGATCAGCAGGCCGTCGAGGTCGGTGGTCGCGACGCCGTCGACCAGCGACGGCGCGCCGGACAGCTGGCCCAGCTCGCCGGAGAACTCGCCGGGACCGTGCTCGACGATCGGCTGGTCGCCGGCCCGGGCGTCGCGTCGCGTGATCGCCAGCCGGCCTTCCAGCACCAGCAGCATGCCGGGCGACACCTCGCCGGCGGTGTAGATCCGCTCACCGGCCTTCCAGTGCTGCGGGGCGCCGAACCGGCGAATGCGATCGACCTCCGCCGGCTCCAGCCGGGGGAACATCTGCGGGCGACGGGATTCGAGCGAGGAAGGAGGCATGGCGGCAGCGTAACCCGAAACGCCGGCCTGGGAATTGAACCTTCGGATAACCCTTGAAATCCGCGCATACCCGCCTTCGCAGGGCCCCTCGGCGGGAGAGCGCCCTACGGCAGGCTCACCGCCCCGTCCGCCCCGAACACCGCCCGTCCGGCCAGCGACAGCTCGACCAGCGCGGCGAACACCAGCGGGGGCGGCGCGCCGACCGCCCGCACGATGTCGTCACGGCTGGTCGGGGTGTGCGACAGCAGCGCCGCCACCCGCTCCCTCAGCGCCTCGTCGGGCTCGTCGGGCGTTCCGCGCCAGGGCGTCCGCTCGCGCTCCCGGACGCCGCGCCCGCCCAGCGCCTCCAGCACCCGCAGGACGTCGTCGACGCCCTCGCAGACCGCCGCGCCCTGGCGCAGCAGGTCGTTGGTCCCGCGCGCCCGGGGATCGAGCGGCGAGCCGGGCACGGCCAGCACCTCGCGGCCCTGTTCGGCGGCCAGCCGCGCGGTGATCAGCGAGCCGGACTTCAGCTCGGCCTCGACCACCACGACGGCCAGCGACAGGCCGCTGATCAGGCGGTTGCGTCTGGGGAAGTCGCGGGCCTGGGCGCGATGGTCGGGCGGGCTCTCGGAGACGATGCAGCCCTTGGCCGCGATGCGGGTGTGCAGGTCGGCATGCTCGGGCGGATAGAGGTCGCCCACGCCGCCGCCCAGCACGGCGACCGTGCCGGTCTCCAGCGACCCCCCGTGCGCCGCCCCGTCGATGCCGCGCGCCAGTCCGGAGACGACCAGCCAGCCGGCCTGTCCCAGCTCGACCGCCAGCGCCCGCGCGAACCGCTGTCCCGCCGCCGAGGCGACCCGCGCCCCGACGATGGCCACCGCCGGCCGCCTCAGCAGGCCTGCGTCGCCCAAGGTCCAGATCAGCGGCGGCGGCGGATCGAGCGCGGCCAGCAAGGGCGGGAAGGCGGCCTCTCCGGCCAGCAGCAGCCGCGCCCCCATCCGCGCGCCGGCGTCGAGCTCGCGGCGGATGTCGTCGGCGTGGGGCGGAACAGGCGTCGCCCCGCGCTGGACCAGCCGGGGCAGGGCCTCGAGCGCGGCGCGGGCGGAGCCGAAGCGGGAGAGCAGATGTTCGAACGCCACCGGTCCGACGTTGGGCGTCCTGGCCAGTCGCAGCCAGGCGAAGCGCTCCGCGTCGTCCGCCGGCGTGTCCGTCATTCGGCCTCGGGCGGCGGGGCGGCGTCCTTCTTCGCCCCGATCTTCGGCTCCTCGCCCTTGAGCAGGCGACGGATGTTCTCGTGGTGACGGATGAAGATCAGCACGGCCATGAACAGGCACAGGATCACGATGGGGTAAGGCTGGTCGGTGGCGAAGGCGAACAGCGGGGCCAGGACGGCCGCCGTCAGGGCCGCCAGCGACGAGATGCGGAACAGGAAGGCCATCAGCAGCCAGGTCGCCCCGGCCAGCAGCCCGACCGGCCAGGCCGCGCTCAGCAGTACGCCGTAGAAGGTCGCCACGCCCTTGCCGCCGTTGAACTTCAGCCAGACCGGGAACAGGTGGCCGACGAAGGCCGAGCCCCCGGCCAGCGCCACGGCGACCGGATTGCCGTGAGTGAGCAGATACGCGATCAGCACCGCCACCGCGCCCTTGCCCGCGTCGCCGATCAGGGTGATCGCCGCCAGGTCCTTGCGGCCGGAGCGCAGCACATTGGTCGCGCCGATGTTGCCCGAGCCGATCTTGCGGATATCGCCCGCGCCGCCGAGCCGGGTCGCGATCATCCCGAACGGGATCGAGCCGAGGAGATACCCCCCGATGACGATCAGCCCGAGCGACAGCATCGCCGTTTGCGCCAGATCTTCCATGCCTGCCCCGAATGCCCGTTAAGGTTTATCTTGTGTCGCGCGGCAACGCCAGATGGCGCCGCGCGAATCCGATCATCGCTTCCGGGTGAGGTGGGCGCAAATCAGCGCCGTTCCCGCGCCGACGAAGATCCAGAATTCCGGCCGGCTGCGCAGGATCAGCGGGATCGCCAGCGTCGCCAGCGCGCCGACCGCGCCGGTCAGGGCGTAGTAGCGCCGCATGGCCGTCCCGCGCCGCTGCATCTGGGCCGCGACCAGCCCCGTCAGGAAGCCGGGCAGCCCGGCAACCGGAATGGCGAACACCGCCGAGATCACCGCCAGCGAGAACAGTCCCGCCGCCAGCCCGCCAGGGGACTGGCCCTGGATCAGGCCGATGATCGCCATCAGGAACAGCGAGATCGCCAGCCCGATGTACGGCCCCGCGAGGGCGAACACCGCCACGGTCCGCCAGTAGCGGCGCTTGAGCAGCCTGGTTTCGTCGACCTCGGGAGCCGGGATGGGCGTCTCGTCGGCCACGCTCATTCCGACCTATGGACGATCTTGCCGGCGACGACGGTCATCAGCACCTGGCCCTGCAGGCGGCGGCCGTCGAAGGGCGAGTTCTTGGACTTGGAGATCAGCCGGTCGGCGTCGATCACCACCGGCGCGTCGAGGTCGCACAGCACCAGATCGGCCGGCGCGCCCGAGGCCAGGCGTCCGCACTCCAGCCCCAGGAACTGGGCCGGGGCGACGGTCACGGTCCGCATCAGGTCGATCAGCGGAATGCGCCCGTCGTGATACAGCGCCAGCAGGGCCGGCAGCAGGGTCTCCAGCCCCACGCCGCCGGGCGCCGCCTCGTCGAACGGCAGCCGCTTGTCCTCGGGCGGGGCAGGGGCGTGGGCGG
>JBIICO010000330.1:0-2741 GCA_044238855.1 Caulobacter sp.
CAGCAGCTCGTAGATCGTCCCGGCCCACTTGGGCATGTAGATGCCGAACGAGGCGTTGGAGATGCTCTCGGTCAGCAGCGACAGCATGATCAGGCCGGGGATGATGTAGGCCCCGTAGCTGACCCCGTCGATGTCGGCCATGCGCGAGCCGATCGCCGAGCCGAAGACCACGAAGTACAGCGAGGTCGAGATCACCGGCGCCAGGATGCTCTGCATCAGGGTGCGGAACCAGCGCGCCATCTCGAAGGTGTAGATGGCTCTGACGGCGTGAAGGTTCATTGGCGCGCGCTCACCAGGCTGACGAAGATCTCCTCCAGGGAGCTCTCGCGGGTCTGCAGGTCCTTGAAGTCCACCCCGGCGTCGTGGAGCCGGCGGAGCAGGGCGGCGATGCCGGTGTCCTCGGCCTGGGCGTCGAAGGTGTAGGTGATGGTCGAGCCGTCCTCGGAAAGCTCCAGGCTGGCGTCGACCAGCGCGGCGGGCAGCGCCTCCAGCGGCGTCTGCAGCGCGATGGTCAGCTGCTTCTTGCCGAGCTTGCGCATCAGGACGTCCTTGTCCTCGACCAGGATGATCTCGCCCTTGCGGATCACCCCGATCCGGTCGGCCATCTCCTCGGCTTCCTCGATGTAGTGGGTGGTGAGGATGATGGTGACGCCGCTCTCGCGCAGGCCCCGGACCATCTCCCACATGTCGCGCCGCAGTTCGACGTCGACGCCGGCGGTGGGCTCGTCCAGGAACAGGATTTTCGGCTCGTGGCTGAGCGCCTTGGCGATCATCACCCGCCGCTTCATGCCGCCCGACAGCTGCATGATCTTGCTGTCCTTCTTGTCCCACAGCGACAGGTCGCGGAGGACCTTCTCGAGGTAGGCGTTGTTCGGCGCCTTGCCGAACAGGCCGCGGCTGAACTTCACCGTCGCCCAGACCGTCTCGAAGGCGTCGGTGTTCAGTTCCTGCGGCACCAGGCCGATCGCCGAGCGGGCGGCGCGATAGTCGCGGCGGATGTCGTGGCCGTCCGCCGTGACCGTGCCGGTCGACGGATTGACGATGCCGCAGATGATGCTGATCAGCGTCGTCTTGCCGGCCCCGTTGGGGCCGAGCAGGGCGAAGATCTCGCCCTTCCGGATCTCCAGGTCGACACGCTTGAGCGCCTGGAATCCTCCGGCGTAGGTCTTCGAGAGACCTTCCACGGATATGATGGGTTGCACGAAGATCCTCGGTGAGATTGCGGTCGCCAAAGACCGCGACGCTCGTGCGGGTCTGTCGACTTGTCGCGGACAGTTGGGCGCTCCGGTCGTCGGGAGCAAGAGGCGAATGCGGCGAAAACCTGTTCAACCTTGCAAGCATCGGCCGTTCGGCCAGACTGACGGGCATGATCGTCATCCTGTCCCGTAAGAGTCCGGCGGAGGCGCCCTTTTTCGCCTGGCTGCCGGCCCGGGCCAGGGAAATGGTCCTCATCGCGCCCGGCCGGCTTCGCGAGACGTTCACCGAGGCCGACATCGCCGACTACGCGGAGGTCGCCTTCGTCGATGCTTTCGACGATCTGTCCGCGCTTGAAGCGGTTTGCGCGCGTGTCGCGGGCAAGAGCGGGATCGAGCTGATCTTCGCTCCGTCGGAACTGGACCTGCTGCGTGCTTCGCTGCTGCGTGACCGCTTCGGCGCGCCCGGCCAGTCGTATGCCAGCGCGGTCGCGTTTCGGGACAAGATCGCGATGAAGCGGATTCTGTCCTCCGCCAGGTTGCGCAACCCGTCCTTCGCCGTTGTGAGGGACGCCGAGGATCTTGCCCGGTTCCACGAGCGCGCCGCGGGACCCGTACTGCTGAAGTTGCGCACCGGAGCCGGCTCGAAGGGAGTCCATCTCGTCGACTCCGCCGACAGCCTGGCGGAGGCGCAACATATCGTGAGCGATCAGCCCACGCCGGTGAACGGCTGGTTCGCCGAACGCTTCGTGCCCGGCGAGATTTATCACGTCGACGGTCTCCAGATCGAAGGGCGCATCGTCGCCTGGTGGGCTTCCAGGTACGTCTCCAGCCCCATGCGCTTCTCGTCCGGCGAGCCCGGCGGCACCCACCTCATCGACCGGCGGCGAAAACTCGCCAGGGATCTCTTCGCATTGGCCGGACAGGCGCTTGACGCGCTGCCGACCCCGAGCACCACCACCTTCCATATCGATGTGTTCCGCGATCCCGCGCATCGCTTGTGGCTGGGCGAAGTCGCCTCGCGCACGGCCGGAAACCGCATCCGCGACATGATCGAGCTGCAGTCCGGCATCAACCTCGACGCCGCGCTGCTGCGCGCCCTCGCCGGAGAGCCCTGGGGCGAGGCCGATCTGCGCCCCACGCCCCTGGCCGGCTGGGCGGCGCTGCGAAAGCGGCCAGGGCGCGTCGCCGCGATCCCCGACCGCGCTCCGTTCCCGTGGATGCGCGACTGGCGCGTCTCGGTCCGACCGGGCGAGGACCTGACGGTGTCGGGCTCCTCGGTCGACAACCTGGCATCCTTCCTGATGATCGGGGACGAGGAGGACGAGATCGAGGCTCGCCTGACCGCAGGCATCGCTTGGGCGCGCGACCAGATCGAGATCGAGCCTCTCACTCCGGCCTGATCGACCGGCGAAGCGTCCACATGAATATTTCGCGTCAGGCGCGAGTTGGGCGTTGACACCCCTCCGCATGCTCCGCAACCCTCGGCTGCATGGGTAGCGTTCTGTAACGCCGAGGGGGAGCATGGCCGACGTAACCGACGTTGAA
>JBIICO010000129.1:0-9864 GCA_044238855.1 Caulobacter sp.
CTTGATCGCGTCGAAGTTCTGCACCCCGCCGCCGACCCGCTTGGTGGTGTAGAACAGCACGTAGGGCTTGGCGCTGTACGGGTCGCGCAGCACCCGCACCCCGGCGCGGTCGACGATCAGGTAGCCCTTGGCGAAGTCGCCGAACGCCAGACTGAAGCTGCCGGCCGCCAGGTCGGGCATGGTCTCGATCTCGGTGACCGGATAGCCGAGCAGCGTCGCCGGCGCGCCCGGCGCCGTGGCCGGCGACCAGATGTAGTTGCCGTCGGCGTCCTTGAACTTGCGCACCGTCGCCGCCGTCCGGCGGTTCAGCATGAAGCGACCGGCCGCGCGATAACGGGCCTTGGGCGCGTAGATCAGGTCGATGATCCGGTCGACGGGGCTGGAGGCCGCGAACCCGCCGGCGGCGCCGCTCAGCACATAGCCGATCTCGCCCCAGGCCTGCCCCGCGTCGGAGACCTTGGTGTAGCTCAGGAAGCCCTTGGGCTTGTTGACCCCGTCGCCGCTCACGAAGGCCGCGGTCTCCTGAGCCGCGAAGGCGTCCTCGCACTCGGCCGCCAGCCATTCGTCGAGGTTGACGAAGGCGTCGTCGAGCAGGGCCTGGGTCGCCGCCGGGCTGGCGTAGAGGTCGGCCGCCGGGAACTCCAGCAGCGCCAGCACGGGCGGCTCGGTCTCGGGCCGGGCGTCGGTCTCGGCCACCCAGCCGCTCTCGACGCCCGCGGTGCTGACCGGCTTGCGGAACACGCCGGCCCCGATGGTCCGCACGGTGGCGATGTCGCGCATCGGCGAGCTCATCTGCAGCCGACGCTCGATCATCCGCTCGGTATCGGGCGGCGCGATATAGCCGCCGGCGGTCGGCACGCCCTCCGACAGGCCCTTGGCCTCGAGGATCGCCAGCGAGCTCTGGCCGGTCTTGAGGTAGCCGTCCCAGGCCGCCTTGCGCTCGTCGGCCACGACGACGCGACCGCCGCCGCCCTCGCCGCCGCCGCCCAGCACCGGACGACGCCCCTCGCTCAGCGCCCGGTCGAGCCGCCCTTGCGCCGCCTGCAGGCTGGCGTCGATGCGCGCCACCTTCTCCTCCAGCAGGGCGTCGCCCCGCTTGGTCTCCAGCGCGCCGAGCCGCTCGTCGTTGGCGGCCTTGAAGGCCTCGAACGCGGCCATGACTTCATGCATGCCGGCGCGCGCGGCGGGATCCGCCGCCGCGTGTTTGGTCTCTTTCATCGGGTCTCCGTCAGGAATCTCCCTCCTCCTTGTGGGGAGGGACAGGCCGCGCAGCGGCCAGGGTGGGGCAAGGGATGGGACAGGTTCTGCGCTTGCGGGTGGCGTCCCAGTCCCCCACCCGCCCCGGCTCCGCCGGGTCACCCTCCCCATGAAGGGGAGGGAGAATTCTAGGCCGCGACGCGTTCGATCCGCGCGCCGGGCAGCATCGGGAACGTCACGACGGACACCTCCCACAGCTCGACCTCGGTCAGCACGCGCAGGCGGCCGCTATCGTCGGGACGCGCCTTGACGGCCTTGAAGCCGATGGACAGCCCGTCCATCGCCCCGGCCCGCACCAGGGCCCCGGTCATCCGCCCCTCGGGCGTGACGTCGAATATACGGCCTCGTACGAAAAGCCCGCGACCGTCCTCGACGACCTCGTCCCAGACCCCGATGGGGCGGTCGGCGTCGTGCTGGCACAGCATCTTGACCCCGCCCGCGCCGCGCTCGGCCACGGACGCCGCGAAGGCCCCGGCCGCGGTCACGTCGTCGTTCAGGTCGCGCGTCCAGAACAGGGAGGCATAGCCGCTGATTTCGGTTTCCTTCATTTGATGCTCCGCTCACCCCGGCGAAGGCCGGGGCCCAGATCGAGGGGCTCGGCGGCCGGCCGGTCGGGAGTGCGCTTCACAGCTCGCCGTCCTCGAGCCGGCGCTCGAGCCGCTCGAGCGTCAGCCGCGTTCCAGCCAGCTGCTCCTCCAGCCGGGCCAGCCGTTCGACGACGGCGCCCTGGCCCTCGACGCGGCGGCCCAGTTCGTCGATCCGCGCGGACGCCCGCCCGGCCCACATCAGGCCGCCGCCGGCCTGGATGGCGATGGTCACGATGACCGCCAGCGTCACCTGGCGATCGAGGCGGAAAGGAATTTTGGTCATGGCAAATCTCCTCCCTCCCCGCATGGGGAGGGCGCCCGCCGACAGGGGGCGGGTGGGGCAAAGGTGATGAAAGGTCGGCGCTGACGGGCGGCCGGGCGGCTCCCCACCCGTCTCCTCCTTCGCCTGCGGCTGCGGAGGACCCACCCTCCCCAAGCGGGGAGGGCGGCTCTAGCCTTCCAGCCCGGCCAGCCGCCGCCGTTCTTCCGGCGTCAGAAAACTCGCCGCTTCCAGCCGCGCCCACAGGGCGTCGCGTTCGGCGGACAGGGCGGGCACGGCGTCGAGGTCGCAGGCGACCCGCACCCCCGCGTGCCGGGCCCCGAGCCATCCGGTCAGGGCGCGCGCCAGCCGCTCGGCCAGGGGCGCGACGGTGTGCCGCCAGAACGCCCCGTTGGCCTCGCGGTAGTTGGCGTAGGTGTTGTCGCCGGGGATGCCGAGCAGTTGGGGCGGAACCCCGAACGCCAGCGCGATCTCGCGCGCCGCCGCGTGCTTGCCCTCGATGAAGTCCATCTCGGCTGGCGACAGCGACATCGGCTTCCAGTCGAGCCCGCCTTCGAGCAGCAGCGGCCGCCCGGCCGCCGCCGCCCCGGACCGCCCGTCGAGCTCGCTCTTCAGCGCCTCGAACTGGTCGGCGGTCAGCCGGTCGCCGGCCTCGGCGTTGGCATAGACCAGCGCCCCGCTCGGCCGCGCGGCGTTGTCGAGCAGCGCCTTGTTCCAGGCCCCGGACGCGTTGTGCACGTCGATGGCGAAGGCCGCCGCCTCCAGCGGGCTGGCGCCGTAGTGGTCGTCGGCCGGATTGAACAGTTTCAGATGCAGCACCGGCAGCCAGCCGTCGGCCTCCCGCGCGATCCGCACGCTGCGCCCGGCCACGCCGTATTCGTAGGCCGCCGGCCAGCCGCGCCCGTCGGGCACGACCTTCATCCGGTCGGGCCGCAGCGACCACAGCTCGCCGATACCCTCGCCCTCGCCCGCCGCTTCCAGGTAGCCGTTGCCGCTCACCTGCAGCGCCCCGAAGAAGGCCTCCAGCAGATCGGGTCCGCCCTGCTCGGGATTGGGCCGGTCGAGCAGCCGGCGCAACGGATGGTCATCGGCCCGCCGCCCGCCGGCGAACACCACCAGCGGCACGGACGCCGCCGCCTCGGCGATCATCCGCACGCAGCGATAGGCGACGGGGTTCCGCGCGAATCCCTCCCGCGCCAGGCTCTCGTAGTCGCGCGGCGTCCACACCGGCCGCCCGGCCGAAGCAAACGCCACCAGCGCCGCCGTCCGCGACGCCTTGCCCTCCGGCGCACGACCGCGCGCCCGCGAGCGGGGGAAAAGAGGCATGTCGATTTTTCCTTTCTCCCTCCCCGCATAGGGAGGGCGCCCCCGAAGGGGGCGGGTGGGGCAAAGGTGATGGAAAGTCGGCGCTGACAGGCGGCCAACCGGTTCCCCACCCGTCCCGGCTTCGCCGGTCCACCCTCCCCATGCGGGGAGGGAGAGCACTACATCCGCGTCACCCGCGGCGCCTTCGCCACCTTGCCCAGCAGCAGATCGGTCAGCGCCCAGACCAGTGCGTCGGCCCTGTCCGGACTGCCCTTCACACCTTCGCAGCCCAGCGCCATCAGCTCTTCCTCGAGCGCCGGGAACGCGTCGCAGTGGACGACGCGCCCCTGCTCGTACAAGGCCGCCACGGGCTCGGCCCGGGCCACCTTGCCGTAGACGGCGCGCACGGTCCGCACGGCGCAGGGCGGGTCGGCGCGGGCGAGCACGCCACGCACCATCTCGCCGCCCTGGTTGTTCTCGGCCACGATCCGCGCCGCGCCGAACTCCCGGGCCACGGCCACCACGACCCGGGCCCAGCCGTCGGGGCTCAGCCCCCGCACGGTCCGGTCGGCCAGCACGAAACCCATGCCGTCCAGCCTCCCCGCCACGACGATGCCGCAGGCGTCGCCGCCGGCCGTGACGGGCGGGTCGACGGCCACGACGACGGTCTCCAGCCCCGGCGGCCGCGCGCCGCGACAGCGGGCCAGTTCCTCGGCCCGCCACAGCGCGCCCTGCCCCTCGACGACCAGGCCTTCGAGCTCTTGGGCCGCCAGCCGGGTGCCGCCGTACAGGGTCTCCAGATGCCCCAGGAAACTGGGGGCCAGGTTGTGGGCGTTGGTCCGCGTCGGCAGCAGGCTCTCGACCAGCCCCGCCTCCTTGCGCAGCGCCCGCAGCGCCGGGATCGGCCGGGGCGTTGTGCTGACCAGCAGCCGCGGATCGTCGCCCAGCCGCAGCCCGAACCGCAGCATCGCCAGCGCCTCGGCCGGATCGCGCCAGGCGCAGAATTCGTCGGCCCAGGCGACCTCGAACTGCGGCCCGCGCAGGCTGTCGGGGTTCTCGGCGGAGAACAGATAGGCCTCGCCCCCGCTGGACCAGACGATCCGGCGGCGTTCCTTCTCGTGCCGCATCAGCAGGTTCTCGGGACACATCTGCCGCAGCCCGGACGGGCCTTCGATCATCACTTCGCGGATCTGGTCCAGGCTCGCGCCGACCAGCGCCATGCGCCGACCGTCGAGCGCCTGTTCGATCGCCCAGCCGGCGCCGAGCCAGGTCTTGCCGGACCCACGCCCGCCGAGGGCCAGCCAGCTCGACCAGTCGTCGCGCGGCTCAAGCTGCTCGACGTTCAGCCTCGTCCGCCAGCTCTTCTCCAGCACCTCGATCTGGGGCGGGGTCAGCCGCTCCTGCCTTTCCTCGGGCGTCCAGCTGCTGACGAATGCGTGCCAGGTTCGCATCGATAGACCGGTGCTTGCGCTCCAGGGTTCCCGGATCACTTCGGAATTGCCGTCCCATGCCATCCTCATCTTCTTCCTGCGGCCGGACGGGCCGCGCCTGCTCGGCGAGTTGCAGCACGCGCCGCGCCGCCGTCGCGATGTTGCCGGTGGCGCGCACGCGGCGATCGATCTCGATGGTCTCGTCGGTCGGCGGCTTGGCGCGCAGCATCGCGCGCAGGTCGCGCAGGTCCTGCTCAAGCTCTTCGGCAAACCCTTCGAACATCGCCGCCCCTCCGGGATTTCTCGTCGATGCCACAAAGGTACGGGACCACCGGGCCCGTCTGATCGATTGCCGAAAGAAACGCAGAAGCGTTTGTAAATACAGGAGATTTTTCGCTCTATCCAGCGGAGAGGGGCGCGAACCTCCCGCGCATTTTTCGCTACGGGCCTCCTCCCCGCCTTGCGGCAGGGAGGGAAACGTCGCGGTCTAGTACGGGATCGGCTCGGTCGCCGGCTGGGGCGGCGGAGGCGCGCGTCGCTGGCCCGGCGCGGGGGCCATGTCGGGCCGCTGGGGCTGCTGGGGCTGGCCGGGTACGGCCGGCTGCTCGGGCGTTTCCGGCTGGGCCGGGATGTCGCCGATCTCGGTGTCGAGGCTCTCGGCGGTCCGGGCGACCTCGCCGGCCAGCTCGCTGTAGAAGCCGTTGCGCGGGTCCTCCTCGGTCTCGGGGACCGGGTCGGGCAGCAGCCAGTCGAAGTCCCGGGCTTCCTTGCCCTCGTGGGCGACGATCATGAACTGCCGCCAGATCGCGGACGGCAGCCCGCCGCCGGCCACCTTGGCCATGGGCTTGTCGTCGTCGTTGCCGACCCAGACGCCGGCCACGTAGTCGGGGGTGAAGCCGATGAACCAGGCGTCGCGCCAGTTCTGGCTGGTGCCGGTCTTGCCCGCCGCAGGACGGCCGAAGCCGGCGCGCGTCCCGGTGCCGCTCTCGACGACGCCCTTCATCATCTTGACCATCATGGAGGCGTTGGCGATGTCGTAGACGGGCGAGCCGGAGGTCGCGGCGTGGCTGTACAGCGGCTCGCCGGCCTGGGTGGCGATGCTCTCGATGATCCAGGATTCCCGGCGCTGGCCGCCGGACTGGAAGACGAGGAAACCGCTGACCATCTCCTTCAGCGTCACCTCGTAGGAGCCCAGCGCCACGGACAGGTCGGGCCGCGGCGGCACGCTGGAGACGCCGAAGCGCCGGGCCAGTTCGCCGATCGCCTGGCCGCCGACCTCCTGGCCCAGCTGGACGGCCACGGTGTTGATGGACTTGGCGAAGGCCTGGGCGATGGTCACGGTGCCGGCGTAGCCGCCGCCGTAGTTCTCGGGCGCCCAGTCGCCGATCTTGGTCGGCTTGTCGTCGCGGGTGTCGGTCGGCAGCACGCCTCGTTCAAGGGCGGCGGCGTAGACGAAGGCCTTGAAGGTGGAACCCGGCTGGCGCTTGGCCTGGACGGCCCGGTTGAACGGCGTCTCGTCGAAGTCGGTGCCGCCGACCATGGCGCGGATCGCGCCGTCGGGGGTCATGGCCAGCAGGGCCGCCTGCTGGGCGCCGGAGCCGCTGGACTTCAGGTTGTCGCGGACGATCTTGGCGCCGGCCTTCTGCAGCCGGCTGTCGATGGTCAGCTTGACGACCAGGTCGGGGCTGTTCTGACCGGCGATCTTGACCGCCTCGGCGGTGGCGTAGTCGAGGATGTAGCCGAGGTCGCCCTCGTCCTGGACCGCGCCGGGCGCCAGCACGGGGGTGTTCTCCAGGGCCGCGTCGTACTGCTCCTGGGTGATCCACCGCTCGCGCAGCATGTTGCCCAGGATCAGCCGCTGGCGCTCCAGGGCGCCGGCCATGTTCTTGGTCAGAGCCAGGCGCGACGGCGCCTTGGGCAGCGAGGCCAGCAGCGCCGCCTCGGCCAGGGTCATCTGGCTGGCCGGCTTGCCGAAGTAGGCCCGGCTGGCGCCGTCGATGCCGTAGGTGTTGGCCCCGAAGAAGATCCGGTTGAGGTACAGTTCGAGGATCTCGTCCTTGCTCAGCACCTTCTGCAGCCGCGTGGCCATCAAGGCCTCCTGCAGCTTGCGCTTGGTGGTCTGGTCGGGCGTGAGGAACAGGCCCTTGGCCAGCTGCTGGGTGATGGTGGAGCCGCCCTGCACGATGCGGCCGGCGCGCCAGTTGATCCAGGCGGCGCGGGCGATGCCGTGGAAGTCGAGGGCGCCGTGCTGGTAGAATCGCTTGTCCTCGGCCGCCAGGAAGGCCTGGGGCACATACTCGGGCAGCTGGCTCAGGGTGATCCGCTCGCCATAGCGCGGCCCGCGCACGGCGACCTGGACGTCGTCCTTGTCCAGGAACCGGATGCCCGGCGCCCGGTTGACCGCGAACAGCGCCTCGCGCTCGGGCAGCGGCGGCACGTCGGTCAGGTATTTCTGCTGGATGTAGACGGCTCCGGCGCCCGCCGTCACGAGGCCCAGGAAGAACAGCACGGCCAGGGTGATCCAGGCCCAGCGCAGCTTCGGCGACAGGGCCCATTCGTACAGCGACCGCCAGCGGAAGCCCTCGCCCGGCGCGCGCGGCGGCCTGGGAGCCTTCGGGGGCCTGGCCGGTTTCGGCGTCTTGGGCCGGGTGTTACGGCCGAATTCCTGGCGCGGTTTCGGCTCGCGGGGCGGCTTGGGGGCCTTCTCCGGCTTGGCCTTGCCGGCCTTCTGCTGCTGCGGGGACTCGGGTTCGCTCTCGGGGCGCTTTTCGGGCTCCGGTTCGAAACGGTACGGCGGGAGGGACCAATCGTCGCTCAAAATGATCCAGACGCAGCTTGGGTTACGGGCTCGACGGGTTTAGGACGCAAGCATCATGCCGCGCAAACCCTTCTGGGAAACCAAGACCCTCGCCGAGATGAGTCCCGCCGAGTGGGAAAGCCTATGCGATGGCTGCGGTCTCTGCTGCCTGGTTCGCTTCGAGGATGAAGACACCGGCGAAGTCATCCCCACAAGGGTGCATTGCAAGCTGTTCGATCCGGACAGCTGCCGCTGCACGGACTACCCCAACCGCAAGCAGTACGTCCCGGACTGCATCAAGCTGACCCCCGGCAACATCGAGGATCTGCTCTGGATGCCGTCGAGCTGCGCCTACCGGCGCCTGCACGAGGGCAGGTCCCTGCCCGCCTGGCATCCGCTGATCACCGGCGACCCGGACAGCACCCACAAGGCCGGCGTCTCGATCCGCGGCCAGACCCTGAACGAGAACACCCTCGAAGACCCCGAGGACGCCCTGGACTACATGGCCTGGGACCTCAACCTCGACCGAGGCGACGAGCCTTACGAGGGGTAGTTCGCCCTATCGCGGTCGCGGCGGCCAGCGCACCGGCGCCCTGCCTTCTTCATCGGCCCATGCCTCGATCCCCGGCGCGCCCCTTCTGACCCGGTGGCCGCCAGATGCTGGACCGACTTCCCGAAGCTCGCGATGGGCGACTTGCCATGGATCGCCCGGGCGGAGATCGTGCGGCCGACTCGGGGGGCTTCATGAAGATCAGGACCTTGCTCGCGGCCGCGGCCGCCTTGGCGATGCTGGCGTCGGCCGGCCAGGCGATGGCGGTGACGGCGGCGGAGGTCGTCGACTACTGCAAGCCGACCGGCGCCTTCGACCAGACCTTCGGCGCCCGGGAAGCCAACGGTCCGGTCAGGCGTTCGGCCCTCTACGGCTGGCTGGTCACGCCGCCCTCGGCCTGGCCCCCGTTCACGACCTTCTCGCTGATGCGTCAGCCGGAGGGCAACGAGATCGCCGGCGTCGATGGCATCGCCGCCTTTGGCGATCGCCCGACCGCCTTGCGCAACGCCGCCGCCATCGCCGCCGCCGTCAAGGCGACGGGCCGCTACCCCTACGTGGACGAAGAGGACGAGAGCTTCCGCACCTTCGCCACGGAAACCGACGACGAGGGCGGGCCCGCGGGCCTGAAGCTGTCGCTGACCGTGCTCGGCGACGAGCTCACCTTCAGCTGCGAGGACGCCGGCGCCGTGGACCGCGCCTTCGGCCAGGCTATGGCGCAGTTCCTCGGCACGCCCACGACCGCGCCGGTCCTGCCCACCCTCGCCCTTCCGCCGCCTCCGCCGCCCGCCGTCTGCGAGGACCCGGCCCAGGGCGCCGCGCTGGTCGCGGGCCTGGAGGACAGCCTCGACGCCGTCCTGCTCTACGGCCGCGACATGAACCAGTACGGCAGCCGCCTGATGTCCTGGCGCGGCAAGCAGTTCGAGGACGCCGGCGTCTGGACGGCGCAGCAGTCGATGCAGTTCGGCCTTCGGGCCTTCGGCGAACCGGACATGTCGGGGTTCGGCCGCGCGATCGCCTTCGGCGAAGAGGTCGGGGTCGCCATGGAGCTGCGCAAGAAGGGCGACGGCCCGGGCGCCTGCCGCGCGGCGGTAAAGGCCCTTGGCACGGCCCGCGTCATGGTCGCCGACGCCGAGAAGCAGTGGCGAACCGTCGACGCCCGCTACCAGGCCGAGGCCAAACGCCTGGGCGTGAAGCTGGACTGAGCGCGACGCCCCCTCCCGCCCCGCGTGCGCACCCTTGCGCCCGCTCGCGCGTTCCGGTCTTGATGCGGAACGCGGTTAACGGGCGGGGGCCATGCGGCTAGACCTCTTCAAGATCTTCCTGACCATCGTCGCGGTCTTCGCGATCGCCTTCGCCGGCGCGCCCTGGTTCACGTTCCGGGCGCTGCAGGCCGCCACGGCCGCCGAAGACATCGAGGCGACGGCCGACCTGGTCGACTTCCCGGCCCTGCGCAAGAGCCTGACCTCGCAGCTGGACAACACGCCCGCCGCCCCGGCGCCGACGGCGGAGCGGCCCTCGATCTGGAAGGACCCGCTGGGCGCCTTCCGCGAGGCCATCGCGCCGATCGTGCCGCCGCCGCCGCGCGTCGATCCCTACCTGACGCTGAGCGGCCTCTCGGCCCTGTCGCGCGGCTACCGGCCCGGCGCCGCCCCGCCGGT
>JBIICO010000331.1:0-2705 GCA_044238855.1 Caulobacter sp.
GGTGATCGCCCTGGCGCTGGTGCTGCTGTCGACCTCGAAGACCTCGCTGGTCTCGCTGGTGCTGGGCGCCATGGGTCTGGCGTTCGTCTGGGTGGTGCGGCGGGGGCCGGTCTCGGGTGTCGCGGCCACCTGGGCGGCCGTGCTGGGGGCGGGGATGCTCGCGGCCTTCCTGCTGTTCGCCTCGGACGTTTTCCTCGGCCTGCTCGGCAAGGACGCCACCCTGACCGGCCGCACCAAGATCTGGGCCGCGGTCCTGCGCCAGATCGGCGAGCGCCCGCTGACCGGCTACGGCTTCGCCGCCGTCTGGGACGACAAGAGCGGCTGGGGGCCGCTGGCCTGGATCACCAAGGAGGCCGGCTTCAAGGCGCAGCACGCCCACAGCAGCTGGCTGGAGCAATGGCTGGGCATGGGCCTGTTCGGCGTGGTCGCCTGGGGGCTGTTCTACATCCAGACCCTGGGCGCGACGATCGTCGCCGTGTTCCGCGACAAGGGCGCCTACCTGGCCCTGCCGTTCATGGTCATCTACAGCCTGGTCAGCCTGACAGAGAGCATCGCGGTCAGTTACAACGACCTGCGCTGGGTGATCTTCGTGGCGCTGGCCGTGAAGCTGGCCTGGGGGGATCGGGAGAGCGACGCCTAGCCGCTCGCCGGTTTCGCGAACCGTCCCAGCTTCCAGGCCCACCAAAGCGTCGCCACGCCTATGCCGGTGCAGATCAGCAGCGCAGGCAGCGACGCCTCCGGTCCGAACGCACCGCCGGTCAGCCATTCCGGCGAGCCCGGCCTTGCCACGCTCCGCGCCAGCGCCCCGCCGAAGTCGGTGCCCGATACGGCCGCGCCGAAGACGTAGCCCTGTGTGAAGTTCCACCCCGCGTGCAGGCCGATGGACACCCACAGCCGTCCGGTCAGGGCATAGAAGGCGCCCAGCATCACCCCAGCCTCCAGAGCGATGGCCAGGGCGGCGAAGAGGCTGGAGTTGGGGTTGGGCAGGTGCAGCGCCCCGAACACCGCCGCCGAGAAGGCGAAGGCCACCCACGGCCCGAACGCCCGCCACATGAGCCGCAGCAGCACGGCCCGGGCCATGACCTCCTCGATCACCCCGGACTGGATCGCCAGGCTGGTCGGAATCCAGGCGCTCGTCGGCCCCGTCCAGCGGAAGTCGTAGAGGCCGCTCGCCACCAGAACCGCCAGCACGGTCGCCATGACCAGGAAGCCGATCAGCAGGCCTAGCGCGATGCCGGGCAGGGCGGTGTTCGGCGCCAGCTCGGACGGGAGCCGCCCCTCCGCCAGCCAGACCATCAGCACATAGACCCCGATGGCGCTCAGCGCGCCGGCGGCCTGCTTGACGATCTCGATCGGCGCCTCGGCGGTCGGTGACGCGAACTCGATCAGCACGATGGGCGTGTAGCCGGCCATGCCGATCAGGATGAACAGCCCGACCATCCAGGCCAGCGCCCGTAGCCATCGCAGCGGGCCCGGGTGCAGGACTCTCCGCGAGCCAAGCTCGATCGGCGTGCTGAGACTGGCGATGAGCGACATGTGGCGGCCCCGGGTTAAGCGCCGAGGCTAGGCGATTCCCGTGATCAGAGCCCAAGCTTCCGCGCGCCCTGGGCGGCGGTGACGACCTCGAAGCCACGGGCGACGACGGCGTCGATGACGCGGCCGAGCGCCTCGGGCGTGCAGCCCCAGTCGGACGGGTTCGCCTCGACGTCGTGCGTGTAGAGCATCAGCCAGGCCTTGCGCTCGGCGGCGCGGTCGATCCACCGGAGGGCCTTGGCCTCTCCGTCCGCGCCCTCGATGCCGACCGCGGGCAGCTGGTTGGCGTCGGCGCCGTTCTCGATCAGCCCCGCCGTCACTGTCCGCAGCGTCCGGTAGCGTGCGCCCAGGGCGCGCTTGGCCGGGATGGAGGTGTCGCCGTAGGGATAGGCGAAGCTCTCGCGCCCAGGCAGGCCCCAGTCGTCGAGGCCGGCGGCGTTGCGGGCGATATCGTCGAGCATGGTCGCTTCATCGGCCTGGCCGCAGTCGATGTGCGAGAAGGTGTGGCAGGCGACCTCGTGCCCGGCGGAGGCCAGTCGCAGCACGTCCTCGCGGCTGGCGTAGCGGCCCATCGGCCCCATGCCGCCTTCGAGGCCGGCCGAGACATAGTAGACCCCGCGCACGCCGCGCTGTTCCAGCGCCCGCGCGCCGGCGGTGGTCGCGGTCAGCGGCGCATCGTCGAAGCCGAAGGTGACCATCGGCCGCTCCAGGCTCATCCGGATGGGGCGGCGCTGGCTGAATTTGGCGATGCGCCGGCGCAGCTTGCCCTTCAGCGATCGGTCGGCGGAATAGGCTTCCATATCCATCACACCACCTCGGCGTAGAGGGCGGCGCGGTAGAGCCGCATGGAGAGATCGCGAACCCGCAGCGGCAGGGCGTCGGCCATCGCCGCGCCCTTCAGCACGGGCCGCCAGGCGCCGCGTAGCGGGACTCGCTTGAGAAGCTTCGCCACGCGGTAGCTGGGATAGCCTTCGACGATCTCGCGGTGCTCGGCGACGACGCGGCCGAAGTTGGCGGCCGACTGTTCGTACTTCCGCGCCATGGCCGCGGCGCTGTCGAGGCCCAGGTGGCTGGCCGGGATGTCGACATGGACGATCGGATGGGCGCGACCGACGCGCATGGCCCACTCGACGTCCTCCCAGCCCCAGCCGGTGAAGGCCTCGTCGAAGCCG
>JBIICO010000130.1:0-9772 GCA_044238855.1 Caulobacter sp.
GTCGAAGGTCTCGAGGTCGCTGACGATCTCCTTGCGGTACTTGCGCCGGATGCGTTCGGCCGACAGCTGGATCGGGGTCAGAGGGTTCTTGATCTCGTGGGCGATACGGCGGGCGACGTCGCGCCAGGCCGCGTTCCGCTGGGCGGTGATCAGCCGGGTGATGTCGTCGAAGGTCAGGACAACCCCGTCGGACGCCGCGCCGCTGGCCCGCACGCGCAGGCGTCGAGTTTCGGCCTCGCGCACGATGTCGACCTCTTCCTCGACCTCGGCGCTGATCTCGGCCGCGCGTTCGGCGACCGGCGCCAGTTCGGGCGCGATCTCGGCCAGCGCCTTGCCGCTCATCTCGCCCGGCTCGACACCGAGCAGCACGGCGGCCTGGCGATTGGCGGCGGAGACCCGGCCGTCCGCGTCCAGGCCGACGACGCCGGCGCTGACGCCCGACAGCACGGTCTCGATGAACAGGCGGCGGGATTCGGCGTCTAGGCTGGCCGTCCGCAGCGCCGCCTGCTGCGCCTGAAGATCCCCCGTCATGTTGTTGAAGGCGCGGGACAACATCGCCATTTCTTCAGGCTGGTTCCGGCTGTCCACGCGAGCGTCGAGATCGCCCAGGGCGATGCGACCAGCGGCCTGGATAAGCCGGGCGACCGGCGCGGCGATCGAGTTGCCGACCGGGATGGCCAGCCAGGCGGCGCCGACCAGCAGCAGCAGCACCGTCTCCACATAGGTCAGGGCAAAGGCGGCCTGCAGGCGCAGCTTGTTGTCCCCCGCCTCCCGGTAGGCGACGACCTGGGCCTCCGCGTCGCGAAGCTGGCCGAGAATGCCCGGGCTGCTGGGCACGACGACATAGAGGTAGGCGTCCGGATAGGCCTTCAGCCGGTGCAGGCCGCGAAACAGGTCGTTCGATGCGAACGTCTCCGCCGACGTCAATCCCTCGTCGGCGCCGTCGAAGGAATGCGGCGGCGGGGCCAGGAACGGCGGCGCCTCCCGGCCTTCCGCCCGGGCGAGGATGCGCCCCTCGCGGTCGATGATGTAGGCGGCGGTGAATTCGCCGGCGGTGATCTGGCGCAGGTAATGGCTGTAGGCGACCGGCGAGGTCGCCAGCGCCTCGGCGGCGGGGTTCAGATCCTGCGTCACCACCTCGACGTTGCGGCCCAGCGAGTCGCGGCGGTCCTCGACATAGGTCCGGGCGGCGGTGGCCGAGTTCTCGACGATCGTCCGGACCTTCTGGCTGAACCAGTAGTCGACGCCGGAAATGACCACCCCGCCGAAGAACAGCGCCACCACGATGGCCGGCGCGACGGTGGCGAGGCCGAAGATGGCCATGAACCGCAGTTGCAGCCGCGCGCCGGCGTCGCTGTTCCGGTCGCGCAGGAGCCGCAGCACCTGGAGCGCGACCAGGAAGGCCAGCGCCAGGATCAGCACGAGGTTGAAACCCAGCAGGGCCAGCATGACCTTCACGTCGGCGCCGATCGGGCCGACTTCGGGCGGGCGCGAGGCCAGCAGCGCGCCGGTGATGGTCAGGATGACGGCCAGCGCGTAGCCGCCGCCGAGCAGGTAGCGAGACTCGACGATCCGCCGCCAGGTGGACGACGGGGCGTCCACGATCGACGATGGATCAGACGCGCTCGAACTCATGGACTCAGCCTAGGACGGACTGAGCCTAAACTGCAACACCGTTGTGGCGTAACGGTGTCAGCGCTTGCCGCGCACCATCTCCACGCCGAGATCCTGGATCTTCTTGCGCAGGGTGTTGCGGTTGAGGCCGAGGATCTCGGCCGCCCGCACCTGGTTGCCGCGCGTGGCCGACAGGGTGAGCTGAATCAGCGGCCGCTCGACCTCCTCCAGCACCCGGTCGTACAGGCCGGCCGCGGGAATGCCGTCGGGCTGGTCGGCGAAATGGGTGGCCAGATGCCGCTCGATCAACTGCGACAGGGTCAGCGGGCCGCTGTCGCCCGCCACCGGGGTATGATCCTGCAGTTCGCGCTCGACGATACGGGCGGTGATCAGCTCCTCGCCGTAGAGGGCGCAGACCCGCCGGACCAGGTTCTCCAGCTCGCGAACATTGCCGGGCCAGTCGTGGGTCTTCATGCGCTCGAGCGCGGACTGGTCGATGGTCTTCGACGGCAGGCCCTCCCGGGCGGCTCGCAGCAGGAAAGAACGGGCCAGATCCGGGATGTCCTCCACGCGATCACGCAGCGGCGGCAAGCGCACGGGCGCGACATTGAGGCGGAAGAACAGGTCCTCCCGGAACAGCCCCTGCTGGATCAGGCCGCGCAGATCGCGGTTGGTCGCGGCGATGATGCGGACGCTGGGCGGCCGGTTGGTCTTGGGATTGATCGCCGGCTCGGCGCCGTCGATGACCCGCAGCAGACGGCTCTGGGCGTCCAACGGCATGTCGCCGATCTCGTCCAGGAACAGGGTCCCGCCGTCGGCCTCGACCAGCTTTCCGAGGTCGCCCTCGCCGCGCCCGAACAGCTCGGTTTCGACCCGTTCGCGCGGCACGGCGGCCAGGTTGATGACCACGAACTTGCCGTCGCGACGGCGGCCGAGGTCGTGCAGCGCCCGGGCGACCAGTTCCTTGCCGGTGCCGCTCTCGCCGAGGATGAGCACCGTCAGGTCGGCCCCGACCAGGCGGGCGACGGTGCGGTAGACGTCCTGCATCGCGCCCGAGCGGCCGATCAGCGGCAGGCGCTCGTCCTTCATGGCCCGGGCCTGGGCCTTCGAAGCCTCAGCGTCGGCCGGACGGGACAGGGCTCGGCGGGCGGCGGCGGTAACGTCATCCAGGTCGAAAGGCTTGGAGACGTACTCGAACGCGCCCGCGTCGGCCGCGTTGACCGCGGTGAGCAGCGTGTTCTGGGCGCTCATCACGATGATCGGCAGCTTGGGCCGTTCCTTGCGGATACGCGGCAGGACGTTGAACACGTTCTCGTCCGGCATCATCACGTCGGTCAGGATCAGGTCGCCCTCGCCTTCCTGGACCCACTTCAGCAGGGTCGAGGCGTTGCCGGTGGCCCGGACCTGGTAGCCCAATCGGGTGAACGCCTGGCTCAGGACCAACCTGATCGAGCTGTCATCGTCGGCGATCAGGATCTTCTTGCTGGCGGCGTTCATTCGGCGCTTTCGGTGTTTGCGACTGGCAAAAGGACCCGGAACACAGTCCGACCGGGCTCGGATTCGAAGTCGATCAGGCCACCGTGCCCGGTGACGAGCTTGGCGCAGAGGGCGAGGCCGAGGCCCGCGCCCGAGGCCTTCGACGTGACGAAGGGTTGGAAGAGGTGGTCGCGCATCAGCGCCGGCACGCCCGGACCGTTGTCC
Source organism: Caulobacter sp. (assembly GCA_044238855.1). Taxonomy (GTDB): domain Bacteria; phylum Pseudomonadota; class Alphaproteobacteria; order Caulobacterales; family Caulobacteraceae; genus Caulobacter. Next base: position 3,316 of record JBIICO010000130.1, read on the forward strand.
TGGATCTTCACCTCCAGCGGCGCGCCTTTCAGCACGCGGCCGTCGCCGCCGCGGACCCGGATCCCCGGACGCCAGGCGGTGGTGACCGTGATCTCGCCGCGGCCGTCGCCACGGCCGTGAGCGGCTTCGGCGGCGTTCTTGACCAGGTTCAGGAAGATCTGGATCAACTGGTCCTCGTCGCCCCAGGTCGGCGGCAGCGACGGATCGTAGCGCTCCTTCAGGCCCAAACCGTCGGCGACGCCGTTGGCGACCAGCGCCCGGACGCGGTCCAGCACGCGGTGGATGTTGACCGCCTCGCGCTCCGGCGGCGCGTCGTCGCTGAAGGCTTCCATGCGATCGACCAGGCGGCGGATCCGCTCGGTCTCGTCGACGATCAGCTGGGCCAGCGGCTGGTCCTCGGCGGAGGCGCCGGTCTTCAGCAGCTGGGCCGCGCCACGGATGCCGGCCAGCGGGTTCTTGATCTCGTGCGCCAGCATGCGGCCGAGGCCCACGACGGACCGCAGGCCGGCGGGATCGGCGCCGCGCTCCGCGCCCAGGCCGCCGCCACGCAGGTGCAGGGTCAGCAGGACCGCGGCGCCTTCGAGCGGCGTGGCGGCGCAGTCGGCCTCGAAGGCCGGGTGGCCGAACAGGGCGATCTCCACGGCGTGCTCTCGCACCCGCACACCCTCGTCCAGGGCGCGGCCGATCAGGCCGACCAGCGGCGAGTCCGGCGGCAGCGCTCCGGCCACCCGGCCACGGGACAGCAGGCCGAGCCCCTGGCCGAACAGCGCCTCGGCGGCCTCGTTGGCGGCCGACAGCGAACCGTCGCCATCGATCAACAAGGCCGGCTCCGGGCTCAGGTCGAAGGCGGCCGACTTCAGGTCGGCGGCGCGGCGGCCGTTGGGATTGAGCTTGTTCATGCCGCCAGCCTTTCCGGTGCGGGCGACCAAAGGGCGGTCAGGGCGTGCTCGACGTCCGCGCGGGCGTCCAGGCTGCAGATGCGGGCGCGAGCCTCGCGGCGCGCGGGCGCCTCGAGGGGCCACGGCGCGGCCTCGATGTAGGCGGCCAGATGCTTGCGGAACATGCGCAGGCCCAGGCGTTCGCCATAGAAGTCCAGGCTGTCGCTGAAGTGGGCCAGGGCGATGGCGAGACGCTCGCCCATGGCCGGCTCCGCTTCCTGGGGACGCCCGTCGAGCTGCGCCTCGATGGCCCGGGCGATCCACGGCTTGCCGACCACGCCGCGCCCGACCATGACCGCGTCGGCGCCGGACTGCTCCAGCGCGCCGGCGGCGGTCGCGCCGTCGACGATGTCGCCGTTGACGATCACGGGCACCGAAACGGCGGCCTTCACCTCACGGACCGCGCTCCAGTCGGCCGAGCCCTTGTAGAATTGGCAGCGCGTGCGGCCATGCACGGTGATCGCCTTGGCGCCGACGGCTTCGGCGCGGACGGCCAACTCGGCCGCGTTGCGGGAGTTGTCGTCCCAGCCCAGGCGCATCTTGACCGTGACGGGGGTGTCGACGGCCTCCACGGCGGCGGCGACCAGGCTCTCGGCGAGGTCCAGATCGCGCATCAGGGCCGAGCCCGACTGCACGCCGGTGACCTCGCGCGCCGGGCAGCCGAAGTTCAGGTCGATGATGTCGGCGCCGGCCTCGGCGGCCAGTCGCGCGCCCTCGGCGATCCACCGGGCCTCGCGGCCGACCAGCTGGACGACCATCAGGCCTTCGCCCTCGCCCATGGCGGCCCGACGCACGACGTCAGGACGGCCCCGCGCGAATTCCGCGCAGGCGACCATCTCGGTGGCGGCGTACGGTGCGCCCAGACGCGCCGCGGCCTTGCGGAAAGGCAGATCCGAAATGCCGGTCATCGGCGCGATCCAGACGCGCCCCGGAACTTCAATATCCCCGACTGTGAGCTTTGTGCTCATTATGTAATCACCCCAATCGCTGCCTTTTTAGGCAGATTGTGCGGTGCGGTAAAGTGCCGTCTCGCCGCATGCCACCGCTGTCAGCAAACCGTGTGCCGCCGACAAGGTCCCAATCCGGCCTCGCCCCCTTCCCCGTCAAGGCTCGCGGCCCTAGACACGGGCCATGAGCTTCTCCGTCGTCATCGTCGCCGCGGGCGGCGGAACCCGCATGGGCCCGGGCCTCGCCAAGCAGTGGCGCACCGTCGCGGGCAAGGTCGTGCTGCGCTGGCCGGTCGAGGCGCTGCTGGCCGCGGGTGCACGTCAGGTCGTCGTGGTCGTGTCCCCCGAAGGGGAACCGCTGGCCGCCGATGCGCTGGCCGGCCTCCCGCGCTGGAGCGTCACGCAAGGCGGCGAGACGCGGGCCGCGTCGGTAAGGCGCGGCCTCGCCGTGCTCGATGGGCCCGCCGACGAGCCGGTGCTGATCCACGACGCCGCGCGGCCGTTCGTGCTGGCCGACCACGTCGAGGCGCTCCTGTTGGCGCTGGAGGCCGCCGACGGCGCCATCCCCGCCCTGCCCGTCGCCGATACGCTCAAGCGCCTGGACAACGAGGGCGGCGTCACGACCACATCGCGCGACGGCCTCTGGCGCGCCCAGACGCCGCAGGCCTTCCGTCGCGACCGCCTGATCGCGGCCTACGCCAACTGGCGGGCCGGCGAGCCGACCGACGACGCCCAGGTGGTCGAGGCCGACGGCGGGACCATCGCCCTGGCGTCCGGCGATCCGCTGCTCATGAAACTGACCTATCCCGAGGATTTCGACATGGCCGAACGGCTGGCCGGCGCGGCCCGCGTCACGCGTACGGGCCAAGGCTTCGACGCCCACCGCTGGGGGCCCGGCGAGGCCGTGTGGCTGTGCGGCGTGCGCATCGACCACGACCAGGCGCTGATCGGCCACAGCGACGCCGACGCCGGTCTGCACGCCCTTACCGACGCCATCCTGGGCGCGATCGGCGAAGGCGACATCGGCGACCACTTCCCGCCGACCGATCCGAAGTGGAAGGGCGCGTCGTCCGACCTGTTCCTGCAACACGCCGCCGAGCTGGTGACGGCCAAGGGCGGGCGGCTGGTCAACGTCGACGTGACGCTCATCTGCGAGCGGCCGAAGATCAAGCCGCACCGCCAGGCGATGCGGGAACGGCTGGCGGACATCCTGTCGCTGCCGCTCGACCGCGTCTCAGTGAAGGCCACGACCACCGAGGGCATGGGCTTCACCGGACGCGGCGAAGGCCTGGCGGCCCAGGCGCTGGCGACGGTCGAGACCCCGCCTAGCGGCTAGGGCTCCTCGCCCCAGCGCTTCTGGTCGGCGGCGCGGATCAGGGCGCCGATCAGGTTGGTGTAGTCGTCGGTCCAGGGCTTCACGCCCATGGCCGTGGTCCTGGTCCAGCGGGCGTCGTCGGCGAACTGCTGGATGGCCTCCGGCGAGCGGCCGACCACGACCACGTTCTCGCTGGACTCCCAGTAGTGCGGCTTCTTGCGGTCGGCGCTGTGCCACTGGACCAGAGCCGTGCCGCCGGCGGCCTTGGCCACCGCCAGCGCCGGCCGGATCAGTTCCAGGTGCCGGTTGGACAGGTGCAGGACCAGCACGCCGTCCGGCTTCAGCTTCGACAGGTAGCCCCGCACGGCCTCCACGGTCAGCAGGTGGGCCGGGATGGCGTCCGACGAGAAGGCGTCGATCAGCAGCACGTCGAAGGCCTCCGCCGGCTGCTTCTCCAGCGTCAGCCGGGCGTCGCCGAGCACGAAGTCCACCGGGCCCTTGGCGCATTTGGTCGTGTAGGTGAAGTCGCCCGAGCGGTGGGCGATGTCGATCACCAGCGGATCGATCTCGAAGAAGGTCAGGTGGTCGCCCGGGCGGACGTAGGCGGCGACCGAGCCCGTACCCAGGCCGACCGCGCCGATGCGTAGCGCCTGGCGGCGGGCCTGGGCGTCGACGAACACCTGTCCGATCGGCGTCTCGTGCGCATAGTAGACCAGCGGCTTGCAGGCCCAGCGCGGGTCGGTCGCCTGGGCGCCGTGCAGGGTGGTGCCGTGCGACAGGAGCCGGATCTCGCCGAGGCGCGGCTCCGGATAGCGGGTCTGTTGCAGCACGCCGAAGAAGGAGCGCTGGGTGCTGATGATGTCGGCCCGGTCGCCGAGGACGTGGGCGCCGATCGACAGCGCCACCAGCAGGCCGGTGAACACCAGGCCGCGGCCGCGCAGCAGGAAGGCCGAGATGATGGTCACGCCCAGCAGCGTCTTCAGGGTCAGCAGGGCGTCGAAGGTCAGGAAGCCGGCGAAATGGTCCAGCATGAAACTGGCCGCGACCGCGCCGAGGATGCCGGCGACGAGGACGCCGATCTCCCAAGGGGTCATCTTGCCCCAGTTCCAGGGCCGCGCCAGGCCGGCCAGGACCAGCACCAGCGGATACTCCAGCACGGTGTTGAACAGGCCCGGGGCGACGAAGGCGTTGAAGGCGCCGCCGACCACGCCGCCGATCGACAGGCAGAGATAGAAGATCGTCAGGTGCGACGGATCCGGCCGGCGCTCCACCAGCGCCTGGTGGCAGACCAGCGCGCTGAGGAAGAAGCAGAGCAGGTGCGCGCCGAGCATGATGGGCAGTTGCACGCCCTGCTGCGGGGTCAGAAAGATGGTCAGCGGCAGGACCGCGCCCTGCAGCAGCAAAGCCGCGTAGGGCGAGATCAGCGGCCTGGGCTGGAAGGCGATGATGAAGGTGACGAGGTACAGCGCCAGCGGCACCACCCACATGAACGGCGCCGAGGCGACGTCGGTCGCGAGGTAGGTCGTCACGCCCAGCATAAGGCTGGAGGGGATGGCGGCCAGGCCGATCCAGATCAGCCGGGTCAGCAGCGAGGGCGCGGGCGTGGCGGGCGCGGTCTCAATGACCTGAGGAGTCTGCGCACTGGCGTTGGCGTTCCGCCAGACCAGCAAGGCCAGCGCGGCGAGGATCAGCACGAAGCCGACGTAGCCGCTGGTCCAGGTCCAGCGCTGGGCCTGGAGGGTCAGCAGCGGTTCGAGGATGATCGGATAGGCCAGCAGCGCCAGCAGGCTGCCGAGGTTGCTGGCGGCGTAGAGGGCGTAGGGCTCGCTCGCGCCCTCGCCCTTCACGACCTTGGCGTGCCAGGCCTGCACCAGCGGCGCGGTGGCCGACAGGATGGCGAACGGCAGGCCGATCGACAGCGCCAGCACGCCCAGCAGCCACAGGATCGGCGAGGTCGAGGACGGCTCGCCCAGCAGGCCCGTGACCCGCAGCGGCAGCACCAGCGCCGCGATGGCCAGGGCGGCGATGTGCACCGTGATCTGGCGTTTCACCGAGCCGAGCTTTTGCAGGAAGTGGGCGTAGCCGTAGCCGATCAGCAGAGCGAACTGGAAGAACGCCATGCTGGTGTTCCACACCGCCGGCGATCCGCCGAGCAGAGGCAGCACCAGCTTGCCGACCATAGGCTGGACCATGAACACCAGCGCGGCGCTGGTGAACACGGTCACCACGAACAGCGGCGGCGTTCTGGAGGACGCGGCGGTCGTCGCGGCGGCCTGCGGCGAGGCGGTCGTGTCGGTCATGGGACTCGAATCGGCTTGAAAGACGGACGCGCCCGATGTTGGGCTGTCATTCGTTGTCAGAACCCTAGCGTCCGAGGATCTCCCGCATGTTCCCGCTCGAAGTCGAGACCCTCGCCCGCCTGCTGATCGACGAGGTGCGGGAGCGCCACCTGAGGGTGGTGACGGCGGAAAGCTGCACCGGCGGGCTGGTGGCGGCGGCGATCTGCGCCATTCCGGGGGCGTCGGACGTCTTCGAGCGCGGCTTCGTGACCTACACCAACCGGGCCAAGGAAGAGATGCTGGGCGTCCCGGGCGACCTGCTGGCCGACTTCGGGGCGGTGTCCGAGCCGGTGGCGCGGATGATGGCCGAGGGGGCGCTGAACAACAGCCGCGCCCACATCGCCGTGGCGATCACAGGCGTGGCCGGCCCCGGCGGCGGCAGCCCGATGAAGCCGGTCGGCACCGTCCATCTTGCGACCGCCCGCAGCACGGCCGGCATCCGCCACGCACACGAGGTGTTCGAGGGGTCGGAGCGTTGGGACATCCAGATGTCGGCGGTGGCCAAGGCGCTGCAGATGATGCGGGACGCGATCTAGGGGTTGCTGAGTCGCATTGCCTCCCTCGAGACGTGATCCCGAGGGAGCAAGCGCCGCGAGCCCCGCAAAGCCTAGCCGTAGAGCGCCTTCGCGCGGTCGTCGAAGCAGCGGATCAGCTTGTCGACGGCGTGGGTGAAGTTGGCGTTCAGCAGCCGGTCGAGGAAGCCGACCTTGAACTCGAAGTCGATCTCGAACTCGACGCAGCAGCCCTGCTCGTGCGGCTGGAAGCGCCAGCGGTTGGCCAGCCGCCGGAACGGACCGCTGATCAGGCTGACATCGATAGTCCGGGCGGCCGAGTCGCGGCGCACGTGGGTCGAGAACCGCTCGCGCAGGAACGAGAAGCCGACGCCGGCCTCCGCGTCCAGCGTGGTCACGCCGCCGC
>JBIICO010000332.1:0-2702 GCA_044238855.1 Caulobacter sp.
CCTGCCAGGACCCTGTCCGGATGGGCGTCGACCAGATCGTGGACAACCTGCTGTCATGCTTCGAAGCTTCGTCGTCTCACGCCGCCGCTGGCCACTGAAGGCGCCCTTCCGCATCTCGCGGGGCGTCAAGACCGCCGCCGACACGGTGATGGTCGAGCTGCGGCGCGGCGCGGCGGTGGGCCGGGGGGAGTCTGTGCCCTATCCGCGCTACGGCGAGAGCGTCGACGGCGTGGTGGCCCTTCTCGAAACCGTCGCCGGGGCCTCCGAGTCCGGAACGCCGGACGAGGCGTTGACCGCGATGCTGCCCGCCGGGGCCGCCCGCAACGCCCTGGACTGCGCGCTATGGGACCTTCGCGCCCGGGAGTCCGGCCGGACCGTCGCGGAGTTGACGGGCCTGGCCCGTCCCGCGCGACTCGCCTGCGCGGTGACGGTCAGTCTCGATGAACCGGAGGCCATGGCTGCGGCCGCGCGGGCCGTCGCCGACGCCCCGGTGGTCAAGGTCAAGCTGGATGGGGATCGGGTGGAGGAGCGTCTGCTCGCCGTAGGGCAGGCGGCGCCCAATTCGCGACTCATCATCGATCCCAATGAAGGCTGGACCATCGACATCCTGCGCGATGTCGCACCGTTGCTGGCCCGCCTGAATATCGCTCTGATTGAGCAGCCGTTGCCGGCCGGCGACGATCAGGCGCTGGCCGGGTTCGATCCGCCTGCGCCGGTTTGCGCCGACGAGTCGGTGCACACCGTGGACCAGCTGGCGGCCCTGAAGGACCGATACCAGGCGATCAACATCAAGCTCGACAAGGCGGGCGGCCTGACCGAGGCGATCGCCTTGCTGGCCGAGGGGCGGCGGCTTGGATTCACGATCATGACCGGCTGTATGGTGGCATCGTCGCTGGCCATCGCGCCGGCGCTGCACATCGCCGGCGCCTCCGACTTCGCCGACCTCGACGGGCCCTGGTGGCTGGCCGATGACTGGCCCTGCGGCGTCAAGGTCGAGGGCGGCTGGATGACGCCGCCAGGCCGGGGTTTCTGGGGAGAACCCGGATAGGACGTATAGGGTTTGGTTATGCCTTTCCGAAGGGTCGGAAAGGCTTTGGTTATTGGCTGGGGTCGGACGAACAGCGATCCTGAGGGAGACGGCGGTGGACAGGGTGGAATGCCCGCTCCGCGCACAGAGGGGGTTACGGGATATGTCCCACAAGATCATCACGACCTTTAAATTCGCGCTGCTCGCGGGGGCGTCGCTGATCGCGACCAACGCCTGGGCCCAGGACGCCGGCACCGAGGTCGAGGCCATCACGGTCATCGGGAGCCAGATCAAGGGCGCCAAGGTCGACACGGCCCTTCCGGTGACCCTGGTCAGCGAGGAAGATGTCATCGCCACGGGCGCGGTTTCGGGCGACGAACTGTTCCGGGCCATTCCGCAGTCCGGCGATGTCCAGTTCCAGGAAGCGCGCACCACCGGAAACCTGAACGACGCGCGCGGCGACGTCGCCTCGCTGAACCTCCGCAGCCTCGGCACCGGCAACACACTGATGTTGCTGAACGGACGCCGCTCCGTGATGCACCCGGGCACCCAGACCGAGAACTTCGTTCCTGTCACCACGCCGAACACCAACTCCATTCCGGTCTCCGGCGTGAGGCGGGTGGAGGTGCTGCGCGACGGCGCCGCGGCCATCTACGGCACCGATGCCGTGGCCGGGGTGGTCAACACCGTCCTCGACACCCGCTTCCAGGGGCTGCGCGTTGAATTGCAGGGCGGCGGCTCGGAAGGCACCGGCTACCATGAAGGACTCTTCACGGTTAAGGCGGGAACCAAGCTTGACGACGGAACGCGCCTGACCTTCTTCGGCAGCTACACCGGCCGCACGCGCCTGAACGCCACGGAGCGCGACTACGCCGCCAGCGAAGACCACCGTCCCGGCGTTGTCGGAACGCCCTGGGAAGGCAGCACGGCCTTCGACAACCGCTCGACCTCCAGCCCGTGGGGCTCATTCAGCGTTCGCGGCCTGACGTCCAGCACCTCGAGCCTTCAGGTCAAGCAGAGCGGCGTCAATCTGACGGCCAGCGGCGTCTTCCACATCGAGCCGGTCGCAAATGCCGTGACCCAGGGCGGCTGCAACAGCACGGTGTTCGGCGCGGGCGACATCTGTATCCGCACCGGCACCATCACTGGCGCCGCCCAGCGCCCGCTGCGCTATGACGAAAACCCCGACCGCACGCTGCGCGGCAGCGTCGAGCGGACCAACCTGTTCAGCACCATCGAACGCGATCTCACGCCCGACATCCTGTTCTACGGCGAGGTCGGATACTATCACTCGCTGTTCAACGGCAGCCGTGAGCAGTCGGCCCCGCTGTCTTCGGCGCCGATCAGCATCGCCGCCAACGCCTACTGGAACCCGTTCGGCCCTACCGGCAGCCCCAATCGCCTGGCCAATCTGACCAATGTCCCGGCCGGCGGCCTGGCGCTGAACATGACGACCTACCGGCCGGTCGACACCGGCCCCCGCAGCTACACCGTGACCGACGACAGCATCCGCCTGCTCGGCGGCCTCCGCGGAAACTGGAACGGCTGGGACTGGGATTCGGCCATCCTGTATTCGGAAGCCCGCACCAAGGACCAGACCCGCAACGCGATCAGCAACACGCTGTTCGCCGAGGCTGTGTCGCGGACGACCGCGGACGCCTACAACCCGTTCAAT
>JBIICO010000333.1:0-2698 GCA_044238855.1 Caulobacter sp.
GGACCCCCGCACGCAAGGCGCCGCCCGTCAGCTGAGCGCCATCAGCGCCGAATCCTTCATCAACATGCCGCTGGTCGAGCAGGGCCGGTTCGTGGCCCTGTTCTTCGCCAACAACGCCACGCCCCGCCCTTGGCCGGAAAGCGACCTGATGCTGATGCGAGAGGTGGCCGAGCGGGTGCGCGGCGCCTCCGAACGGGCGCGTTCCGAGCAGGCGTTGCGCGCCAGCGAAGCCCAGTTTCGGGCCTTCGCCCATGCGGTGCCCAACCACATCTGGGCAAGCCGGGCCGACGGCTACCTGGATTGGTTCAACGCCGCTCTTCACGCCTACACCGGCTTGACGGAGGACGACCTGGAGGGGGCAAGCGGCTGGACGTCGATCGTTCATCCCGACGACCTCCCCCGCGCCTCGGCGGCGTGGAGCGCCTCGCTCGAGACCGGGACCATCTATGAGGTCGAGTTCCGCATCCGCCGCCACGACGGCGCCTGGCGCTGGTTCCTGGTCCGGGCCGAACCGATCCGCGATGCGGACGGCGTGATCACGCGCTGGATCGGGGCCAGCACCGACATCGACGATCGGCTGCGACAGGGCGCGGAACTGGAGCAGCTCAACGAGACGCTCGAGGAACAGGTCGCCACGCGCACGCGCGAGCTGATGGCTGCCGAAGAGGCCCTGCGCCAGAGCCAGAAGATGGAGGCGGTCGGCCAGCTGACCGGCGGCATCGCCCACGACTTCAACAATCTGCTGACCGGCATCACCGGCAGCCTGGAGATCATGGGCAACCGTATCGCCCAGGGTCGCTTCAACGAGATCGAACGCTACACCACCGCCGCCCAGGGCGCGGCGCGACGAGCCGCGGCGCTGACGCACCGGCTCCTGGCCTTTTCGCGTCGCCAGACGCTGGACCCCCGCCCCACGGACGCCAACCGCCTGATCGGCGGCCTCGAAGAGCTGATCCGCCGCACGGTGGGACCGCAGGTGACGGTCGAGGTGGTCGCCGCCGGCGGCCTGTGGACCACGCTGGTCGATCCCAACCAGCTGGAGAACGCCCTTCTCAACCTGTGCATCAACGCACGGGACGCCATGCCGGAAGGCGGGCGGCTGACCATCGAGACCGGCAATCGCTGGCTGGACTCGCGCGGGGCCGAACAGCGCGACATGGAGCCCGGCCAGTACATCTCCGTCTGCGTCAGCGACACCGGAACCGGCATGAGCGCCGATGTGATCGCCAAGGCCTTCGACCCCTTCTTCACCACCAAGCCGATCGGCGTCGGCACCGGGCTGGGCCTGTCGATGATCTACGGCTTCGCGCGCCAGTCCGGCGGTCAGGTGCGGATCTATTCCGAGGAAGGCGACGGGTCGATGGTTTGCATCTACCTGCCGCGCCACCTCGGCCCGGCGGAGATGGCCGAGCCGGAACCCGATCTCGCGGGCGCCGAACGGGCCAAGGCGGGCGAGACGGTGCTGATCGTCGACGACGAACCAACCGTGCGCATGCTGGTGCTCGAGGTGCTGGAGGAGCTCGGCTATGCGGCGCTGGAGGCGGCGGACGGGGCGGCGGGCCTGAAGATCCTGCAGTCGGACGCCCGCATCGACCTTCTGGTCACCGATGTCGGACTGCCCGGCGGCATGAACGGGCGACAGATGGCCGACGCCGCGCGTCTGGTCCGTCCGGACCTGGAGGTGCTGTTCATCACCGGCTACGCCGAGAACGCGGTCGTCGGCAATGGCCACCTCGATCCCGGCATGCACGTGATGACCAAGCCTTTCGCCATGGAAGCCCTGGCCAGCCGCATCAAGGCGCTGATCCCCTCGGGCTGATCGCTCCCGCCTGTCCTCGTCGCCAGATTTCGCGGTCATGCGATGGAGCGTCTTGGCTCCGCTCGCCGTTGATGACCGCATCCTGAAGCGAGACCCCAGTGGCCGAACACAAGCGAGACCCGCACGCCCCCGCCCTGACCGGCGAAGCGCCCCTGATCGACGGGCCGCAGCCGCAAGTCGATGAGCCGGAACGGGCGCCCAGACGGCCGGGCGCGGCGGCGGTGGCGGCGCGGCTGCTGCGGGCGCTGGACCCGGACACGCCGCTGACGGTTCTGGTCACCACCAGCGAGCGGCGGGCGGACGAGATCGGCCGCGCCCTGGCCGCCTTCGCCGGCGACCGGCCGCTTCGCACGCTGATCCTGCCGCCGTGGGACTGCCTGCCCTACGACCGCGCCTCTCCGTCGCGCGAAAGCATGGGCCGGCGCATGGCGGTGTTTGAACAGCTGGCGCGAGAGGCTCCCGGATCGGTCGTCCTGGTGTCCTCGCCCGACGCCCTGATGCAGCGCATTCCGCCGCGTGAGGTCCTGGCCGAGCGGTTCGAGATCGAAGCGGGAACGCCTCTGGATCGTGAGGCCCTGTCCGCCTTCGCCCACCGCACGGGCTATGTGCAGGACGACCGCATCGACGAGCCTGGCGAGATCGCGATCCTAGGCGAGGTGGTGGACGTCTATCCGCCCTCGGTCGCCGCCCCGGTCCGCATTTCCGTCGACGAAGGGGGCAAGGTCGCCGACATCCGTCGCTATGATCCGGTGACGCAACGCACCGAGGACAATGTCGAGCGCCTGTGCCTGACGCCGGCGTCCGAACTGCTGATCGGGCCGGACGATGTGCGTGTCGCCGGCGAAGAGCATCGCATGGCCGAGCGCTACGACGGCGGCC
>JBIICO010000335.1:0-2673 GCA_044238855.1 Caulobacter sp.
AGAGCTTTAGGTTCCTTCTCCCGGCGGGAGAAGTACGGGCCCGCGCCGCAGGCGTGGGAGGACGAGGGGTTACGTCACGGGTGGGCGGACGAGGCGTAAACCCTCACCCTCCCGTCGCCGCGCGACGGGCGCCTCCCTCTCCCTCAGGGAGAGGGGATTCGGTCGCCTCGCCCCAGCGGGTCCGGCAGCTTCTCGTCGGCGCCGACGAACTGGAGGCTGACCGAGTTGATGCAGTAGCGCAGGCCGGTCGGCGGGGGGCCGTCGGGGAAGACGTGGCCCTGGTGGCTGCCGCAGCGGGCGCAGACCGTCTCGATGCGGACCATGCCGTAGCTGGTGTCGCGAATCTCGCCGACGTGCGTGGCGTCATAGGGCGCGTAGAAGCTGGGCCAGCCCGTGCCGCTCTCGAACTTGGTCTTGAACTCGAACAGCGGCAGGCCGCAGAGGCGGCAGCAGTAGGCGCCGGGGCGCTTCTCGCCGAGCAGGCCGCCGCAGAACGGGGCCTCCGTGCCGTGGTGCAGCAGCACCTCGGCTTCCTCGGTGGTGAGATCGGCCTCCAGACGCTCGCGTTCGGCGTCGGTGGGCGGGGTCAGGTCGAAACCGGTGGGGGAGCGCGTCATGCGCTCAATCTAGGCGCCCGGAGCGGTTTGCGAAAGCTGCCGACGGCGGACATCCCACAGGTAGGCCAGCACGAAGAGCACGCCATAGAACTCGATCGACTCGCGCACGCCGATGTACTGGGCGCGAATCAGGTCCTCCATGTCGGTGGCGACCAGGCCGCGTTCCAGCACCCGGAAGATGACCGTCAGGGCCGCCGCCGGCCAGATCAGCGCGCTCGGCCAGATCCAGCTGAACCAGCCCTTGCCCAGATACGGACCGGTCTTGGCCGCCCAGGCGCGGATCGGCCAGATTATGCCGCCAACCAGCGCCGCCAGCACGAGCGCCGTCTTGGGCAGCGCCTCCGTCAACGAGCTGAGGTTGTGCAGGTTGGTCTCACCCTGCCGGTTGATCGCTGCGTAGTCGGCGGGCGTGTCCCAGTGGAACCAGCTCTGGCCCCAGCTGGCCTCCTCGCCGGCCAGGAAGAACAGCGCCACGGTGAACAGCCCGAACCAGAGCGCCAGCAGCGGATGCGGCAGCAGCCGCCGGTCCTTGACGATCAGCGCCGCCACCCAGGCGCCCCAGAGGGCGAAGATGACGGTGGCCAACTCGATGATGCCCGTCTCGCCAGGCGGCGACTGAAAGCGAGCGAAGGAAGCATGACCTTCGAATGACAACAACGCGACGGGTTCGCAACCAAATTGCGAATGCCTCGCCAAAGCAAGCGACATCAGCTTGTATCGGGGCATGCGCCATCCGCGCGGCCCGCGCTGGCCGGCGCCACGCCCTGACCCCTGAAGGACCCGCCATGATCACCGCCACCACCCCGACCATCGCCGAACGCCCCATCGTCCAGACCCTGGGCGTCGTCGCCGGCGAGACCATCCTGGGCGCGCACATCTTCAAGGACCTGTTCGCGGGCATCCGCAACGTGGTCGGCGGCCGGGCCAACGCCTACGAGAACACCCTGCGCGAGGCGCGCGACATCGCGCACCAGGAAATGGTCGACAACGCCAAGAAGCTGGGCGCCGACGCGGTGGTCGGCGTCGACTACGACTACGAGACCATGGGCGCCGACAACGGCATGCTCATGGTGGCGGCGAGCGGCACGGCCGTGAAGCTGGGCTGACCCGGCGTCACGGTGACGTAGCGGCCTGCCGCTACGTCGCGCGTTGCCAAGGCTCCGTCGTCGGTCTAACCCGCACGGCAATAAGTATGCGCAAGGGACGTCGGCGGGCCTATGTTCTCGAAAATTCTGATCGCCAACCGGGGTGAAATCGCGGTCCGGGTCATCAAGACCTGTCGCCGGATGGGCATCAAGACCGTCGTCGTCTACTCCGAGGCCGACGCCGACAGCATGGCCGTCGAGATGGCCGACGAGGTCGTGTTCATCGGCCCGGCCCCGGCCGCCGAGTCGTACCTGGTCCAGGACAAGATCATCGCCGCCTGCAAGCAGACCGGCGCCCAGGCCGTGCACCCCGGCTTCGGCTTCCTGTCCGAGAACGCCTCCTTCGCCCAGCGCTGCGCTGACGAGGGCATCGTCTTCATCGGCCCCAACCCCGGCGCGATCAGCGCAATGGGCGACAAGATCGAGTCCAAGAAGTTCGCCGAGAAGGCCGGCGTCAGCTGCGTGCCCGGCCACATCGGCGAGATCGACGACACCGCCCACGCCGTGAAGATCTCCGAGGAGATCGGCTATCCGGTGATGATCAAGGCGTCGGCCGGCGGCGGCGGCAAGGGCATCCGCGTCGCCCACAATCGCCGCGACGTCGAGGAAGGCTTCCCGGCCGTGAAGGCCGAGGCCAAGTCCAGCTTCGGCGACGACCGCATCTTCATCGAGAAGTTCATCACAAGCCCGCGCCACATCGAGATCCAGGTACTGGGCGACAAGCACGGCAACGTGGTCCACCTGTTCGAGCGCGAATGCTCGATCCAGCGGCGCAACCAGAAGGTCATCGAGGAGGCGCCGAGCCCCCTGCTCGACGAGGCCACCCGCGCCGCCATGGGCGCCCAGGCCGTCGCCCTCGCCAAGGCCGTCAACTACGACAGCGCCGGCACGGTCGAGTTCGTCGCCGGCCA
>JBIICO010000336.1:0-2667 GCA_044238855.1 Caulobacter sp.
ACCGGCGACCAGGCCAAGGTCGTCATCGCCGCGTTGAAGACCGAGCGCGCCCGCATGCCGGACAAGCCGGGCCAGGCGCCGCGACCGGTCAAGAATTCGCCCTTCGCGGCGCTGGCGATCCTGAACGCGCCCCCGCCCGCCGCCACCGCAAGACCCAAGCGACGTCGGCCGAGACGCAAAGCTGCGCCCGTCCCAGCCGCCACATCGGCCTCCGGAGGAACATGAGCCTGAGCCACGAACCCGGCCGCCTGGCCGACCGCGAGGACGCCTGCCGGATCGACGTCTGGCTGTGGCGCGCACGGTTCTGCAAGACGCGCGGGATCGCCGCCGGCCTGGTCGAGCGCGGCGCGGTGCGCCTGACCCACCACGGCCGCGAGGTGCGCCTGGACAAGCCCAGCCGCTGTGTCCATCCGGGCGATCAGCTCACCTTTGTTCAGAATGGCCGCGTCACCACGCTACAGGTCGAGGCGCTCGGCGAACGGCGCGGACCCGCCGAGGAGGCCCGCGCGCTCTATTCGCTGCTTGGCTAGAGGCTGAAGCCGCGCGACGCGCGGTAGCCCCAAGCATCGTGGAGCTCAAGCCGCGCGACACGCGATAGCCCCAAGCATCATGGGGCTCAAGCAGCGCGACGCGCGGTAGCCCCAAGCATCAAGACTTGAGGACGAACTCGCCCTCGAGGTGCAGTTCGACCTCGTCGGAGACGGCCGGCAGGGCGTAGTTGATGCCGAACTCGGAGCGCTTGATGGTGGCTTCGCCGTCGAAGCCGGCCTTGTAGGCGCCGCCCATGGCCGGGCCGGCCTGATGGAACTCGACCTCCATGGTCACCGGCTTGGTGACGCCGCGCAGGGTCAGGTCGCCGACCACCGTGGCCTCGGTCGGATCGTCGTTGTCGATGGTGATCGAGCGCGAAACAAAGGTCGCGGTGGGATGATTGGCGGCGTCGAAGAAGTCCGGCGTCTGCAGGTGCGCCTTCAGCTGGTCATCGTTGGGGGCGACGTCGGTCAGCGGAACCGTCGCGGTCAGGCGCGAGGCCGAGGGGTTGGCCGGATCCAGCACCAGTTCGGCCTTCACGTTCACGAACTGGCCGACATAGGTGGAGAAGCCCAGGTGCTTCACCGACCAGGTGATCTTGCCGTGGCTGGATTCCAGTTCGTAGGTCCCGGTGCGGACCTCGGCCGGAACCTGGGTCAGCTGGCCTTGCGCCACGACGGCGCCGCCCGCGATCAGGCTGAGCGCGAGCGCGCTTGCGGCGGCGCGGCGGAACAGGGGAGAGGTCATGAGGCGTCCTTCCGAGGATAGGGCCGCCCATCGCGGCCGATCTGCAATACGCTTAGTTACGAATGACCGGCCCGACCGTCAAGGCGGCGCTTGGCTGCGATAGCGCTTCGGTTGACACGGGGTTGCGAGGGCTCCATGTCGCAGGCCTTCCCCTCACCCGCTCAGAAGTCCGCCTGCCCGCACCATGACCTACATCGTCACCGACGCCTGCGTGAAATGTAAGTTCATGGACTGTGTCGAGGTCTGTCCGGTGGACTGCTTCTATGAGGGCGAGAACTTCCTGGTCATCGCGCCGGACGAATGCATCGACTGCGGCGTGTGCGAGCCGGAATGCCCGATCGACGCCATTGTCCCGGACACCGAGGACGAGCCGGACGGCAAGTGGCTTCAGATCAACGCCGAATACGCCAAGGTCTGGCCGAACATCACCGTCAAGGGCACGCCCCCCGCCGACCGCGAGCAGTACGAGCGCGAAACCGGCAAGTTCGAGAAATACTTCAGCCCCAAGCCCGGCAAGGGTTCCTGATTCCGGCGCGTTCCGAGGTCAAGCGTCGCGGCGCGCGTCGGCTTTGTCTGTGGACGTTTTGAAAATCCGTCATTTTGTGGTAGGTTCTGTTTCATTGGAGCGGACGTTCGGCCTTTTGCCGCGACGCCCGCGTTTGCGACAGAATCCCGCCCTATGAAGACGGGATCGGCCAGAGGTTTGGTGATCCGTTTCCGCTTTTGACGTCCGCATCTTCGATCAGCCGACGACTTCCCCCAGTCGCCGGCCGAAATCATGCGTGCGCCTGACGCGCCTTCGCTTCGCCCGGCCCTGACCGGGAAAGGACGAATATGACGAGCAAGACTGGTCTGGAGTTCAAGGTTGGCGACGCGGTCGTCTATCCGGCGCATGGCGTCGGCAAGGTCCATGCGATCGAGACCCAGGAAGTCGCCGGCATGTCGCTGGAAGTCTATGTCGTGACCTTTGACCACGAAAAGATGACCCTGCGTGTGCCCACCAAGAAGGCCAAGACGGCGGGCCTGCGCTCGCTGGCCGGCGACGACGTTGTGACGAAGGCCCTGACGACGCTGAAGGGCCGCGCCCGCATCAAGCGCACCATGTGGTCGCGCCGCGCGCAGGAATATGAAGCCAAGATCAACTCGGGCGACCTGATCTCCATAGCCGAGGTGGTCCGCGACCTCTACCGGGCCGACACCCAGCCCGAGCAGTCCTACTCCGAACGCCAGCTGTACGAATCCGCGCTGGACCGGATGGCTCGCGAAGTGGCCGCCGCCAACAAGATCGACAAGGACGCCGCGGTCGAGCTGCTGTCCAAGTCGCTGAGCGCCAAGAAGCCGATCCCGACCGCCGAAGCGGCCTGATCGGACCTCATCGCCGAAGATGAC
>JBIICO010000337.1:0-2658 GCA_044238855.1 Caulobacter sp.
TTCGTCGCCATCCGCAGCGTTTCGAGATCGTCCTTCGTCGCCAGATGACCGATATCCGGCGGTGAGGCCGCGTGCTGGAACACGGCCACCACCGCCTCCGCCACGCCCTGCTCCATGCCCGCTTCGCGAAGCTGCTTGGAGGCGCTGAGCGTGTCGAAGGCGAATGGCGTCATGCCGACAATCTATGCGCGCGTTCTCACTTTGTCCACTATTCCGCGAGCGCGGGTTCCTCGATCTCCGGCGCGCCGGGCTCCCGGGGGGCGGCGCCGTCGACATCGAACTCGAAGGCGATCTTGCCGTCCTTGAGCACGACCTTGACGTGGCCACCCTTGGCCAGCTTGCCGAACAGGATGTCATCCGCGAGCGGCTTCTTGATGTGCTCCTGGATGACACGAGCGAGTGGCCGCGCGCCGTAGAGCTCGTCGAAGCCGTTCTTGGCCAGCCAGTCGGCCGCCTCGTCGGAAGTCTCGATGGTGACGTTGCGGTCCGCCAGCTGGGCTTCCAGCTGCAGAACGAACTTCTGGACCACCTGGCGGATGATGTCCTGGGTCAGCGGCTTGAAAGCCACCACCGCGTCGAGGCGGTTGCGGAACTCCGGCGTGAACAGACGCTTGATGGCCTCGTCGCTCTCGCCGTCGGCCCGACCGCGGCCGAAACCGATGGTCTGGCGCTGTGCGTCGGCGGCGCCGGCGTTGGTGGTCATGATCAGGACCACGTTCCGGAAGTCGACCTTCTTGCCGTTGCTGTCGGTCAGCTGGCCGTTGTCCATCACCTGCAGCAGGATGTTGTAGACATCCTGGTGCGCCTTCTCGATCTCGTCGAGCAGGACGACCGCATGCGGATGCTGGTCGACGGCGTCGGTCAGCTGGCCGCCCTGGTCATAGCCGACGTAGCCCGGAGGGGCGCCGATCAGGCGGCTGACCGTGTGGCGCTCCATGTACTCCGACATGTCGAACCGCAGCAGCTCGATGCCGAGCGTGGAGGCCAGCTGGCGCGCGGCCTCGGTCTTGCCGACGCCGGTCGGGCCGCTGAACAGATAGCAGCCGATCGGCTTGTTCGGATCGCGCAGGCCGGCGCGCGCCATCTTCATGGCGCTCGACAGCTGGGCGATGGCGTCTTCCTGGCCGAACACGGCGCGTTCGAGGTCGTTCTGCAGTTCCTTCAGCGCCTCGGTGTCGGACTTGCTGACGGACTTCGGCGGGATGCGGGCGATCTTGGCGACGACCGTCTCGATCTCCTTCACACCGATGGTCTTCTTCCGCTTCGCCTCGGGCAGCAGCATCTGGCCGGCGCCCGCCTCGTCGATCACGTCGATCGCCTTGTCGGGCAGCTTGCGGTCGGTGATGTACTTCGCCGACAGGTCCACCGCCGTCTTCAGGGCTTCGTTGGTGTACTTCAGCTTGTGGAATTCCTCGTAGTAGACCTTCAGGCCCTTGAGGATCTTCAGCGTGTCCTCGATCGTCGGCTCGTTGACGTCGATCTTCTGGAACCGGCGCACCAGGGCGCGGTCCTTCTCGAAGTGCTGGCGGAATTCCTTGTAGGTGGTCGAACCCATGCAGCGCAGGCTGCCGCTGGCCAGGGCTGGCTTCAGCAGGTTGCTGGCGTCCATCGCCCCGCCGCTGGTCGCGCCGGCGCCGATCACCGTGTGGATCTCGTCGATGAACAGGATGGCGTTGGGGTGGTTCTCCAGCTCCTTGACCACCTGCTTGACGCGTTCCTCGAAGTCGCCGCGATAGCGGGTGCCGGCCAGCAGCGCGCCCATGTCGAGCGCGAAGATGGTGGCGCCTTCGAGCACCTCCGGCACTTCGTGGCGGACGATCTTGAGAGCAAGGCCCTCGGCGATCGCGGTCTTGCCGACGCCCGGATCCCCCACCAGCAACGGGTTGTTCTTGGTCCGGCGGCAGAGGATCTGGATCGCGCGCTCGACCTCGTTGTGGCGGCCGATCAGCGGATCGACCTTGCCCTGGCGGGCCTTCTCGTTGAGGTCGACGCAGTAGGCCTCCAGGGCCTCGCCGCCGGTCTTCACCGACGCCTTTTCCTCGTCGCCCTCGGCGGCGTTGGCGCCCTTGTTCTGCTTCGGCTCGGATGCGCCGGCCTTCTTGGCGATGCCGTGGGCGATGTAGTTCACCGCGTCGTACCGCGTCATGTCCTGCTCCTGCAGGAAGTAGGCGGCATGGCTTTCGCGCTCGGAGAACACGGCGACCAGCACATTGGCGCCGGTGACCTCGTCGCGGCCCGACGACTGCACGTGGATCACCGCGCGCTGGATCACGCGCTGGAACCCGGCGGTCGGCTTGGCGTCCTCGCCGTCCTCGACGATCAGGCTTCGCAGCTCGGTGTCGAGATAGCCGATGAGGGTCTTCTTGAGCGCCGCGAGATCGACGTCGCAGGCGTTCATCACCCCCGCGGCGTCCTCGTCGTCGGTCAGCGACAGCAGCAGGTGCTCGAGAGTTGCGTACTCGTGCTTGCGCTGGTTGGCGTAAGCGACGGCGCGGTGGAGCGTTTCTTCAAGGTTGCGCGAGAACGATGGCAAGCCGGGCTCCTAATCCTTTTCCATGGTGCACTGGAGTGGATGCTGGTGGCGACGGGCGGAGTCGATCACCTGGGCGACCTTGGTTTCGGCCACCTCGTAGGTGAAAACGCCGCAGACCCCGACGC
>JBIICO010000256.1:0-4672 GCA_044238855.1 Caulobacter sp.
TTGGAAGAGCGTCGACCGGCTGAAGGCCTTCAACTGGCTGAACTGGTACGGCGGCAAGTTCTCGACCAGCGAGAAGCGCGGCGTGTTCATGGACGCGGCGCTGGACATCCTGCCGGCCGACCTCTGGCGCTGGTACCTGACGGCCAACGCGCCGGAGGGCTCCGACACCGCCTTCACCTGGGAGCAGTTCGCCCAGACCATCAACAGCGATCTGGCCAACGTCTTCGGCAACTTCGTCAACCGCATCGGCAAGTTCAACGAGAGCAAGTTCGGCGGCGTCGTGCCGGCGGGCGGCGAGATCGGGCCGATCGAGGAGAAGCTGTTCGCCGATGTCTCGGCCCAGCTGATCGAGCTGACGACCCAACTCGAGGCCATCGAGCTGCGCAAGGCCGCACAGGCGCTGCGCCAGCTGTGGGTGCTCGGCAACGAGTACCTGCAGGAAGCCGCGCCCTGGACGGCGATCAAGACCGACGAGGCCCGCGCCGCGGTGATCGTGCGCACGGCCCTGAACCTGTCGGCCCTCTACGCCCGCGTCAGCGCGCCCTTCGTGCCGTTCGCGGCGGAGAAGATCGGAGAGGCGTTCGGCCAGCCCTGGCCGCCGACCTGGCCGACTGCGGACGCCCGCGCCGAGCTCGACCGCCTCGAGCCCGGCCAGGCCGTCGGCGTGCCGCCGGTGCTGTTCGGCAAGATCGACGACGCCCAGATCGCCGAGTGGTCCGAACGCTTCGGGGGCGCCGACCAGTGAACGACAACGGCGCCGTCACCCTGCGGGACTTCGGCGCCGAGGCGCTTGCCGGCCTTCGCGCCGCGCTCGCTCGTGACACGCGCATCCAGATCGAGGGCCTGCTGACCGACGACTCGGCGGTCGCCCTGGCCGCCGAGGTCCGCGAGGCGCCGTTCCAGACGGTCACCACCAACAGCAACGGCCATGTCGACCTGCCGCGCGCCTGGATCGATACCCTGACGCCGGACCAGAAGCGCACGTTCGGCGAGGCCATGCAGGAAAGCGCCACCGAGCGCTTCCAGTACCTGTACGACACCTATCCGCTCTGGGACCTGGGCGAGGCCGGGCAGCTGCCGGCCTACTGGCGCGGGGTGCTCGACTTTCTGAACGGCGAGGCCTTCCTCGGTTTCGCCCGCGCGGTGACGGGCGAGGCGCGCATCGCATTCGCCGACGCCCAGATCACCCGCTATCGCCGCGGCGCCTTCCTGACCGGCCACACAGACGAGGGCCAGGGCAAGAACCGCTACTACGCCTACGTCCTCAACCTCTCGCCGCGCTGGCGTCTGGAATGGGGCGGCCTGCTGATGTTCCATGGCGTCGACGGCCATGTGGACCAGGCGCTGCTGCCCAAGTTCAACAGCCTGAACCTGCTGAGGGTGCCCCAGCCGCACTCGGTCTCGCAGGTGTCGCTGTTCGCGGGCGACGACCGGCTGGCGATCACGGGGTGGCTGCGCGGAGCCTAGAGCGCGTCAGGGGGAAGTGTAGGCGGTAGCGCCGCCCGAACACGCTCCTGGTCCTTGAATCCGGAGCACGCTGATCCGGTCTGGTGATTCCATCTGAACCGCGCGTGCTCCAGGGCGCCGCGTTCCGCCTGCCGCCGGAGCGATCGGTCCCGGCCCCTCCATTCAACTCCACCATCACGCGAAGTTTTCCCGATAATCTCTCGCATAACGATTGTCGCCAACCATCGTTACGCGCATAGGTAGCGTCTTCGGTGGAGTCGCCCGACGCGCGTCTCCCGTGAGCCTGGGGAGGGCGGCATGGATCTGGACGTTGCGGTGATCGGGGGCGGGTGCGCGGGGACCTACAGCGCCTGGCGGCTTCAGCAGGCGGTGGGCGCGACGCAGAAGATCGGGCTGTTCGAGTACAGCGACCGGATCGGCGGGCGGCTCTACTCGGTGACGGTGCCGGGCGTACCCCATGTGAAGGCCGAGCTCGGCGGCATGCGCTACATTCCCGACCAGCACATCATGGTCGCCGACCTGGTCGCGCACCTGGGGCTGGAGACCAAGGATTTCCCGATGGGCGCGCCGGCGCCGGTGGGGTCCAGCTGCAATCTCTTCTACCTGCGCGGCAAGCACCTGCGGCTGCATGAGCTGAGCGACCCGGACAAGGTGCCCTACAACCTCGCCTGGTCGGAGCGGGGGCTTGGGCCGACCAACCTCCAGGTCCAGGCGATGAACAACCTGTACCCCAACTTCGGCTCGCTCAGTCTCTGCGACCAGATGAAGGTCAAGGTCTTCAACAAGCCGATCTGGCAGTACGGCTTCTGGAACCTGATGTTCCGTGTGCTGTCGAACGAGGGCTACCAGTTCATGCGCGACGCCGGCGGCTATGACGCCAACGTCGCCAACGCCAGCGCGGTCACCCAGCTGCCGGCCACCGAATACAACGACGACACCAGGTTCCTGGCCCTGCGCGACGGCTACGACCAGCTGCCGATCACCCTGGCCAAACAGTTCAACGAGGACTTCGACGGCAAGCTCGCCAAGGGCAAGCGCCTCTACATGAACCACCGGCTGGCGGAGATCATCGTCGGCGACGGCGAGTATCGCTACACCCTGATCTTCCAGCCGACGACGACGGTGGACGCCAGGACCCGCGACGCGGACGAAGAGGACACGCTGCGGGTCCGCTGCAAGAAGCTGATCCTGGGTCTGCCGCGCCGTTCGCTGGAGCTGATCAAGAGCACGCTCTTCGAAGATCCGCGGCTGCAATACGACATGGGCTCGGTCCTGATCCAGAGCGCCTTCAAGCTGTTCCTGGCCTACGAGACGCCGTGGTGGCGTTCGCTGGGCCTGGTGGCGGGCAGGGCGGTCACCGACCTGCCGGTGCGCCAGGTCTACTATTTCGGCACCGAGGCTCAGCAGGAGGGCGGCTATCCGTTCCTCAACTCCCTGCTGATGGCGACCTACAACGACATCTCCACGGTGCCGTTCTGGAAGGGGCTGGAGGTTCCGAAGGACAAGCCGGAACTCCACTACAAGGGCTACATGCCTTCGTGCATGGAGCCGGGCGTGACCGACCCGATGCCGGTGACCCAGTTCCCGGCCAGCGCCGAGATGGTCCAGGTCGCCAACCTGCAGGTCGCCACGGTCCACGCCCTGCCGGAGATCCCGAACCCCTACTCGGCCGTCTACCACAGCTGGAACGAGGACCCGTACGGCGGCGGCTGGCACGAGTGGAAGGCCGGCTACCGCCTCGACGAGATCATGTGCCGGATGCGCAAGCCCATCGCGGGCGAGGACTTCCACATCGTCGGCGAGGCCTATTCCTATGGCCAGGGCTGGGTCGAGGGCGCGCTGGATACCGCCGAGTCGATGCTGCAGGACTTCTTCAAGCTGGATCCGCCCAAGTGGCTGGACCCCAGCTACCAGCTGCTGCCCAACCCGTGCCCGGGCTGCGACAGCGTCGAGGGCTGCGTCGAGTGCTGGAACGCGGACGCCTCGCTGCCGTCGATGACGCCCAACTGCCTGGCCCCGGTCGAGGAGGGCTGAGCATGGCGAAGATGACCGTCGCCCAATACCTCGTCGATCGCCTTGTCGAGGTCGGGCTGGGCCACCTGTTCGCGGTGCCGGGCGACTACGCCTCGCCGTTCCTGGAGGCGCTGGACGCCACGCCGGGGATCGTCCGTGTGCCGAACATCAACGAGCTGGGCAGCGGCTACGCCGCCGACGGCTACGCCCGCTTCAAGGGCGTCGGCGCCGCCTGCGTCCAGTACGGGGTCGGGACCTTCAGCGCCCTGAACTGCGCGGCCGGCTCCTGGGTGGAACGCGTGCCGGTGGCGATCATCTCGGCCAGCCCGTCGACCAAGGGGCGCTATCTGGAGACCACCCAGGGCATCCTCTTCCACCACTCGACCGGCGATCTCGAGGCCGACGAGAAGGTGTTCGCCAACGTCACCGTGGCCTCGGAGATCGTCACCGACCCCGACGACGCGCCGGACCAGATCGACCGCGCCATCGTCGCCATGCTCACCCACCGGCGGCCGATCTATATCGAGGTGATCCAGAACGTCTGGAACCTGCCCTGCGCCGGCCCGGCCGGAGCGCTGGAGGCCGAGGAGCTGCCGTTCGAGCCGCTGTCGGTGGGGGCGGCCGTGGATGCCGCTTTCGCCCGCATCTCGGCGGCGACCCTGCCGGTGCTGTGGTTCGGCGTGGAGATCCAGCGGTTCGGCCTGCAGGATCTGGCGCAGCAGGTCGTCGACGCCAGCGGCCTGCCGTTCACGACGACCAGCTTGGGCAAGACGGTTCTGGACGAGTCGCAGTCGCCGTTCATCGGCACCTACGCCGGCCCGGCCTCGATCGCCCTGACCCGCGCGGTGGTCGACCAGAGCGACTGCCTGGTGACTCTGGGTGCGATCATCACCGACGACTACCTCGACATCATGGCCTCCAGCTTCGACGAGATGATCGAAGTCAACGATGAGGAGGCGCGGATCGGCCGGAGCTACTATCCGTACGTGACGCTGCAAGCCTTCCTCACCGGCCTGCTCGACCGTTTCCAGAGCGACCCGGCCTCGCCGCGGGCGATCCTGCTGCCGGTCGCGGAGCCCGATCCCGAGCAGGAGCCGCCCGGCATGCCGGACGGGCTGAACTACAATGTCTTCTACCGTCAGCTGACCGACTGGCTGATGGCCGAGGCCTTGCTCGACGACAGCGTGCTGGT
>JBIICO010000247.1:0-4853 GCA_044238855.1 Caulobacter sp.
GTGTTCGGTAACCTCTTCGGCCTGCCGCGCGACAGCTTCGTGGCCCAGGCGGCCTGGGGCTCGCTCGGCCACGAGACGGGCTGCGCGCTCGGCGTGGCGCTGGGTTCGGGCAAGCGGCCGTTCGTGGTCGCCGGCGACGGCGGCTTCATGATGGTCTGCCAGGAGCTGTCGAGCCTGGCGCGGGCGAGCTGCAACGCCGCGGTCTTCGTGATGAGCAACAGGGGTTACGCGATCGAGCAGGCCTTCGTCGACATCAAGGCCTTCACGCCGCAGGGCGCCTTCGCGCCGTTCGACGTGCTGCCGGGCTGGGACTATCTGGCGCTGGCCCGGGCGTTCGGGGTCGCCGGCTTCCGGGTCGAGACGACGGACCAGCTTGCCGCCGTGCTGGACGAGATCAAGGGGCTGAAGGACGTGCCGGCCCTTATCGAGGTGGTGATCCCGGAGAAGGACCTCGCGCCCCAGCTGGCGCGGCTGGCCGCCCCGCCGCCGCAGCTCAGGAAGCAGGGGCAGAGCGGGTAGGGGCCTGCGCCCCAAGGTTCGTCATCCTCGCCCTTGTGGCGAGGACCCCTCTATCGGTCGCAGGTGAGCGTGTGATCTCGCTCTCACGTGGAAGCTGAACGAGGGGTCCTGGGCACAAGGCCCAGGATGACGGCGAGATATCGAGAACCGCGTGGCTTTAGCCCGCCACCCCCGGCTGCGCCTCGCAGGCGATGCGCTTGGGTCCCGCCTTTTCGGCATGGCAGCCGTGGTCCAGGTCCTTGCGCTTGATGTCGAGGAAGGCCGGGGCGACGGCGTTGTAGGCCTCGACCTTCAGGGCGCGGACCACGACCTGACGGTGGCCTTCCCACATCATGCTCAGGGCCACGTAGAGCACGACGATCAGGCCGACGTAGCCGATCCAGCGGTGCTTGTGCAGCAGGTTGGCGATGAAGGTCGCGGCCACGCCCATCAGCGCGATGGACAGGATCAGGCCGAACACCAGGATGCCGGGATGCTCGCGGGCGGCGCCGGCCACGGCCAGCACGTTGTCGAGCGACATCGACAGGTCGGCGATCAGGATCTGCAGGAAGGCGGCGCCGAAGGTCTTGGCCTGGCGCACCGGAGGGTTGTTGGTCGGATCGTCGTCGAGCGTCGCGCCAGCGACTTCCTCGTCATGCTTGGCCTGGTCGCGCATCTCGCGCCACATCTTCCAGCACACCCACAGCAGCAGCAGGCCGCCGGCGAACAGCAGGCCGATGATGCCGAGCAGCTGGGCGGTGATCAGCGCGAAGCCGATCCGCATGACCACGGCCGCGATCAGTCCGTACAGGATCGCCTTCTTGCGATCCTTCTCGGCCAGGCCGGCCGCGGCCAGGCCCACGGCCACGGCGTTGTCGCCGGCCAGGACCAGGTCGATCATCAGGACTTGCCCGAGGGCGAGGAGGGGACCGGCGAGATTTTCGAACATGACGCCTCAATGCGTCAGCCGCCGGACTCGTTCAAGAGGCCGACGGCTGCGTTTTGTTAGCGATGGCCTTCCGGCCGGTTATGCGTGCTCGGGCTGACGGTGGTGCTCGTCGTGCCCGTGGGACGCGGAATGACCGTGGTCGTCGTGGCCATGAGCGGCTTCGGCATGGCCATGATCGTCATGAGCGGCGGCGGGCGCCTCATGGCCGTGGCCATGGTCGTCGTGCGCCGGCTCGGGATGATGGGCGACGGGATGGGCCGCGTGGTCGTCGTGATGCGCTGCGTGCTCGACGGGCGCCTCGTGATGACCATGGTCCTCGGCGTGGGCCGCGGGCGCATGATCGTCGTGGCCGTGACCGTGATCCTCGTGCGCCGGCTCGGCGTGGTGCGCGACGGGATGGGCCTCGGCATGGCCATGGTCGTCATGCGCCGCGTGCGCCGCTTCGGCGTGGCCGTGATCGGCATGGGCGTCGTGCCCGTGCGCGTCCTGGGCCGGAGCCTCATGGGCGTGCGCGTCGTGGTGGCCGTGATCGTCATGCGCCGCATGGGCGACGTGGACGGCGGCGGCGCCCGCGGCGGCTCCGCCGGCGGCGGCGATCATCGGGTTCACGTAGGGCTGCGAGACCGTCTCGTGCACCGGCTCGTGGGCGGCCTCGGCCGGTCCTTCCTGCATGGTGCGGAACTTGCGGCGACGCTCGGCCCGGGCGCGACCGGCGCTGGCGTTGCGGGCCATCAGCAGCACCAGCAGCAGGGCCAGCAGGGCCAGGCCCGCGCCGACCAGCTTCTCGGAGCCGACCTTGCCGACGCCGGGCACGTTCACCGGCTCCATGCCGGGGATGGCGAGCGACGTCAGGGAGAAGGCGGGCAGCTTGAAGCCGCCGGCCTTTTCCTTCACCGCCTCGACGGCGGGCGCCACGGCCTGTTCCAGCGCGGCCAGCGAGAAGGTGGTCCTGGCCTTCTTGTCGCCGGTCAGGGTCCCGTCGACGGCCGCCTTCAGCGGGGCCTTGTCGCCGGCGCCCGGCTTGACGTTCCAGTCGAAGGTCGCGGCCTGACCCGGCTTCAGGGCCTGGGTCTGCGGACCGTTCGGCGTGATCTCGTAGCCTTCGCCGGTCAGGGTGGCGGAGACTTCCTGCTTCTTGGCCGCCTTGCCGAGGCCTAGCTTGGCGGCTTCGCGCTTGATGGTGTCGAACAGGCTGGCGGGCAGGGCCAGCGAGACCTTGGATTCCTCGCCCTTGGCCAGGCCTTCCGGCACGGTCAGCACGGCGCTGTTCATGGCCTCCGGCTTCACGGCGGCGCTCAGCTGCTCGGCGGTGGTCAGCTTCGGAGCGGGAGCCGGCGCCAGTTTGGCGGGAGCCGCCGGCCTGGCGGCCACGATCGGCGCGGCCGGCTTGACGGTCGGAGCGGCGACTTTCGGCGCGGCCGCCGGCTTGATCACGGGCTTCGGCGCGGCCGCGACGGTCACGCTCGGGGCGGCGTCGCCGCGGCGGCGCGGCGAGTGCGGCACGAACGGGCGCGGGGCGTAGCGGTTGCCGTAGACGCGACGGCGCTCGGCGGCGGTCATGTCCTCGGGGTTGGCGATCGGCCGCATGGACACTTCCAGCGTTCCGTCCTCGCGGCGGCGCGTCAGAAGCTGGTGACGCGGATGGCTGGCGGTGGCGCGGGCGCCCGGGCGGCCCTTGGGTTCGGGGAGATAGTCGTACTTGTGGCCGTAGTACTTGACCCGCTCGGCGCGGCTCAGGTCGGCGGGATTGGGGATCGGCGCCATGCCGGCGTAGCCGTCGGGACCGCCCAGCAGGCCGCCGGCGTCCGCCGGCCGCGCGGGCGGCGGCGTCGAGCCCATGAGCACCGGCTGATCGCCGCCGCGGTCATAGGCCGCTGGAGGCGCGCTGGAATAGCTGTCCTCGGGCTGGCCGCCCCCACAACCCGTCAGTGCCAGAAAAGCCGCGCCGGACGCCACGCAGGCAGTCAGACGCACTAGGCCTCTCAACATCGGAACCCCCGATCCCATGCCGAAGAAAATCAGGGCAAAAACTGCCCTGATCGGACGCAAGGCGCGAAGAGAAACACGCCTTCGCGACGAAATCAAAACGGTTAATTCGGATTCGCGTAACGGCTTCACCTGCGGCGCGAATTTAAGGCGCCGCAACGGCGCCCGAGGGGCCTCACAGGCGTCGTTTCGACGCCTCGTAGAGCGCGATCGCCGCCGCGTTCGAGACATTCAGGCTCTCGAACGCGCCCGGCATGGCGATCTTGGCCAGCACATCGCAGTGCTCGGAAACCAGGCGGCGCAAGCCTTCACCCTCCGATCCCATGACCAGAACGGTCGGCGAGCCGTCCAGCGCCTGCTCCAGCGTGGTGTCCGACGCCCCGTCGAGACCGACGATTTTCCAGCCGAGCTCGGCCAGCGTCTCCAGGGCGCGGGAAAGGTTAACCACCGCCGCGTGCGGCAGCCGGTCGACCGCGCCGACGGCGGCCTTGGCGAGCGCGCCGGACAGGGCCGGGGCGTTGCGGTCCTGCAGGATGATCCCCCGCGCCCCGAACGCGGCGGCCGATCGGAAGATGGCCCCGACGTTCTGCGGATCGGTCAGCTGGTCCAGCATGACCAGGACTCCTTCGGCCGGAGAGCCGATCTCTTCTATGGAGAGCGCCTCGGGCGCGTCGATCTTCAGGGCCAGGCCCTGGTGCACGGCGCCCTGGGGCAGCTGGCGGCCGATATCGTGGGACTCGAAGATCTCCACCCCGGCCAGATTCGGGAACTGGCGACTCAGCGTCCTGGCGCGGTCCGGAGAGGCCAGAATGCGCTTGGGACGCGGCCTCGCGGCGTTGGCCAGAGCGGCCTCGACGGCGTGCACACCCCAGAGCCAATCCTTGGAATCCGGCGCGGAACCCCTTTGCGGGCGGGGCTTTCCGCCTTTTTCGAGCCTCGGTGAAAAGGCCTTTTTCCGGTCGTTGCGTTCACGAGACGAGGACACTATAAGACGCGCTCCGATTTGGGGCCCCAGGCTGCTTCGCTTAACCGCGAAGGGGCTGGCCGCCAAGGAAAGAGCACCATCGCGCTGGGGGAATGTCCCGAGCGGCAAAGGGGGCGGACTGTAAATCCGCTGCGAAAGCTTCGTAGGTTCGAGTCCTACTTCCCCCACCACGCGCGATGGCTCTTCTCCCCGGCAGACGCGGGACCTCAGACTGAAACAGGAGACGACGGCGACCAGCCGAAGGGCGGGTATAGCACAATGGTAGTGCAGCAGCCTTCCAAGCTGAGGATGCCGGTTCGATCCCGGCTACCCGCTCCAGTCGCCTTTTTGAGACAACCCGCGCCAGCCCTAAGGTAGAAGAAGATGGCCAAGGAAAAGTTCGAACGTAACAAGCCGCACTGCAACATCGGCACGATTGGTCACGTTGACCATGGC
>JBIICO010000338.1:0-2611 GCA_044238855.1 Caulobacter sp.
GTCGACGCCGGCGGGCCGGCGGCGAAGGCCGGCCTGGCCCAGGGCGACCTGATCGTCGGCGCCGACGGCCGCTCGGTCACCGGCCTCGACGACCTGCTCCGCGTGCTCGGCCCCGGCAGCATCGGCCGGAGCATCGCCTTCGACATCGTGCGGGCCGGGCAGCGGATGACGGTGACGGTGACGCCGAAGGCGCGGAAGAAGAGCTGAAGCATCCTGCGGTCGCGGACATGCAGCGGGCAGCGGTACGTGTCACCACCAGCTTCGCCGAGGCCGAAGGGGACACGCACTGAAGTGCATGTCCCCGGCCGCAAGGCTCGCCATCCGCGCCCACCTCTGCTACAGCCCCGCCCGATGACTTCGGCTCGGAAGACCTCGCGAATTATCCGCCCGGCGTGACGCCGCCGGGAACGGCCGCGCATGCCGGGACGTGAACCCCGCACCCTTCCGACCCCATTCCGAGAAAGTCCCATGGCCGACGACGCCGCTTCCCCGCGCGACTACCGCGAAACCGTCTTCCTTCCCGAGACCGTGTTCCCCATGCGGGCCGGCCTTCCGAAGAAGGAGCCCGAGATCCTGGCCGGCTGGGCCGAGGTCGGGCTGTACCATGCCGTCCGCAAGGCCCGTCAGCAGGCCGGCGCGCCGCTGTACGTGTTCCACGACGGCCCGCCCTACGCCAACGGCTCGATCCACATCGGCCATGCGCTGAACAAGCTGCTGAAGGACTTCGTCGTCCGTAGCCGCTTCGCGCTCGGCTACGACGTCGACTACGTGCCCGGCTGGGACTGCCACGGCCTGCCCATCGAGTGGCAGATCGAGAAGGACTACAAGGCCAAGGGCCGCCGCAAGGACGACGTCCCCACGGCCGAGTTCCGCGCCGAGTGCCGCGCCTACGCCGGCCACTGGATCGGCGAGCAGATGAAGGGCTTCCAGCGCCTGGGCGTGCTCGGCGACTGGGAACGCCGCTACTCGACCATGGACTTCACCAGCGAGGCGACCATCGTCGCCGAGTTCCAGAAGTTCGTGATGTCGGGCCAGCTCTACCGCGGCTCAAAGCCGGTGATGTGGTCGCCGGTCGAACGCACCGCCCTGGCCGACGCCGAGGTGGAATACGCCGACCACAACAGCCCGACCGTCTGGGTGAAGTTCCCGGTGCAGGGCGGTGACGCCTCGGTCGTGATCTGGACCACCACGCCCTGGACCATCCCGGCCAACCGCGCGGTCAGCTACAGCCCGCGCATCGACTACGGGGTCTACGAGGTCGAGGCTCTGGAAGAGAACCTCGAGTTCCAGCCCTGGGCCGCGCCGGGCGACAGGCTGATCCTGGCCGACAAGCTGGCCGAGGACGTGTTCAAGGCCGCCAAGATCGCGAAGTGGAAGCGGGTCGAGACCGCCAGCCTGGAGGGCGTGGTGCTGTCGCACCCGCTGGCCGCGCTCGACGCCGGCTACGGCTTCAAGGTGCCGATGCTGGCCGGCGACCACGTCACCGACGACGCGGGCACGGGCTTCGTGCACACCGCGCCGGGCCACGGCGCCGACGACTACCTGATCTGGCTGAAGAGCAAGCCGCAGCTGGACGCCGCCGGCATCGACCCGACCATCCCCGAAACCGTCGACCCGGACGGCGCCTACTATCCGCACGTGCCGCTGTTCGCGGGCCTGAAGGTCCTCGAAACCGAAGGCAAGAAGTCGGGCAAGTTCGGCCCGGCCAACGCCGAGGTGATGAACAGGCTGATCGAGGCCGGCAACCTGCTGGCCCGCGGCCGGCTGGAGCACAGCTATCCGCACAGCTGGCGGTCCAAGGCGCCGGTCATCTTCCGCAACACGCCGCAGTGGTTCATCCGCATGGACGAGCCGCTGGAGAACGGCGAGACGCTGCGCCAGCGCGCGCTGAAGGCCATCGCCGACACCACCTTCCATCCCGACGCCGGCCGCAACCGCATCGGCGGCATGGTCGAGACCCGGCCGGACTGGCTGATCAGCCGTCAGCGCGCCTGGGGCGCGCCGCTGGCCATGTTCGTCGACAAGGAGGCGGGCGAACCCCTGCGCGACCAGGCCGTCAACGACCGCATCGTCAAGCTGATGCACGAGGAAGGCGCCGACGCCTGGTTCAACCGGCCGGCCACGGACTTCCTCGGCGACCACGACCCGGCCAAGTACGAGAAGGTCGAGGACATCCTCGACGTCTGGTTCGACTCCGGCTCGACCCACGCCTTCACGATCGAGGACCGCGACGACAGCGCCTGGCCCGCCGACCTCTACCTCGAGGGCTCGGATCAGCACCGCGGCTGGTTCCAGTCCTCGCTGCTGGAGTCCTGCGGCACGCGCGGCCGCGCGCCCTACAAGACCCTGGTCACCCACGGCTTCACCCTCGACGAGAACGGACAGAAGATGTCCAAGTCGCTGGGCAACACGGTCGAGCCGCATGTGGTCATCGCCGAGTCCGGCGCTGAAATCCTGCGCCTGTGGACCGCGACGGTCGACTACATGGAGGACCAGCGGATCGGGAAGACGATCCTGGCCACGGTCACCGACAGCTACCGCAAGCTGCGCAACACCATGCGCTACCTGCTGGGCGCCCTGGACGGCTTCACCGAGGCCGAGCGCGTCGCGC
>JBIICO010000339.1:0-2601 GCA_044238855.1 Caulobacter sp.
CGCGCTCACGCAGGCCCGCCAGAACGCGGCGGATGACGACCGGGTTGGTGGTCATGGCCTGGGCCAGGGCCTCCGAGGTCGCGGGGCGGTCCTGGCCGGCCATGTGCAGCAGCACGTGCAGCACGCCCGAGAGGCGGGTATCGGTTTTCATGTAACTTCATTTATTGCGTGATTGGGCGGCGGTCAATCGCGCTTCCTCCCGTCATCCTCGCGACGGGCGCGAGGATGACGGGAGGGCGTTGGAGGCGGGCGAATTGGGCTGCATGCCTCATTGGGCCGATGACGGACGGCGGGAAAGCCCCTAGAAGCGTCGGGCCATGATCCTCGTCATCGATAACTACGACAGCTTTACCTACAATCTCGTCCACTACCTGAACGAGCTTGGGGCCGAGACCGTCGTGCATCGCAACGACGCCCTGACCGTGCAGGAAGCCCTTGGGCTGAAGCCGGCGGCGGTGCTGCTGTCGCCCGGGCCGTGCGCGCCGGACCAGGCGGGAATCTGCCTGCCGCTGCTGCGCGGGGCGCCGGACGATCTGCCGATCCTGGGCGTCTGCCTGGGCCACCAGGCGATCGGGCAGGCCTACGGCGGCGACGTGGTGCGGGCCAAGACCATCATGCACGGCAAGACCAGCAAGATCAGCCACGCCGACAAGGGCCTGTTCAAGGGCCTGCCGCAGCCGTTCACGGCGACTCGCTATCACAGCCTGGCGGTCGAGAAGGACACCCTGCCCGCCGAGCTGGAGGTCACCGCCTGGACCGAGGACGGCGAGATCATGGGCGTGCAGCACCGGACGCGGCCGATCCACGGGGTGCAGTTCCATCCGGAGTCGATCGCCACCGAGGGCGGCCACCAGCTGCTGGCCAACTTCCTCGACCTGGCCGGCGTCGGCCGGCTCGCGACGACTTACGTCTAAGACCATGTCCGACGCCTTCAAGCCGCTGCTGAACCGCCTGGCCGACGGCGCGACCCTCTCCGAGGACGACGCCGAGGCCTTCTTCTCCGCCTGCCTGCGCGGCGAGCCGACGCCGGCCCAGGTGGCGGCGGCCGTGACCGCCATCCGCCTGCGCGGCGAGACAGTGGGCGAGATCGCCGCCTGCGCCCGCGCCATGCGCCGCGCGGCCGTGCACCTGGACCTGCCGTACGAGACCATCGACGTCTGCGGCACCGGCGGCGATGGGCTGCACACCCTGAACATCTCCACCGCGACCTCGTTCGTGGCGGCCGGCGGCGGGCTGAAGGTCGCCAAGCACGGCAACCGGGCCATCACCAGCAAGTCCGGCACCGCCGACGTGCTGGCCGCCCTGGGCGTCAACATAGATCCGGGCCTGGAGAAGCAGCGCCGGGCGCTGGACGAGGCCGGCATCTGCTTCCTGTTCGCCCAGGCGCACCACGGGGCGATGAAGCACGTCTCGCCGATCCGGCAGGAGCTGGGCTTCCGGACCATCTTCAACCTGCTGGGCCCGCTGACCAATCCGGCCGGCGCCCGCCGTCAGGTGATGGGCGTGCCCGCGCCGCGCTATGTCGAACCGATCGCCAACGCCCTGGGGGCGCTGGGCGCGGTCCGGGCCTGGTCCGTCCACGGCCAGGGCATGGACGAGCTGACCACCACGGGCGAGACGGAAGTGGCCGAATGGCGTGAAGGAGTCGGCGTCCGCCGCTTCACCATCACGCCGGAAGCCGTTGGATTGCCTCGCGCTTCGCTGTTCGACCTCACCGGCGGCGATCCCGAATACAACGCCGACGCCCTGCGTCGCATGCTGGAGGGTGAGACCGGCGCCTATCGCGACATCGTCCTGCTCAACACCGCCGCGGCGTTCCTGGTGGCCGATGCGGTCGAGACCCTGCGCGACGGGGTCGAGCTGGCCGCCGCGGTGGTCGACGACGGCCGGGCGCTGAGCGCGCTGGACAGCCTGGTGCGGATCACCAACGGCTGATGAGACTTCCGCCCATCGCGCTGCTTCTGCTCCTGGCGCTCGGCGGCTGCACGAGGACGCTGGACCAGCCCGCGGGGCGCTACCAGGGCCTGGGCGACCTGAAGACCCACAGCCTGGCGCTCGAGGCCGGCGGAGACTTCCGGCATGCCTGGACGGACGCCGTCGGCGCCCACGAGGAACGAGGCCGCTGGTCCGTCGGCGGCCGCAACGCCAGCAAGGCGGCCGATGACGCCTGTCTCTGGATCGACTTCGAGGGTTATACGTCCGTGGGCGCCTCGCGAGGCATCGAGCAGGCCTGCGGACTGCGTGACATCGAGGGCGGCTTGCTGGTCCTCAACGACGACAAGAGATGGGCTTACCGGAAGCAATGACCGACATCCTCGCGAAGATCGCCGCCTACAAGCGTGAAGAGGTCGCCGCCCGCATGGCCGAGCGGCCGCAGTCCAAGGTCGACGCCGACGCCTCGGTCGCGCTGTCCCCGCGCGGTTTCCGGGCGGCGCTGGAACGCCATCACGCGCCCGGCCGGCTGGCCCTGATCGCCGAGATCAAGAAAGCCTCGCCGTCCAAGGGGATCATCCGCGAGGACTTCGACCCGCCGGCGCTGGCCAGAGCCTACGAGCGCGGCGGCGCGGCCTGCCTGTCGGTGCTGACCGACGGACCGAGCTT
>JBIICO010000340.1:0-2598 GCA_044238855.1 Caulobacter sp.
GGGCGGCGGCCGCGCCGCGCAGGTTTCACAGGCCGTGGTGGGCTCCCGGCCCTTCGCCGACCGCATCGACGTCCTCGGCGTCGCCAAGGGACAGCAGTCGGTCACCATCACCTCGAACACCACCGAGATGGTCACGTCCGTCCGCTTCCGCGACGGCCAGCGCGTCTCCGCCGGCCAGATCCTGGTGGAGTTGAAGGCAGGCGAGGAGGACGCCGACGTCATCCAGGCCGAGGCGACGCTCGCCCAGGCCCAACGCGACTACAAGCGCTGGAACGAACTGGCCGAGCGCGGCGTCGCCCCGCGCGCCACGGCCGAGCAATACCAGGCCGCGCTGGAAACGGCCCGCGCCGGCGTCCGGGCGGCTCAGGCCCGCAAGCTGGATCGCGTGATCCGGGCCCCGTTCAGCGGCGTCGTCGGCCTGACCGATGTCACGCCCGGCACGCTGATCGCGCCCGGCACGGCGATCGTCACACTGGACGACCTGTCGACCATCCGCGTCGACTTCGAGGTTCCCGACCGCTACCTACCGGTGCTGTCGGAAGGCTCGCCGATCGTGGCCCGGCCGGACGCCTACCCGGACCAGAGCTTCCAGGGCCGCATCGCCCGGCTCGACAGCCGGATCGACGCCAGCACCCGCGCCATCACCGCCCGCGCCGAGTTCCCCAATGCCTCCGGCAGCATCAAGCCGGGCATGCTTATGCGCGTCGCCATCACTCACGGCGGCCGTGACGCTCTGGCCGTGCCAGAGGCCGCGATCCAGTTCGAGGGAGACCAGGCCTATGTCTTCGTCATCGACAAGCGTGGCGAAGGCCTCGCCGCCCGCAAGCAGGCCGTCGACGTCGGCGCCAGCCAGGACGGCTTCGTCGAGATCGTCGGCGGCGTGAAGGCCGGCGACCGGATCGTGGCCGATGGTCTCAACCGCGTGCAGAACGGCCAGCCCGTCAGTGTCGGCGGCGGCCGTCCCGGCCAGAACGGCGCCGCCGCCGGTCAGCGGGCCGCCCGCTGATGCTGTCGGATCTCTCTGTAAAGCGTCCGGTATTCGCGGCCGTCGCCGCGATCATCCTCGTCGTCATCGGGCTGGCGGCCTTCGTCAGCCTGCCGATCCGCGAACTGCCGAACGTCGACCCGCCCGTGGTATCGATCTCGACCACCTATCGCGGCGCCTCGGCCGAAATCGTCGAAGAGCGGATCACCCAGGTCCTGGAACGCCAGGTCTCGGGCATCCAGGGCATCGACCGGGTGACGTCGTCGAGCCGCGACGGTCGCAGCCAGATCAACATCACCTTCACGCTGGACACCAATCTCGAGACGGCCGCGAACGACGTGCGCGACGCCGCCAGCCGCGTGGTCAACCAGCTGCCCGACCAGGCCGACCCACCGCAGATCGCCAAGGCGAACGCGGACTCCGCGCCGATCATCATCATGAACATGACGTCGACGACGCTGAGCCCGCTTCAGCTCGCCGACTATGCCGACCGCTTCCTGGTGGAGCGGATGTCGACCATCCCGGGCGTCGCCACGGTCGGGCTGAACGGCCCGATCTATTCGATGCGCATCTGGCTCGACGCCGACCAGATGGCGGCGCGGAACATCACCGTCGCGGATGTCGAGACGGCGCTGAACAGCCAGAACGTCGAGCTGCCGGCCGGGTCGCTCGAGAGCAAGTCCAAGGACTTCACCATCCGGGTCAACCGCGGCTACGCCAAGCCCGCCGACTTCGTCCAGCTGCCGGTCCGTCCGAGCAGCGGCGCGACGTCCGACACCGCCGGCGCGGCGCAGGTCTACGTCACGCGCCTGGGCGACATCGCACGGGTCGAGGAGGGCGCCGAGGAGCCGCGCCGGGTCTTCCGCGGCAACGGCGTCGACCAGATCGGCCTGATCCTGACCCGCCAGTCGCAGGCCAACGACCTGGCCATCGCCGACGCGGCGAAGGAGGCGGTCGAGGAGATCAACAAGACCCTGCCGCCGGGCACGAAGCTGCTGATCGCCGTCGACTCCTCGCAATTCACCGCCCACGCCATCCAGGAAGTCTGGATCACCATGGGCATCTCCATCGCCCTGGTGGCGCTGGTGAACCTCATTTTCCTGGGCAGCTGGCGGGCGGCGATCATCCCCTCGCTCGTGGCTCCGATCTGCCTGCTGTCGACCTTCATCGTCCTGGCGCCGCTGGGCTTCTCGCTGAACCTGCTGACCCTGCTGGCGCTGGTGCTGGCCGTCGGCCTCGTCGTCGACGACGCCATCGTCGTGGTCGAGAACATCCAGCGCCGCGTGGACGAGGGCGAGCCCGCGACCGTGGCCGCCACGCGCGGCACGCGGCAGGTGTTCTTCGCCGTCGTCGCCACGACCATCGTGCTGATCTCGGTGTTCGCGCCGCTGATGTTCTTGCCGGGCTACATCGGTCGGCTGTTCGTCGAGCTGGCGGTGGCCATCGCCGCGGCCGTGGCCTTCTCCGCCTTCCTCGCTCTCTCGCTGTCGCCGATGCTGGCGTCCAAGCTGCTCAAGCCCTCCTCGGGCGAAGGCTGGCTGGCGCGCCGCGTCGACTTCGCGGTCGACAAGGTCAAGGAGAGCTACCGTCACTCGCTGGATGCGCTGCTGGGC
>JBIICO010000341.1:0-2597 GCA_044238855.1 Caulobacter sp.
TTTCTTGGCGCGCAGCACCGTCTTGATCCGCGCGATATCCGTGCGGATCTCGTTGACGCGGTGGGTCTTCTCGACCTGGCCCGTCGCCGCCTGGAAGCGCAGGTTGAACTGCTCTTTCTTCAGGTTCAGCAGGGCTTCGGCGAGCTGGTCGGCCGTCAGGCCGCGGACTTCATCGATCTTCATCTTAGTGCTCCGTGGCCACGCCCGCGTCGATGCGGGTCACGATGCGGGTCTTCACCGGAAGCTTGGCGGCGCCGAGCTTCAGGGCTTCACGGGCGATATCGTCGGCGACGCCGTCGATCTCGAACATGATGCGACCCGGGTGAACACGAGCGGCCCAGTAGTCGACCGCGCCCTTGCCCTTACCCATCCGGACTTCGGCCGGCTTGTCGGTCACGGGCAGGTCCGGGAAGATCCGGATCCACACGCGGCCCTGGCGCTTCATGTGGCGGGTGATCGCGCGGCGGGCCGCTTCGATCTGACGCGCCGTGATGCGCTCGGGTTCCACGGTCTTCAGGCCGTAGGACCCGAAGTTCAGGAGCGTGCCGCCCTTGGCGGTGCCGTGGATGCGGCCCTTGAAGGCCTTCCGGTACTTGGTTTTCTTCGGAGACAGCATGTTCGTTACGCCTCAGCTCGCGGGCCGCGGTCACGACGCGGGCCACGGGGGCCACGATCGTCACGGTCGCGACCGCCACCTTCGCCGGCCGGGCCGGATTCAGTGGCCAGACGCTTGTCCAGGGCCATCGGGTCGTGCTCCAGCACCTCGCCTTTGAAGATCCAGGTCTTCACGCCGATGATGCCGTAGGTGGTCTTGGCTTCCGCGAAGCCGTAGTCGATGTCGGCGCGCAGGGTGTGCAGCGGCACGCGACCTTCGCGATACCACTCCATCCGAGCGATTTCAGCGCCGCCCAGACGACCCGAAACGTTGATCCGAACGCCCTTGGCGCCCAGACGCATGGTCGACTGCATGGTGCGCTTCATGGCGCGACGGAAGGCGACGCGGCGCTCGAGCTGCTGGGCGATGTTCTCGGCCACCAGCTGGGCGTCGGTCTCCGGCTTGCGGATCTCGACGATGTTCAGGTGAACCTCGCCGCCCGTCATGCTCGACAGGTCCTTGCGGAGCTTGTCGATGTCCGCGCCCTTCTTGCCGATGATCACGCCAGGGCGCGCGGCATAGATGGTGATGCGGCACTTCTTGTGCGGACGCTCGATCACGATGCGCGAGATGCCGGCGGCGCCGAGGCGCTTCTTCAGCTCCTTGCGGACCTTGATGTCCTCGTGCAGCAGACGGCCGTACTCCTTGCCGTCGGCGAACCAACGGCTGTCCCAGGTACGGTTGACGCCGAGCCGCAGCCCGACCGGATTGACTTTCTGACCCATCAGGCGGCCTCACCCAGTTCGCGGACCACGATGGTGATCTCGCTGAACGGCTTCTCAATGCGCGAAGACCGGCCGCGAGCGCGGGCGGAAAAGCGCTTCATGATCAGGTTCTTGCCCACATAGGCCTCGGCGACGACCAGCGAGTCGATGTCGAGGTTGTGGTTGTTCTCGGCGTTCGAGATGGCGCTGTAGAGCGCCTTGCGAACGTCCTGGGCGATGCGCTTGTGGCTGAACTCGAGTTCGTTCAGCGCACGTTGCACCTTCAGGCCACGGATCGACTGGGCCACCAGGTTCAGCTTGCGGGCCGAGGTGCGCAGGGTGCGCACCTTGGCTTGAGCCTCGACGCCCGAGAGGCGGCGTTCGGTCTTGGACTTGCTCATGACCTACTTCCTCTTGGCCTTCTTGTCCGCCGCGTGGCCCGGGAAGTTCCGGGTCGGGGCGAACTCGCCGAGCTTATGGCCGACCATGTCTTCCGACACGGAGACGGGCACGTGCTTCTGACCGTTGTGGACGCCGAAGGTCAGGCCGACGAACTGCGGCATGATCGTCGAACGACGCGACCAGGTCTTGATGACATCCTTGCGGCCGCTGCCTTGCGCGGTCTCTGCCTTCTTCAGCAGATAACCGTCGACAAACGGGCCCTTCCAGACTGAGCGGGTCATGGCTTAACGGCCCTTCTTCGCTTTGTGGCGCGACCGGATGATGAACTTGTCCGTGGCCTTGTTGGTGCGGGTCTTGGCGCCCTTGGTCGGCTTGCCGGCCGGGGTCACCGGGTGGCGACCGCCCGAGGTGCGGCCTTCGCCGCCGCCGTGGGGGTGGTCGACCGGGTTCATGGCGACGCCGCGAACGTGCGGACGGAAGCCCATGTGGCGGACGCGGCCGGCCTTGCCCAGAACCTGGTTCATGTGATCCGGGTTCGAGACGGCGCCGACAGTGGCCATGCAGGTGTCCTGCACCATGCGCAGCTCGCCCGAACCCAGACGGATCTGGGCGTAGCCGGCGTCGCGGCCGACCAGCTGGGCGTAGGCGCCGGCCGAACGGGCGATCTGGCCGCCCTTCAGGGGCTTCAGCTCGACGTTGTGAATGATCGTGCCGATCGGCAGACCGCTCAGCGGGGCGGCGTTGCCCGGCTTCACGTCGACGCGCGAGGAGGCGACGATTTCGTCACCGACCTTCAGGCGCTGCGGAGCCAGGATGTAGCTCAGCTCGCCGTCGGC
>JBIICO010000342.1:0-2589 GCA_044238855.1 Caulobacter sp.
GCTCCGCTCCCGGTCACGCTGGCCGAAGCTCTTCGCATAGGCCGTGTGGCCGTGGCGGGTGACCTCCACCTGGCAGCCGGCGATCTTGCCGGTCGAGATGTAGTTCCGCTCAATGTGGTCGGTGATGCGTTCCAGGCGGCCGGCGTCGAGGCCGGTCCATTGCGACTGGGCGTCCATCTGTCTCTCTCCCGCTTTTCTCGTTACCGGCATGATGCCAAGGCGAGGGGCGGGAAGGGAAGTCGAAAAAGCGGTACGGCGTCGGTGTTTGCTTCCGTCGCTCGCGCCTTGGGAGAGGCGTCGCCGCGGCTGAGTGGGACGAACCAAGGCCAGACGGCAGGCCGCCGTGCTTCCCACGCCGACCCTGCTCCGTCCTGGCGGGTTACGCAGCCCCACCCCTCGCGGGAGAGGAACCTGCGTGCGCTATCGGATGCGCGGGTTGGCCTGCCAACTGCGGCCGTCGCTGGTCGAGACGGTGGTGGGGCCTGTCTTCGCCTTGCCCTTGATCAGGTCGCGGACGTCCATGAACACAGTCGTCCGCGCCGCCTGCGAGCGGGTGGCGATGCAGACCGTGCGCTCGCCTTCGCGGCCCCAGGGGGTGACCTTCACCGACTGGATCAGACGGCGGTTGGCCTTGGTGTAGCGCTCCACGCGGTCGAACGCGGCGCGGTCGATGCCCATGGCGTAGCTGCCGAACGAGACGCTGACCGAACAGCCGGCGGCGCCCGGCGCCTGGGCCATGGCGGGAGCGGCGGTGGCGACGGTGGCCAGGGCGATGGCGGAAAGGATCAGCGTTTTCATGACCGTGACGATGACCGCCGCTACCTGAACGGCGGATGACCGGCTTGCGCCTCGCGGACTGCGCGGGCACTGAGGTGGGGCTTCCAGGGGAGTCCAATGCGCCGCATCCTGCTTTCCACCGTGCTCGCCGCCGTCCTGCTGGCCGGTTCGGCGCTGGCCGCGCCGGGCGACAGGGCCGTCGAAGACGTCCGTGTCCTGTCCGCCGACGACATGCAGGGCCGCCTGGCCGGGTCGCCAGGCGGCGCCAAGGCGCGGGCCTATGTCGATGGACGGATGAAGGCGATCGGCCTGACCGTCGTCGAGCAGCCCTTCTCCTTCAGTAAGGAGGGGGGCGACGTCACCGGCGTGAACCTGATCGCCAGGATCGAGGGCGCCCGGAAGGATGGCCCGGTCATGGTCGTGACCGCCCACTACGACCACCTCGGCGTCCGGAACGGCGAGATTTACAACGGCGCCGACGACAACGCCTCCGGCGTGGCGGCTCTGCTGGCGGTGGCCGAGGCGTTCAAGGCCAAGCCGCCGAAGCATACCGTCTACATCGTGGCGCTGGACGGCGAGGAGATGGGTCTGCGCGGCGCCAGGGCGTTCGTCGAGTCCCCGCCGGTCCCGCTCGACCGCGTCGCCCTGAACGTCAATTTCGACATGCTGGCCAAGAACGCCAGGGGCGAGCTCTACGCCGCCGGCGGTTCGGCCAATCCGTGGGTGAAGGCGAGGCTGGACGCCGTCGCCGCCATCGCCCCGGTGACGCTCAAGCAGGGCCACGACACCGGTCCGGACGACAGCTTCGACAACTGGACCTACCAGTCCGACCACGGGGTTTTCGCCAAGGCGGGCGTGGCCTGGGTCTATTTCGGCGTCGAGGACCATCCCGAGTACCACAAGCCGACCGACGACTTCGATACAGTGCCGCTGCCGTTCTTCCGGAACGCCGTGACGACCGCGGTGCATGCAACCTGGCTGTTCGACCGGGACCTCGACACGCTGCCGAAGCGCTAAGGCTCCCCGGCGGTCTCGGACGGTTGCGTCTGGCCTGGCTCGGCGACGGTGGCCTGCGGCACGTAGAGGTTGGTGATCACCTTCGCGGCGAAGGAGCCCACCCGGACGCGGGGGCCGTAGTCGCGACACGGATCCTGTCCGCTTTCGAACTTGCGCTTCGCCGGCGCGGGCGTCGGCGTCATGGCGGCGGCCGCATCGTCGGCGAACGGCTCGGCGAACTGCAGCGCGTCCCCGGCCTTGACCAGCGACGGGGCGTCGGTGCCCACGGCGTTCGCCTGGCGGGCCCAGGCCACGGCGGCGATCTGCCGGCCATCGGCGGCCTGCATTTCGGTCTCCACGCCGAGCGCGCCGAGCGTGCCCGGCGCTCGCAGGTCGATCGGCCCTGGAATGAAGAAGGCCGCCGCCGCCGAAACCGCCGAAGCGCCCCGGCCGGTCGGGCGAAACCAGGTCACCGCAGACCGAACCTCGGCGTCCGCCGACTCGTGCGGCGCGGCGATCGCGAACCGCTCCGAGAGCTCGAAGCAGAGCTGGGCGTCGATCTCGCGCAGCAGGGCTCGCTGCTCCAGGGGCTCCAGCGCGCGGGTCTCGTCCGCGCCGTCGAGCATGGCGGCGGGTTGGATGCGGACGGTGTTCACTGTCTTCAGCGCGTCGGCGTCGGCCCATTGCCGCACGCTGGCGCGAAGGCCGTCGCCGCGTCCGCCGAGCTTGTCGTAGCGGCTCAGGTAACCCGCATCCGGCTTCGGCGCGGTGGCGCAAGCGCCCATCGCCAGCAGCAGGACGCAGCCGAGTGGCGCG